>NZ_JAXCID010000001.1:0-301483 GCF_035985125.1 Arthrobacter sp. CG_A4 | reverse complement strand
ACGAGGGCTGTGGCCAGGCCCAGGAGCCGGTTGCCGCGGGCGGGGGATTCACGCCGGGCCAGCGCGATCTGCGCACCCACCCCGGACCCGTGCCCTGCGCCGGGCCCGGCACCCGGATCTGTGCCGGGCGCCCCGGCGCCGCGCTCCGTGTCGCGCTGTTTCCGGCGCTGGATGAGTTCGAAGGCAACGGCGATCCGGGCCTGCAACGCTGCCGCGGCGGATTTGAGGTCCTCGAGGTCCCGGAGCTGACCGATCAGCCCGGCCCCGCCGTCGTCGTCGTTATGGCAGGGCCGGACAGCGGCCAGTGAGCGGGCCACCTCCATGACCGTCACACCGCCTGCCGAAGTAACCACCTCGGACCCCCTATTACCGTCCATAGAAACAGGCTATCGGGCACCTGTGACAATCAAGACCCGCGCGGGTGTCCATCGAGTTCGGACCCGTTCCCTCCAGTTTGGTGGCGGGACGACGGCTGCGATCAGCGATTCCGCGGTGTCCCCGGCGGTGGTGCGGGTCATGGCTGCCGGGATCATGGGGTGAGTCCTCGGCACTCCAGGGGGGTGCTTTGACGGAACCGGCGCCAGCTCAACGAGCGTAGAGCCCGCTACGAACACCTCAGGCAACCCTCACCGGGTGACTCAAAATGCGGTGTCCGGCCGGCGCCGAATGCCTCAGGGCGATAGGCGGACGTATTGGAGCGCTTCTCTGGTGAGTGCGGTCCAGGCTTGCAGCGTAGTTTCCAGATCCGGTGATGCAGGGATCGCGACCCATTCGCGCATTGTGCGCGCGCCCATGATGACAGGTTCCGCAATGCCGTCGTCCACGAGGGCGGCGGCACGTGGGCGGGGAAGCTTGACGATGAGGCGGTCGCCGTGGCCGAGGAAGGCCACGATCTTGTTTCCGGTGCGCAGCCCAGGGCTTCGGAACATTGTGCCCAGATCGATCGGCCCGTCGGGTTTGAGCGCTGCGGCTATTTCCTGAAGAAGACAAATCCCGGTCGAGGGCGGATGCGTCACGGTACTGTTACCGCCGCAGACGCCCGGATGCCGCCGATAACGCGGCGCACCGCACCGATGTCCCCGGTGATGAGCCCCGCCGTAGCCGCAGCACTGACGGGCAGCTGGCCCGCGAACAGGGCAACGAGAGCACCGGGATCACCATCAACCACGGCATCAGGGGGGTCGTGCGGCCCGCTCGGGGTGATCCGAATGGTGCCGACCATCGCGGTAATGTCGCATCCGTCGTCAATTGTCCCGACACGCACCAGCTGCCGGGGAGCTGCGGGATGGTTGTCTCGACACAGGGCGCGCAGCGGCAGCAGCAGCCAATGCGCACGGAAGGATTCTTCAGGCATCGGGCCGCTCATCACCGGTGCGCCCCATTTGATGAACTCCCGGACGACACCCTCGAGCGCGGCGCCGCGATCCGTCAGAGAAAACACGACTGCTTTCGCGGGGCGGGGCAGTTCCGAGCGCAGCACCAAACCGGCCAGCTCCATGTCGCGAAGCCGGGCTGCAAGCAAATTGGTGGCAATCCCCGGTAGGCCGCGTTGCAGGTCCACGTACCGGCACTCTCCAAGTGACAGCAGTTCGCGAACGATCAGTAGCGTCCACCGATCACCGACCAGGTCAAGTCCTCGCGCCAGCGCGCAGTACTGCCCATACGTCTTCACGGAACCAGACTATCAACTTACTTGACTTAATCAAGTGAGAGCTGGAAACTATCAACTAATACGCATCTCTGGCCTCTTGGAGGAATCATGTCCGCCGCAGTGACCATCGACGAATCGCCCACTCTTCAGCGCTACTACGGCATCCTCACGGGCGGTGCCGAGCTATACCGGGATGGGCGGGATCTCCTCACATTGCTCTCGGAGGACTTCGTGTTCGACGGGCCGGTTGCCGGCCGAATGGCCGGCGGCACCCGGTTCACACACGGGGTGCGAGGTTTCATTGAATCGGTCCGCGGCCTCGCGATCCTTCAGGCCGTCGTCACATCGGGCGGAGCGGCAGTGCTCTACGATGCTGAGCTCCCCAACGGAACCATTCGCTTCGCCGAGTTCTTTGACTTTGACGGCGACAAGATCCGAGAGCTCCGCATCCAGTACAACGCGGCAGACTACCGCGCAAGTGGCGGTCGCTAGTCGCACCCGCAAGCCGGTCCTGCCCGCTCTTTGGCGGAGGCTCCTGACTGGCGATGTTGAGGCCCCGGGGGTAGCGTCGGAACATGACTCCAGGACGCCCCGTGCCGCCGCCTCTTGCCAAACCGCTCCCCGATCTCAGCACCGCGTCAGAGGCCGCTGATGGCCCCCGGTTCGCGGCCGCCGTCGGCGCGACCTCCAGCGAGAGCGGTCTGGTTGCCCTGACGGTTGCGCGCCGCGCGCCGAAGGAAGACGACGTCGAGATCGCGATCGAATTTTGCGGACTATGCCACTCGGACGTCCACGCCTCCCGTGGTGAGTGGGGCACCCAGAACTACCCGCTGGTTCCCGGCCACGAAATCGTGGGCCGCGTCAGCTGTGTCGGTTCCGCCGTGGACGACTTCACCCCCGGTGAGCTTGTGGGCGTGGGCTGCATGGTCGATTCCTGCCGCGAATGCGAGAGCTGCCTCGATGGCCTGGAGCAGTACTGCGAAAACGGCATGACCGGAACCTACGGGGCAAAGGACCGCCGCAACGCGGACGCCATCACCCAGGGCGGCTACGCCACCTCCATTGTGGTGGACCGCCGCTACGTGCTCCGCGTCCCGGAATCCCTGGACCCGGCTGCGGCCGCGCCGCTGCTGTGTGCCGGGATCACCACGTTCTCCCCGCTGCGCCACTTCGACGTCGAGGAGGGCGACGTCGTCGGCGTCGTGGGTCTGGGCGGCCTGGGCCACATGGCGGTGAAGCTGGCCAAGGCGATGGGCGCCGAAGTAAAGGTCTTCACCACCTCCGAATCCAAGATCGCCGCAGCCCGCGAACTCGGCGCGGATGAGGTGATCCTGTCCCGCGACGAAGCAGCCATGGATGCCGCCAACCGGAGCATCGACGTCATCATCGACACTGTCGCTGCACCCCACGACCTCAACCCCTACTTCCGGACCCTGCGCGTGGACGGTGCGCTGTTCCAGCTGGGACTTGCCCCGGAGGACATGCCGCCGGTGAACCCGGGCGCTCTGATCCGCCGCCGGATTGCGTACGCAGGCTCCCTGATCGGCGGCATCGCGGAGACCCAGGAGATGCTGGACTTCTGCGCCGAGCACGGAGTCGTCTCCGACGTCGAGGTGGTCCGCGCGGACCAGCTCAACGAGGCCTATGACCGGATGGTGGCCGGCGACGTGAAGTACCGTTTTGTCCTGGACGCCAGTACCCTGGGGTCCCCGTCGGAAAGGGCAGACGCATGAGCACACTCTTCACCAGGATCATCCGCGGCGAGATCCCCGGCCGCTTCGTGTGGCGCGAGGACGACGTGGTGGCCTTCCTCACCGTCGGCCCGCTCGCCGACGGCCACACCCTGGTGGTGCCAACCGAGGAGGTGGACCGCTGGACGGACGCCTCCCCGGTGCTGCTCGCCCGGGTCATGGAGGTGGCCCGGAAGATCGGCGCCGTCCAGGTCGAGGTGTTCGACGCAGCTCGGGCCGGACTCATCGTGGCCGGCTACGAAATCAACCACCTGCACGTCCACGTCTGGCCCTCCAACACCATGGCCGACTTCGACTTCGGCTCGGTGGAGAAGAACCCGGACCCGGCACGGCTTGACGCCAACGCGGAGAAGCTCCGCGAAGGTCTTCGGACCGCGGGATTCGCGGAGCACGTCCCGGACGCCTAGGTTGCGGAAACGCTACACCGGCGCCAGTGCCCTGTTCAGCACGGCGCGGATCCGTTTCTCGGAGACCGAATAGGCGGTCCCGAGCTCGACGGCGAACAGGCTCACCCGGAGCTCCTCAATCATCCAGCGGACCTGGGTTAACTCGGCGCCGGCCCGGCGGCCGGGCATCAGCGCCGAGACGGCGTCGTCGTGATCGTCTTCCAGCGCTTGGACCGCCGACATCCGCTCGGCATCGCGCTGAACGTTGCTGGGAAGCTTCTCGAGGCGCTTTTCAATGGCGGCGAGGTAGCGCGGCAGCTGGCTGAGCTGGGCGTAGCCCGTGCGTGCCACAAAACCGGGGAACACCAGCTGTTCCAGCTGGCTCCTGATGTCGTTGAGGGCGCTGATCAGGGCCAGGCTGGTGGTGCCCTTGAGTGCCTTCTCAATCCGCCGCGTGCTGGCAAGGATGCGTTCGACGACGGCGGTGACGGTAAAGACCGTGTCGATCAGCTCGGCCCGGACTTTCTCGTACAGCGCGTTGAAGGACGCCTCGTCCCAGGGCAGCTCGGCAGGCGTGAGCTTGTCGATCGCGGCGAGGGCGCAGTCTGCGATCAGGGCCGTGACGGAGCCGTGCGGGTTCTGGCTGAAGGTCAGCTTCTCGGTGTTGTTCAGGTGCTCCAGGACATAGCGGTCCGGCGGCGGAACCTTCAGTGCCAGCAGCCGGATCACGCCGCCGCGCATGGCCTGTTCCTGCTCGGAGCCGGTCTGGAAGAGCCGCAGCGCCACTGTGCCGCCCTCGTCGACGAGTGCGGGGTAGCCGGTGACGGTATGGCCTTTGACGGTGCCCTGGACCTGGCGCTGCACAGCCCCGAAAGACCAGGCGGTGAGGCCGGATGTCTCGGCAAAACCGGTCGGGGCGGTAGAGTCCGACGCCGCCGCGGGGGCGGTGCCGGTGCCTGGACCGTTGCCTGGACCGTTACCGTTGACCTTGCCGGTGGCCTGTCCGGCGGCTCGCCTGCCCGCCTGTGGCGCCGTCGTCGCAGGCGTGGCGCCCAGTGACTCGGCGATCGCGCGGCGGGTGGCCGGCGCCAGCCGTTCCTGCAGCGCCGGGAGGTCTTTGCCCTCGTCCAGGACCTGGCCCTGGGAATTAACCACTCGGAAGCTGACCCGCAGATGTGACGGCACGGCGTCCCAGTTCCAGGAAGTCGGCGGGATGACCTGCCCGCGGATCCGGCGCAGGACCAGCTCCAGCGACGCTTCCAGCTCGTCGGTGGCCGGGTCAAAATCGGACTCAAGGGCGGCCACGGCCTGGCGCGCAACGTCCGGTGCCGGCACGAAGTTCTTGCGCACCTGCTTGGGCAGGGACTTGATCAGGGCCGTGACCAGCTCCACGCGCTGGCCCGGAATGAGCCAGCGGAAGGCGGCGTCGTCGAGCTGGTTGAGGAAAAGCACCGGAACCTCGGCGGTGACGCCGTCGGACGGATTCGGTGGCGAGCCGGGCGCCACGGGGTAAAACTCGTAGCTCAGCGGCAGCTCAAAGCCCTTATGCAGCAGGGTCTTCGGATAAGCCGAATCGTCAAGCGCATCGGCGTCCTCGCTGATCAGCAGCGCCTGGTCGAAGTCGAGCAACGTGGAATCCTGCTGCCGCGCATCCTTCCACCACTTGTCGAAGTGCCGTTCGGAGACGACCTCCTTGCCGATCCGGGCATCATAGAAACCGAACAGCGTCTCGTCGTCCACCAGGATGCCCCGGCGCCGCATCCGGGCCTCGAGCTCCTCGACCTCGTGGAGCAGGGCGCGGTTGCGGTGGAAGAACTTGTGGTGCGTCTGCCAGTCGCCTTCGACCAGGGCGTGCCGGATGAAGAGTTCCCGGCACAGCTCCGGATCCACCCTGCCGTAGTTGATCCGGCGGCTGGGGATGATGGGCACGCCGTAGAGCGTGACCTTCTCCTGGGCCATCACCGAGCCCATTTTCTTGGACCAGTGCGGTTCGCTGTAGCTGCGCTTGAGAAGGTCCGGCGCCACCTGCTCCACCCAGAGCGGATCGAATTTCGCGGCCACCCGGGCCCAGAGCCGGCTGGTCTCGACGAGCTCCGCGGCCATCACGAAGGTGGGGGATTTCTTGAACAGTGCAGAGCCCGGGAAGATCGCGAAGCGGCTGCCGCGGGCGCCGGCGTACTCACGCTTGCGCTCGTCGAGGATGCCGACGTGGCTGAGCAGGCCGGAGAGCAGGCTGATGTGGATGCCTTCGTGGAGGCCCACCGGATCGGCCAGGCGCTTGTTGTCCAGGCTGATGCCAAGCGGCCGGGCCAGCTGCCGGAGCTGGGCGAACAGGTCCTGCCACTCGCGGACGCGGACGTAATTGATGAACTCGGCACGGCAGAGCCGGCGGAACGCTGTGGAGGAGAGCTCCTGCTGCTTGTCCTGGAGGTAGTTCCAGAGGTTCAGGAAACCGGTGAAGTCCGAGTTCTCGTCGCGGAAACGCGCGTGCTTTTCCGCGGCGAGCTGCTGCTTGCCGGAGCCGTCGCCCTGGGGGCGCTCGCGCGGGTCCTGGATGGTGAGGGCCGCGGCCAGGATCATGACCTCGCGGACGCAGCCGCGCTTGCAGGACTCCACGATCATCCGGCCGAGCCGGGGATCCACGGGCAACTGCGCCAGCTGCTGCCCGACGGCGGTGAGCCCGCCGCCGCTTCCGCTTCGGCTTCCGCTTCCGTCGCTGTCGCCCGCCTGTCCTTGCGGGCGCGCGGCGCTGAGGGCGCCGAGCTCGCGCAGGAGGGTGACGCCGTCGTTGATGGCGCGCGAATCCGGCGGCTCCACGAACGGGAAGTTTTCCACGTCTTTGGGTCCGCGGGCAACGCCCATGGCGGTCATCTGCAGTATCACGGCGGCAAGGTTGGTGCGCAGGATCTCGGGGTCGGTGAACAGCGGCCGGGACTCGAAGTCCTCCGCCGAGTAAAGCCGGATGGTGATGCCGTCGGACACGCGGCCGCAGCGGCCGGAGCGCTGGTTGGCGGAGGCCTGGGAGACCCGCTCGATCGGCAGGCGCTGGACCTTGGTGCGGTGCGAATAGCGCGAGATGCGGGCGGTGCCGGTGTCGATGACGTACTTGATGCCCGGCACCGTCAGCGAGGTTTCGGCCACGTTGGTGGCCAGCACGATCCTGCGCTTGCTGCCCGGGTGGAAGACCTTGTGCTGCTCCTGCAGGCTCAACCGGGCAAAGAGGGGGAGTACCTCGGTGCCGGCGAGCCGGCGGTTGGACTGGATCCTGGCGTTGAGGGCCTCGGCGGCATCGCGGATCTCGCGTTCGCCGGAGAAGAAGATCAGGATGTCGCCGGGGGCTTCCAGCGCGAGTTCGTCGACGGCGTCGCACACGGCGTCCAGAGGGTCGCGGTCCTCCTCCAGTTCGTCGTCGGAGGCTGCGACTGTATCTTCAGCGGCATCGTCACCGGCGGTGCTGGCGCCTCCGGCGGGCTGGGAGAGGGGCCGGTAGCGGATCTCGACCGGGTAGGTGCGTCCGGAGACCTCGATGATCGGGGAGGGCTCTTCCTCGCCGCCGAAGTGCCTGGCGAAGCGCTGCGGGTCGATGGTGGCCGAGGTGATGATGATCTTCAGGTCCGGCCGCTGCGGCAGGATCCGCTTGAGGTAGCCGAGGATGAAGTCGATGTTCAGGCTGCGCTCGTGGGCCTCGTCGATGATGATGGCGTTGTACTTGCGCAGCAGCTTGTCGCGCCGGATTTCGGCCAGCAGGATGCCGTCGGTCATGAGCTTGACCTTGGTGTTGCGGCCCACCTCGCCAGTAAACCGGACCTGGAAGCCGACCTCCTGGCCGATCTCCACGCCGAGTTCCTCCGCGATGCGCTCGGCAACCGTGCGGGCGGCGAGCCGACGCGGCTGGGTGTGGCCGATCAGGCCGTCCTCGCCCAGACCAAGCTCCAGGCACATCTTGGGAATCTGGGTGGTCTTACCGGAGCCGGTCTCGCCGGCGATGATGGTCACCTGGTTGGCGGCGATGGCCGCCATCAGGTCCTCGCGGCGCTCGGAAACCGGCAGCTCGGCGGGGTAGGAAATATGCAATGTCATGGCTGGAGACAGTCTACTGGGAACTGTCCCCGCGGCAGTTCCGGAACGGGGAAGTGCCCGTCCGACAGGGAAGTGCCCGTTCGACAGGGAAGTGCCCGTCCGACAGGGAAGTGCCCGGTCCCTGAAGGGGCCGGGCATCGGGCGGTGATGGGAGGTGCAGTGCAGGCCAGTCTTCGCCGGGGCTCAGAAGATCCGGTAGGTGTAGCTGCTGCTGGGCAGGTCCAGGGCGGTCCAGGAGTCCTCCGAGCGGACGGGCGGGTTGTGGCCCAGCCCGTCCTTGCGGAGCGCTGCGATGGTGGCGGCGGCGGCGGTGATGATCAGGACGATGAGGGCGATTCCGAAGAGTTCCATAGCTCCATGGTTCTCCGGTGACGTGGACAAAAGAAGTGGCAGAAATGCCCAAAAAGCTATAATTTCTGCCACACTGGAGGCATGATTAAATCAGTGGCCATGATTGTGCTCCCCAACTTCTCGATCTTCGAGTTTGCGACCGCTTTTGAGGTTTTTGGCATGGACCGCTCGGCGCGGGGAACCGGCGTCCCCGCGTTTGATTTCCGGGTCTGCACCCCCGCGCCGGGCGATGTCCCGATGAGGTCCGGACTGTCCATGCACGTGGGGCTCGGACTGGACGCCGCAGCGGACGCGGACCTGGTCATCATGACTCCCTACGGCGGGGACAGGGATGTCCCTGAATCCGTCCTGGACGCACTGCGGGCCGCGCACGCCCGCGGGGCCTGGGTCATGTCGATCTGCACCGGTGCTTTCGCCCTGGCCCGGGCGGGCCTGCTGGACGGCCGCCGCTGCACAACGCACTGGCACTTTTCCCAGGAGCTCGCCAGCCGGTATCCCGCTGCGCTGGTGGATGAGAACGTCCTCTACGTCGAGAACGGCCGGATCATCACGAGTGCGGGCACGGCGTCGGGCATTGACGCCTGCCTGCATTTGGTCCGGATGGAGTTCGGCGCCACGGTGGCGGCGAGCATCGCCCGTGACATGGTGGTTCCGCCGCACCGCGACGGCGGCCAGGCCCAGTACATCGACCGGCCGATCCCGCCCTGCGGCTCCGAACCAATGGAGCACCTGCTGCTGTGGATGGTGCAGCACCTGGGCGAGGACCATTCCGTCAACGAGCTGGCCGCCCGCGTCCACATGTCGCCGCGGACGTTCGCCAGGCGGTTCCGCTCCGAGACAGGGGCCACCCCGGCGGCCTGGCTTAACTCCCAGCGGGTGCTGCGCGCCCAGGAACTGCTCGAGACCACGGACCTCAACATCGACGAAATCGCACGGGAAGCCGGCTTCGGGCACTCGGTGCTGCTGCGGCACCACTTCGCCAAGGTGCTGGACACCAGCCCGCAGTCCTACCGCCGCACCTTCCGCGGTCACATGGCCGCAGCGGTCTGACCGGAAGTTCAGCCCGCTGGCCCGAGCAGTCCGTCCGACGGCGGCGGGCCTCCCGGCGCGGCGGGTGACGATTCTGCCGTGGCCCGGGCCTGGTCCACGAGGTCCCGCCAAGGTCCCGTGACGGCCTGCTCCGGCAGGGTGGCCCGCCGCTGGCCGGCGCGGATGCTGTAGAGGAAGCGGTCCGGCTGGCCGGTGGCAGCCGACCGGGCGTTTTTTGGGACGTCCTCCCAGGGGCAGGCCTCCACAAGCGGCTGCCAGAGCTCCCTGTCATCCGGAGGGGTCGCCAGCACGGACCAGGTCCGTTTCATGCCGGCAATCCCGCCGCTGCGCTGGACGGTGATTTTCATCTGACTGTGGTTTTCATAAGGGTTGCTTCATCGTCTGATTCCCGGGATCTTCACTTTCACAGTTTCCCACGCGGACAGGACGGCGTCATGCTCCGCGGATTCGGCGCCAAAGAGTTCCCCCGCGGACGCTGCGGTGGCTTTCGCGAAGGCGCCGAAGGTGGCATTGGCGGCCAGGGTGCCGCCGGTCAGGGTGTGACACCAGATCTGCGCCGGCGCGTCCCAGGCCTTGCCGCCCAGAGTGGTGGCAACTAGGCAGAAGGCCCGGTTGGGGATCCCCGAGTTGATGTGCACGCCGCCGTAGTCGGCACTCGTGTGCACATAGGTTTCCATTGAGTCCGGCTGCGGGTCCTTGCCCAGCACATCGTCGTCGTACGCCGTTCCCGGCGCCTTCATGGAGCGCAAGGCGCGGCCCTGGACCTGGTCCGTGAAGAGTCCCTCGCCGATCAGCCAGCTGGCCTCCGCCGTCGACTGCTTCTTCACGTACTGCTCCACCAGGGCGCCGAACACATCGGACATGGATTCGTTCAGCGCGCCCGCCTGGTTCCGGTAGGCCAGGCCTGCCGAGTACTGGGTGACGCCGTGGGCGAGTTCGTGGCCGATCACGCTCAGGGACTTTGTGAAGCGCTGGAAAACCTGGCCGTCGCCGTCCCCAAAGACCATCTGCCGGCCGTCCCAGAATGCGTTGTCGTACAGGCGGCCGAAGTGGACCGTGGCATCAAGGTGGAGGCCGTTGCCGTCAATGGAGTTCCGGCCGAACGCCTCGGCATAGAGCCGGTGGGTGTGGCCCAGGCCGTCGTACGCCTCATCAGCGGCCGGGTCGCCGGTGGCCGGTTCCCCCTCTTTGCGCACCACGCTGCCGGGCAACTGCTCCGCGAACTTGGCGTCGTAGACGGTGCGCTCAGGCGGGGAGGGCTTGATTTCCCGCATGCCGGGGGGAATAACGGGACCGGGAGCCGCACGGGAGGTCCGGAAGCTCCTGACGTGCAGCAGCGCTTCCTTTGCCGCACGGGCGGCCCCGGAGAGCCGTGGTTCGCGCTGGGCAGCCAGACGGCGGAGCAGGTACGGCGGGATGATGGAACAGTACATGTGAGACCCCTTTGTGCTTCGGCGGACTCCCGGCACGGCAGGTCACCTGGCACGGGGCCAGCCGCCCGCCGGCCGCCGGAACCCCGCTGCCGATGCAGACAGCCTACGAGCGGGCACCGACATTTGGCAGGGGTGTGCTCCTCCAATTTCCCTGCGCTGTTCCGCCGTCCCTGTCCAAGGTGCTGTCCTACCTGGTGGAGACGGCCCTCGCGTGGACCCCCCTTACGATCGCAGTGGTGCGATGCAGTGGTCCGAAAAGGGCTAGCATCACCACGGCCCACTGAGGCATGGGGTCCTCCGCATTGGCCGGGAGACTCGAGCCGTGCCGGGCTGTTCGTGGTGACGGGTGGTGCGCGCGGACCCGTTGGGTAGGGCCCGCCAGTCCGGGGGCGGACGGAAACCCCACACGGAAACAGACCCCGGACTGGCCGATGCGCTGGTGGCGCTGGCGGATCCGGGGGAGCGCTGGGACCCGATAGGCCCGCTGCGGTGGATGACGGAGTCCCTTCGGACCCTGGCGGCGGCGCTGACCGGCACGCGCCACCCGGCTGCGTGCCTGGAAAACCGGTCTCGCCGCCCTGGCCGCCGAGACCGGTGCGGCCATCACGGACTGCCACCTGCCCCCGGTCACCAGGTGCAACTATTGAGGCGCTACTCCTGTGGAGATTACATCGATTCTGGTGATCCGTAGCCCTTCGATGGCGGCAACGCTGAGTTGATACGCACCGACAGGGACCTTGTCGCCGACAACGGGCATGCGTCCGAGTCGATCAATGACGAAGCCGGCCACGGTCTCATACGGCCCGTCTAAGAGGTCGATTCCGGTAGCCCGCGAAAAGTCTTCCAGGTTCAAACTTCCGTTCACGGTTCGCTCCGTGCCTGAATTCAGGGTGCCCTCCTCAGCCTCGGTAGGATCGTACTCATCCCGGATCTCGCCGACAAATTCCTCAACGAGGTCCTCGAGCGTGACGATGCCATCGGTTCCCCCGTACTCGTCGATTACGACTGCAATGTGGACTCCGGAACGGCGAAGCTGTGTCATGGCCGGCAGGATACGGTTCGAGCCAGGAAGAAACACAATCGAACGGGCGATGTCGGCGACCGTAGTAACGGTGGCGCGCGAGTCCGGGTCGAACAAATCGCGCACATGAACAAAACCGATCACGTCGTCGACGGATCGGCCGATGACGGGGTAGCGCGAATAGGGCATGGCGTGAATTTCGGCAATCGCATCAGAGACCAACTGTTTCCCGGTCAGGAACACAACATTGCCCCGATGACGCATGACCTCGGTGACCGACCTGTCCGCTGCGGCGAGGACGCCACTTAGAATTTGTCGTTCCTCCACTTCGAGCCCTTGGTGGGCGCCGACCAGGTCGCGGAGTTCCTCGTCGGACATCCGTTCATTCTTAGCGTGGGGGTCTCCGCCGAGAAGTTTCACAACGGTGTTCGTCGACACTGAGAGCAACCAGATCACGGGCCGCATGAGCCCGGCGAAGATCACAAGCGGCGGTGCGAGAGCGAGCGAAAAACTGGCGGCCTTCTGGAGCGCGAATCGCTTGGGCACAAGCTCGCCGAACACGAGCGAGAGGTAGGCGATCAGCAAGGTCATTCCGACAAGGGCAACGGTGTTCGACGCACCTCGGGGCACGCCGAAGGTTTCCAGTAGCGGTACGACGTCGGGCGCAAGGGTGGAGGCACCGTAGGCTGCGGAGAGGAAACCGGCGACTGTAACGCCAATTTGCACTGCCGCGAGGAATTTGTTGGGGTCTCGAGACAGCGTTGCCACTTTCGCACCGCGGCGGCCCTGATGTTTCAACCGGTGCAGCTGGCTCTCCCTCAAGGACACCAGGGCCATCTCCATCGCGGCGAACACTCCACCGGTAAGGACGAACAGCAGGACAAGCCCGAGGTTTATGAGCGTGTAAATGTCCAATGTCGTCCTGCTCCAGTTGTTCGTTGCGATAGGCCGCGAGGGCGTGGAGAATGTCGTCAGTGGCTAATTCCCTGCCGGGAAGGCGACTGACAGGATTCTATTGTACCGGGTGAGCGTCCCCACTCTCAGGGTGCCGCCCTACGGGGAGGCCTGACGGTGCGGGATTTGGCAAGGTACAAATGGCCACCCAAGTATCCCTTTGCGTTTCGGGCGTTTGCCCGGCGGCAGGAGGATGGAGAACGGGTGTACTTAGGTCGCGAAAGCAGAGGGATCCTGTTCGAGCGAGTCCAACATCCTTGGTGTCCAGCCTGAAAGGCTTATACGCGCCAGAAGCCAACACGAAACACAAAAAAACCCCGCCACTTCCCTGAAGTGGCGGGGTTTTCTCTGTGCCCTCGATTGGAATCGAACCAACGACCTTCTGCTCCGGAGGCAGACGCTCTATCCCCTGAGCTACGAGGGCAGTCAGGGTTCCTACCGTTGCCGGCGGGACGTCCTAGAGCTTAGCAGGAAGGTGGCCTCCAAGGGAAAATCGACGCGCCTGGGGGCTCGACGGCGGGCGGCCCCCAAGCGGAACCGCTCACTAGCATGCGGAACCGCTCAGTATCCGGCGAAGGAATCCACATGGATCTTCCGCGCCCCGGCGGCGCGGGCGGCGGCGCGGAGGGATCGGACGCTGGCCGGCGAACCGGACACAAAAACCTCCCGGTCCGCGATATCGGGAACAAGGTCCTTCAGCGCCGCACCGTCGATCCGGGACCGGCCAGCGTCCTGCATAAACGCCGGCGGCGGGGAGCCGTCGCTGAGCCTGGCCACGACGCGGGTGCCGAAACGTTCGAGTTCCTCCGCGTAGGCGAGTTCCGCCGCTGTCCGCGCCAGGTAAAGCAGGACCATGTCCCGCTCATTGGCCGAGCCGGTGCCCGGGCCGGAGCCCGAGCCGGGGCCCGGGCCGTCGCCGGAGCCTGAGCTGGAGCCGGAGCCAGCGCCGAGGTGGGCCAGGTAGGGCGTGATCCCAATGCCTGCCGCGATGAGCAGCACAGGAGCCCCTGACTTCCGGGGCAGGACAAAATCGCCGCCCACCGCAGTTCCCGTCAGTTGGTCGCCGGGTTCCAGGGACAGCAGTGTCCGCTTGGCCGAGGACAGCGGTTCGGCCGTTCCCACCCCGATTGTCAGCACCGGCGACCCGGGGGGACTGGTGAGGCTGAAGACACGCCGCAGGCCCCTGCCGTCGGACTTTTCGTGGGGCAGGTGAAGTTCCAGGTACTGTCCGGGGCGGTACCGGACGGGACGCTCCGGGCGGAAGCTGAATTCCGTCGTCGTAGGCGTCAGCGGCCGGGAGTTCAGGAACTGAAGGCGGACCCCGCCGCGCTGGCCGGCTGCGAAGGCGAGCACGTTCCCCACCAGCAGCGCCAGCTCCGGGGAGCTGGCCACGAAACCGAAGTTGTACGGGATCGCGAACAGCACCCCGACGGCGGCGGCCAGCGCCAGCTGCTGCCACCGGCGCGGCGGCAGGGTGAGTGGTTCGGTCAGCATAAAGCCGACGAAGAACAGGACCGGACGCTGGGCGAGCGGCTGCCACAGGGCCTCGCCAAGCCCCGAGCCGGACCGCAGCAGGTCCGCGGCGACGATGGACACCGCGACCACCGTGAACACCGCAGCCATGAGCACCTTCCGGATCCGGTAGAGCACCAGCAGCACGCCGGGCAGCAGGAGCCAGAGCATCGCCGGCGTGGCGGCCCACCAGGTGGCGATGTTGAGTCCGGTCAGTCCGGTGATGAACGCGCCGGCCGCCGCCGGGTTCAGGATGTGCCGGCCGCGCCACGCAAGAGCGTACTTGGACGCGGATGCCAGCACACAGGCGAGGGCAACGCCGGCCAGGTCAAGCATCTGGAGCCCCGCTGAAAACTGTGTCGGCCAGAAAAGGAAGTACAGGAGCAGGCCCGTGATGAGTGCTGACTCCGAGTGCGGGCGCACCCGGAACAGGGCGGCCAGGGCGCGGTTGGACGCGTACGTCAGGCCCAGGCACAGGGCCAGATGCGCGATCATCTCCACGAGCCCGAATGTCAGCCAGCCGAGCACATTGAGCAGCATGCTGTAGGCGGCGAGCACGACCAGGACCAGAAGCACCAGCCGGTACATCGTGAACCGGCCCAGCGCCGTGTCCAGCCGCGGGCCGATGGGGGTGAAGACGGTGGCAGTCATGAGAACAGGGCCCCTTCAAAGTCGGCGGAATACTCGGCGTGTCCGTCCGAGTACACGGTAAGCCAGGAGAACTCGAATTCCTCGCGCAGTTGGGCGCCGCCGACAAAAAACAGGGCGGTGGCCAGCGCATCCGCCACCATCGCTGTGGCGGCCATTGCCCAGCTGGCGACGACGGTGCGCACCGGGGCGCCGGTGGTGCCGTCCAGGACGTGGTGGAGCCCGTCGCCCCAGGTGCGCCGGTTGGCGGCGGAGGCGCAGAGCGCACCAGTTCCCAGGCTGACAATGCCGATTGCCCGGCCCGGGTCGTAGGGATGTTCCAGTGCCACCTCGACCGGCGCGGCGCCGCCGGTCTCCTGTCTGGTCTCGAGACCGTTCTCCAGACCGTTCTCCAGACCGGGGCCCGGTCCGGAGTTCAGCAGGTCCCCGCTCGCGTCGATGAAGTGTTCTTCGACGCCGCGGGCGCGCAGCTCGGCCGAGAGCAGGTCCGCCAGCTGTCCTTTTCCGGCCGCTCCGACGTCGATCACCACCGGGGCGCTGGTGGTCAGCACCGTGCCCTGCCAGTCCAGCACTGTCTCCCACGGCGGGGCCGGCAACGGCAGCCCACCGGCGCGCAGCGAGTAGCGGGCGTCATAGCCGAGCTGTTCCAGGCTGCCGCCGATCAGCGGGGTCATAGCCCCGCCACTGAGCCGGTACAGGGACTCGTAGAGCTGGCCGAGCTGGGCCGCCCCGGCGGGCAGCTCGTATCTGCCGGGCTGCCGCGACGCTTCGGCGATCAGGGAGTCCGGCCGGAAACGTGACCAGGCCGCGTCGTACTCCGCCACGGTGGCCAGCAGCCGGCGGCGGTGCCCGTCGGCCAGGGGCGATGGTGTGGAGATTTCCCAACGGGTACCGATCCCGTCGAAGCTGAAGCCTGTCCAGCCCGGATGCGGCACGAGTTCTCCTTTGCTGCCGGCGCGGCGCGGCGGCCGCACCACTGGTTGGCGTGGGCTATTTGGCGTCGGCCTTGATCTTTTCCACGGCCTGGTTGAAGCCGCCGCCGGTCAGCGAGGACCCGGCCACCTTGGAAACCTTGATCTCATCAAGCTTTTTTCCCATGATCTGGGCCTTGATGCCGCCGGCGAACTCGCCCTGGAACTTCTTGGTGTTGGGGGTGGAGGGATGCGGGGTGATCTCCACATCTGACACGGCCCCGCTGGCCAGCGTCAGCTTGACTCCCACAGTCTCGGTGCCGTTGGGGGAGGCGTAGTTGCCGTCGGCCGCGTAGATGCCGTCCTTGTAACTGGCGGTTCCCGCTCCGGCTGAGGAAGGTGCCGGGGCTGCACTTTGGGCGGCGGGGGCCTGGGCCGGCGCGCAGCCGGCCGCGGTCCCGGCCAGGGACAGGCCGGCGATGCCGACAAGGACGCTTTTTCGGAGGGAGGCATTCATACCGCTGCTCGTTTCGTTGGCGAAGACTGGATAAGGGAGTGACTCGAGAACACTGACCTACTACGGGTACACCCATGACAACGTTGTCCTTAGCGTAATGGTTCACACACGATTCGGCTTGGAAAAACGTGGGGGTTCCCGGCTGCGTCCCCGCGCCGGTGACCGGGCCGTCATGACCGGCGCCAAATTCCGCCGCACCGCGGGCCACCGGTAGGCTGGAACCGTGACCCCAGAAGAACTCTCCCTCGCTATTTCCGCCTGCCTGAAAGACGCCGTCGCCGCAGGCGAAATCGGGCTCCCCGCTTCCAATATCCCGGCTGAGGTGCGCGTTGAGCGGCCGAAGAACCGGGACCACGGCGACTGGGCCACCAGCATCGCCCTCCAGCTGGCCAGGGCCGCGGGAACCAATCCGCGGGAGTTCGCCGCCGTCCTAGGTGCCCGGCTGAAGTCCATCGACGGCGTATCCGCCGTCGACATCGCCGGCCCCGGGTTCCTGAACATCACGGTGGACGCCGGTGCGGCCGGCGCCCTGGCCAGGGCAATCGTCGAAGCGGGGGCGGCCTACGGCACCAACTCGGCGCTCGCAGGCCACGTGGTGAACATGGAATTCGTATCTGCCAACCCCACCGGACCCCTGCACATCGGGCATACCCGCTGGGCAGCCCTCGGCGACTCGATCGCCCGCGTGCTCCGGGCCTCCGGCGCCGAGGTCACAGCCGAGTACTACGTCAACGACGCCGGCTCGCAGATGGACGTCTTCGCCCAGTCCGTCCTGTCCCGGCTGCACGGCCGTGGTGTTCCCGACGGCGGCTACCCGGGCGAATACATCGCGGACCTGGGCCACGAGGTGCTCACGCAGCACCCGGACATCCGCGAACTGACCGAGGTGGCGGCGCTGCCGGTCATCCGCGGCGCGGCTTACAAGGCGCAGCTGCACGACATCAAACGGACCCTTGCCGAGTTCGGCGTCGACTTCGACGTCTACTTTTCCGAGCAGGAACTCCACGACGCCGGCGCCATCGAGGACGCCGTGGTCCGGTTGCGGGAGCAGGGCCATGTGTACGACGACGGCGGCGCAGTCTGGCTGCGCACGACGGACTTCGGCGACGACAAGGACCGCGTGATGGTCCGCGCGAACGGTGAGCCCACATATTTCGCGGCCGATGCTGCCTACTACCTGTCCAAAAAGGACCGCGGCTACACCGAAAAGATCTACCTGCTCGGCGCAGACCACCATGGTTACATCAACAGGCTCAAGGCCATCGCAGCCGCCGCGGGCGACGATCCCGAGGTTAACATCGAGGTCCTGATCGGCCAGCTGGTCTCGGTCAACGGAGCCAAGCTGTCCAAGCGGGCCGGCAACATCATTGAGCTCAAAGACCTCATCTCCTGGCTCGGGAAGGACGCCGTCCGCTACTCGCTGGCCCGCTTCCCTGCCGACTCGCCACTCGCCCTGGACCCCGATCTGCTCAAGAAGCACAGCAACGAAAACCCCGTATTTTACGTCCAGTACGCCCACGCCCGCTCCCGCGGCACGGCCCGCAACGCCGTCGCGGCGGGTGTGGACCGCCGTGTAGACGGCAAAGACAGCTTCGAGGCCTCGCTGCTGGACCACGCGACCGAAAACGAGCTGCTCTCCCATCTGGGCAGCTACCCCTCGATCGTGGCCAGGGCGGCCGAGCTGCGCGAGCCGCACCGGATCGCCCGCCACCTCGAGGTCATCGCCGGCGCGTACCACCGCTGGTACGACGCCTGCCGGGTGGCGCCGCAGGGCGAGGAACCCATTACCGACCTAAACCGCACCCGGCTGTGGCTCAACGACGCCACCAGCCAGGTGCTGGCCAACGGACTGGAACTGCTGGGCGTCTCGGCGCCGGAACGGATGTAACCATCATGACCGCGAACCCCGCAATCCCGTCCGCCGCCAGCGCGACCAACGCCGCCAACGCCGGCGCCTCCCCGCTGGCACCCGGATGGCTGCAGGTCCCCGCCGACCTGAACGCGCTCCACGCGCCGTTGTGGGCGGCCGGTGCGGCCCGGACCGCCGGCGGCGAACTCGCCATCGACGGGATTCCCGTCAGCGAGCTGCAGCGCCAGTTCGGTACCCCGCTGTACGTCCTGAGCGAGAGCGATTTCCGGAGCCGGGCACGCGCCTTTTCCGACGCCTTCAACGATGCGTTCGCGGACATCTGCGGGGGAGTGGATGTCTACTACGCCGGGAAGTCCTTCCTGTGCACGGCGGTGGTCCGCTGGGTGGAGGAAGAAGGGCTGCGGCTGGACACGGCCTCCGGCGGGGAACTCGCCGTCGCTGCGCGCGCCGGGATTCCGGGCGCCGACATCGCGCTGCACGGCAACAACAAGTCCGACGCCGAGATTAACCGCGCCCTGGACATGAAACTGGGCCGGATCGTGGTGGACAGCCTCGCCGAGCTGGACCGCGTCGCGAAGATCGCGGACGCCCGTGGGGAAAGGGCGAAGGTCATGCTGCGGCTGACCCCCGGCGTGCACGCCCATACCCACGAATTCATCGCCACCGCGCATGAGGACCAGAAATTCGGCCTCTCCATGGCCGGGGATTCCACCGAACAGGCCGGGCTCTCTGCGGCCGAGGAAGCCGTGGCGGCGGCCGCCGGGTACGCCGGCGTCGAACTGTTGGGCCTGCACTGCCACATCGGCTCGCAGATCTTCGAGCCGGACGGCTTCGCCCTCGCCGCGGAAAGGTTGCTGGACTTCCTTGCCGCCATGCAGGCCAAGTACTCCATCGTGCTGCCCGAACTGGACCTCGGCGGCGGCTACGGCATCGCCTACACACCGGTGGACACCCCCCGCCCGGCCGCCGAGATCGCCCGGGCGATGGCCGCCGTCGTCCGCACAAAATGCGCCGGGCTGGGCATCTCCGCCCCGCGGATCTCGATCGAACCCGGCCGGGCGATCGTGGGCAGCACCACCTTCACGCTCTATGAGGTGGGCACCCTCAAGACCGTCCGGGTCGATGCGACCGCGCCCGGCACCGATGTCTCGGACGAAGCCGCCGAACCCGGCACAACCGGCGAAAACGTTACGTACCCGCGCAGGTATGTGTCGGTGGACGGCGGCATGAGCGATAACCCCCGTCCGGTGCTGTACGACGCGGATTACTCCGCAATTCTGGCCTCCCGCACGTCCGCCGCGGCTCCGCAGCTGTCCCGCGTGGTGGGCAAACATTGCGAGAGCGGCGACATAGTTGTTAGAGATGTATATCTGCCCGAGGACGTGGCAGCCGGTGATTTGCTCGCTGTCCCGGGGACCGGTGCCTACTGCTGGGCCCTGTCCAGCAACTACAACTATCTGGCCCGGCCGGGCGTTGTCGCGGTGCGCGATGGATCCGCCCGGCTGATTGTCCGCGGGGAAACCGAAGAAGATTTGCTGAACCGCGACATGGGAGTCTGAATGACGGAATTACGAACCCTGAAGGTGGCCCTGCTGGGCTGCGGCAACGTCGGGGCCCAGGTTGCGCGGATTCTCCTGGACGATGCCGAGATGCTGGCGTCCCGGGCCGGCGCGCGGCTGGAACTGATCGGCATCGCCGTACGCGACGTCGCGGCCCCGCGCGACGTCGAACTGCCGCACGAGCTGTTCACCACCGACGCCGAAACCCTCGTCAAGGACGCCGACCTGGTGATTGAGCTGATGGGCGGGATCGAGCCCGCACGGACCCTGATCCTGACCGCCATGCGGAACGGCGCCTGCGTGGTGACCGGCAACAAGGCGCTGGTGGCCAAAGAGGGCCCGACGCTGCACGAGGAAGCCGACAGGGCCGGTGTTCAGCTGTCCTACGAGGCCGCCGTGGCCGGCGCGATCCCCATCCTGCGGCCCATCCGCGACAGCCTCTCCGGCGACCGGATCACCCGGGTGCTCGGCATCGTCAACGGCACCACCAACTTCATCCTGGACCAGATGGACTCCACCGGTGCGCAGTTCGCCGATGCCCTGGCAGAGGCGCAGCGTCTGGGCTACGCGGAGGCCGATCCCACCGCCGACGTCGAGGGCCACGACGCCGCCTCGAAGGCCGCGATCCTCGCCTCGCTGTCCTTCCACACCCGCTTCTCCCTGGCCGATGTTTACTGCGAGGGCATCAGCTCCGTCACCGCCGCGGACATCGCCGCCGCGAAGGATGCCGGCTTTGTGATCAAGCTGCTGGCGATCGCCGAGAAGCTGGGGGCCACAGGCAGGGAAACAGGCACGGACACCGACGGCGCGACGGGCGTCTCGGTCCGCGTTCACCCGACGCTGCTCCCGCGCGAACACCCGATGGCAGCGGTCCGCGGCGCGTTCAACGCCGTCTTCATCGAAGCCGAAAACGCCGGCGAGCTGATGTTCTACGGCCAGGGCGCCGGCGGCACGCCCACCGCGTCCGCCGTGATGGGCGACCTCGTCTCGGCGGCCCGCAGCATCGTCCTGGGGGGCCCCGGCCGCGCCGAGACCGCCACCGGCCAGGTCCCGGCGCTGCCTATCAGCGCCGCGGCCACGAGCTACTACATCGGCCTCGACGTCGCGGACCAGCCCGGCGTCCTGGCCCGGATCGCCCAGCTCTTCGCGGAGCACGGCGTGTCCATTGAAATCATGCGGCAGACCATCCAGCGCGATGCCGACTCCAAGATTGAATCGGCGGCACTACGGATCGTGACGCACCGCGCAAGCGAGGCTGCACTGGCAGCCACCGTCGAGGCCGTGAAGGGTCTCGACGTCATCAATTCCGTTACATCCGTACTGCGGGTAGAAGGAGTCTAAGTGGCTCACCAATGGCGCGGTGTCATCCGCGAATACGCTGAACGCCTGCCCGTCACCGAGGCCACCACGGTCATCACCCTGGGCGAGGGCGGCACTCCGCTGGTGCATGCCCGGAAGCTCTCCGAGCTGACCGGCAGCGCCGTCTACCTCAAGGTCGAAGGGATGAACCCCACCGGATCCTTCAAGGACCGGGGCATGACAATGGCCATGACGGCTGCCGTTGCCGCCGGCGCCAAGGCGGTGGTCTGCGCGTCCACCGGCAATACCTCCGCCTCCGCAGCGGCCTACGCTACGGCGGCCGGGCTCACATGCGTCGTGTTAGTGCCCGAGGGCAAGATCTCGATGGGCAAGCTCAGCCAGGCGATCGCGCACGGCGCGACGCTGCTGCAGGTTGACGGCAACTTCGATAACTGCCTCGACATCGCCCGCAAGCTGGGGGAGTCCTACCCGGTCTTCCTGGTCAATTCGGTCAACCCGGCCCGGATCGAAGGGCAGAAGACCGGGGCCTTCGAGGTGGTCGACTCTCTCGGCGACGCCCCGGACTTCCACGTCCTCCCGGTGGGCAACGCCGGGAACATCACCGCGTACTGGAAGGGCTACAAGGAGTACTGCACGCCGTACGAGTCCGCCACGGCAGGCACCCTGCCCGCGGTCTCCACGAAGACCCCGGTCATGTGGGGCTTCCAGGCCGCAGGCGCCGCGCCGTTCGTGGCGGGCCACCCCATCACCGAGCCCGACACCCTTGCGACGGCGATCCGGATCGGCAACCCTGCCTCCTGGGACGGTGCCATCGCCGCCCGCGACGAATCCGGCGGCGTGATCGAAGCCGTGACGGACGAGGAGATTCTGTCTGCCCACCGCTGGCTCTCGGCCCGTGAAGGCGTCTTCGTGGAACCGGGCTCTGCCGCCGGCGTCGCGGGACTCATCAAGAAGCACGCCGCCGGGGAAGTCCCCGCGGGTAAGACCATCGTGATCACTGTCACCGGCCACGGCCTGAAAGACCCGCAGTGGGCCCTGCGCACGGAAGACGGCAGCGAGGTGGAGCCGGTGAAGGTCGCCAACGACGTCGTTACCGTCGCCACCGCCCTGGGACTGGAAGATCAATAGCCGTGGAAACCACCCTCACCATCCCGGCCGAGTCCGCTGCCGGTGCGCCGGCGATTCCGGCCGGGCAGCTCGTGACTGTGCGGGTGCCGGCTACGAGCGCCAATCTGGGGCCCGGCTACGACAGCCTGGGCCTGGCACTGTCGCTGCATGACACCCTGACGGTGGAGACCCTGGCCAGCGGTGAGCTCGAGTTTGAACTCAGCGGTGAAGGTGCCCAGACACTGCCCCGGGACGCGAGCCACCTCGTAGTCAAGGCCATCACGGAAGCACTGCATCGCCTGGGTTTCCGCCATGAGGGGCTGCGGATCACCGCAGACAACGTCAATCCGCACGGCCGCGGCCTGGGTTCCTCGGCGTCCGCGGTGGTCGCGGCCGTCACCGCGGCCAACGCCCTGGTTCCGGAGGCGTCCCGCCGGGACAAGGACTGGATCCTGCAGCTGACGAGTGAGATGGAAGGCCACCCTGACAACGTTGCCCCCGCAATCTTCGGCGGACTGGCGCTGTCATGGCAGGACAGTGACCGGTACAGCAGCACCCGCGCGGCTGTGGCTGGTTCGGTGATTCCCGTCGTCGCAGTCCCGGACTTCGAGCTGTCGACGGCAGCCGCCCGCGCGCTGCTGCCTGCCTCGGTGGGTCACCACGCGGCGGCGATGAATTCGGGCCGTGCTGCCCTGCTGATCCACGCGCTGACGCAGAAGCCGGAATTCCTGCTTCCCGGAACCCGGGACTACCTGCACCAAAGCTACCGGGCCCAGGCGATGCGGCCCAGCGCGGACCTGATCGCCGCACTGCGGCGCGAAGGCCACGCCGCCGTGGTGTCGGGGGCCGGTCCGACCGTGCTCGTTCTCGCCAATGGAGCAGTGCAGGCCCGCACAGTGGTGGACTTCATCGGCTCCTTTACGGCAGGCAACACGCCGGAGGTGGGCTGGCATGTGATGACGCTGGCCGTCGACGGTGAAGGTGCTAAAGTGGAAGTGCACCGGCGGTAATCACGCAGGCGGTAAATCAGTTACTGTTCGTAAGACCGCGATGTTGGCCAAGTTGCCTCTCTCATCTTTCACTGCGCAATATCTTCCGGTGCCACCTGCTTTTGGTCTGACGCAGGAATCCGCAGACATCAGCTCTGCACCCCTGAGTTGTCAGCCCGCTGTTCCTTGCTTTCGGAACCAGGTGAAGCAGTATCCGGCCCTGCCGGCCAATATCCATCCGGCAAGGCCGAAATCCCGGCTGCAGATCTGAACTGCAGCCCAGATCAAATCATCGCGTCCAGCTCCTAGTCTGGACGCCGTCGAGGGGGAAGGATCCTTCGTGACCGAAACCACTGAGCTGTCTTCAGCTGTGGAAACATCATCTTCTGCTGCCGGATCGTCTACGGCAGCACCCGCCAAGAGCAGTGGCCTTGCCGGCCTCAAGCTCGCCCAGCTCCAGGCTCTTGCCAGCCAGCTGGGGATTCCCGGCGGTTCCCGGATGCGGAAGGGCGATCTGGTCTCAGCCATTTCGGCTCACCGTGCAGGCACTCCGGTCAGCAAGGCCCCGGCCAGCGCCGCCGATAAGGCGAGCAGCAACGGCACTGTAGCCCACGCCGCTGGTCCGGCCGTTGCGCCGGCGGCCGCCGAGTCCGAGGCTCCCGCCCAGGAAAACCCCCGTGCCCGGGGCCGTGGCCGCAGCCGCCGCGCAGGCAGCGACGGCGTGATCACGACGCCCGCCGCCGAGGCCCCGGCCGCAGCCGCTCCGACGGAGGCTCCCGCGGTCTCTGCTGAGACCGGTTCTGCTGATAACGGCGCCGCCGACAACGGCGCAGCCGTTTCCGGCGGGACGGAAGCCGGCGAACGTACCCGCCAGCCGCGTACCCGCAACCGCCGCCGCAGCGAAGCCGCAGCCCAGAGTGCTGATGGTAGCGAAGCTCCAGCCGAGCAGGCCCCCGCCGAGCAACGCCAGCCGGAACAGCGCACTGAACAGCGCACCGAACAGCGCACCGATCAGAGCCAGGCGGAGCAGGGCAGCGACGACGGACAGCGCCGCGAGAACACCCGCACCCGTGGCGGCCGCGACACCGCCGAGACCGCAGTTACCAAGGACAACGCCGCCAACCGCGACAACGCCGGTAACCGCGACAACGCCGGTAACCGCGACAACGCCGCCAACCGCGACAACGCCGCCAACCGCGACAACGCCGGTAACCGCGACAACGCCGCCAACCGCGACAACGCCGGTAACCGCGACAACGCCGCCAACCGCGACAACGACGATGCCGACGGCGGCAGCCGCCGGAACCGCCGCAACCGGCGCGACCGCAACGACCGTCCCGACCGTCCCGACCGCTCCGGTGGCCAGGACAGCCGCGACAACACCCCGCGCAACGACCGCTTCCGCGACCGCAACGACCGCCGTCGGGGCCGCGTCCAGGGGCCGGACGTCGACGACGTCGAGGTCACCGAGGACGATGTCCTGGTGCCCGTCGCCGGTATCCTGGACGTGCTCGAAAACTACGCGTTCATCCGCACATCCGGCTACCTGCCGGGTCCGAACGATGTGTATGTCTCCCTCGCCCAGGTCAAGAAGTACAACCTGCGCAAGGGCGACGCCGTCGTCGGCGCCATCCGTGCACCGCGTGAAGGCGAATCCCAGCAAGCGAATCAGCAGCAGTCTGCCCGCCAAAAGTTCAACGCTTTGGTCCGCATCACCTCGGTCAACGGCAAGACGCCCGAGGAACTCAAGGACCGCGTCGAATTCGCGAAGCTCGTCCCGCTGTACCCCTCCGAGCGCCTGCGCCTGGAGACGGACCCCAAAAAGATCGGTCCGCGGGTCATCGACCTGGTTGCCCCGATCGGCAAGGGCCAGCGCGGCCTGATCGTTTCGCCGCCGAAGGCCGGCAAGACGCTCATCCTGCAGTCCATCGCCAACGCCATCACCATTAACAATCCTGAGGTCCACCTCATGATGGTGCTCGTTGACGAACGCCCCGAAGAAGTCACGGACATGCAGCGCACCGTCAAGGGTGAGGTCATTGCCTCCACCTTCGACCGTCCCGCCGACGACCACACCACCGTGGCCGAACTTTCCATCGAGCGCGCCAAGCGTCTCGTGGAAATGGGCATGGACGTCGTGGTGCTCCTCGACTCGATGACCCGCCTGGGCCGCGCATACAACCTGGCAGCGCCGGCGTCGGGCCGTATCCTGTCCGGTGGTGTGGACTCCGCAGCGCTGTATCCGCCGAAGCGTTTCTTCGGTGCAGCCCGCAACATCGAAAACGGCGGCTCGCTCACCATCCTGGCAACCGCGCTCGTCGAGACCGGCTCCAAGATGGACGAGGTCATCTTCGAAGAGTTCAAGGGCACCGGCAACATGGAACTGCGCCTGTCCCGCCAGCTCGCGGACAAGCGCATCTTCCCGGCCGTGGACGTCAACGCGTCCGGTACCCGCCGCGAGGAAAACCTGCTGTCCCCCGAGGAAGTCAAGATCATGTGGAAGCTGCGCCGCGTCCTTTCCGGACTCGAAACGCAGCAGAGCCTTGAGCTGCTGACCAACAAGATCCGGGAGACCCAGAGCAACGTCGAGTTCCTCATGCAGGTGCAGAAAACGACGCTTGGTGCGAAGTCCGATAACGACAAATAGCTGAGTCAACCGCTCGAAAGTTGGCGGCCTTTACCTGGCCGCCAATTTTTCGAGCGGTTGTTGCGTTAAAGCGGATGCTGAGTTAGCCGGTTCGTCCGCGTCAAAAAGCAACGCGGGGTCACATACAGCCCATGAGAGCCCGGGACATGGGCCGTATGTGACCCCGCGTTGCAGTAACTAGACTTGAGAGAGTCGAAAGAGGTTTTGAAATGTTTGAGTCCGTACAGGGCCTGTTGGATGAGCATGATGCCATCCAGGCGCAGCTTGGGGATCCTGCTGTTTATGCTGACCAGAAGGCTGCCCGGAAACTGGGGCGGCGTTCCGCGCAGCTGAACGGCATTGTCGAGGCCTACCATGCCTGGCATGGAATCCAGGATGACCTTGCGGCCGCCCGGGAAATGGCGGGGGAGGATCCGGAGTTTGCTGCGGAAGTGCCTGTGCTGGAGGTTGCGCTGGAGACGGCCGCGGCGGAGCTGCGCAGGCTGCTGATCCCGCGCGATCCGGACGATGCCCGCAACGTGATCCTCGAGGTCAAGGGCGGTGAGGGCGGCGATGAGGCTGCCCTGTTCGCCGCTGACCTGCTGCGGATGTACACACGGTACGCGGAAACCCGCGGTTGGAAGACAGAGATGATTTCCTTCAACGAATCGGATCTGGGCGGATACAAGGATGTCCAGGTGGCCATCAAGGGCAGCTCGAACGATCCGGCCGAGGGCGTCTACGCGCGGCTGAAGTTCGAAGGCGGCGTGCACCGGGTGCAGCGCGTCCCCGTGACGGAATCCCAGGGCCGCATCCACACCTCGGCTGCCGGCGTGCTGGTGCTTCCCGAAGTGGACGAACCCGAAGAACTCGAGATCAACCAGAACGATCTCAAGATCGACGTGTACCGTTCCTCCGGCCCCGGCGGCCAGTCCGTGAACACGACCGACTCGGCCGTCCGCATCACGCACCTTCCCACCGGAATCGTGGTGGCCATGCAGAACGAGAAGTCGCAGCTGCAGAACCGTGAAGCCGGCATGCGCGTGCTGCGTGCCCGGATCCTGGCCCACCAGCAGGAGCAGATCGACGCCGAGAACTCGGCCCAGCGCAAGTCGCAGATCCGCACCATGGACCGCTCCGAGCGTATCCGCACCTACAACTACCCGGAAAACCGGATCGCGGACCACCGCACCGGCTACAAGGCCTACAACCTGGACCAGGTCATGAACGGCGACCTGGAACAGGTGATCCAGTCGGCCATCGAGATGGACGAACAGGCCCGCCTCGACGCCATCGGCGACTAGTGCCGGACCCGGTTTGATGACAGACGAATCAGGGCCAAGCCTGGCGGAGGCGGTCCGCGACGCCACGGCCGTCCTGGCTGCTGCCGGCGTTCCGAGCCCGCGGGTCGACGCCGAACTCCTCGCCGATCACCTGCTCGGCGTCGGACTCGGCCGGCTCCGCGCCCTGCTGCTGGGCGACGCGCCGGCGCCTGAGGGTTACAACGAACTCGTCGCGGAGCGCGCCCGGCGCATCCCGCTGCAGCACATCACCGGGGTGGCGCACTTCCGCTATCTGGAGCTGGCGGTGGGACCGGGGGTGTTCATTCCCCGGCCGGAAACCGAATCCGTGGTGCAGCTGGTGATTGACCGGCTGCAGGGGATGGCGCGGCCCAGGGTGGTGGACCTCGGCACCGGATCCGGCGCCATCGCCGGGTCGGTTGCCCACGAGGTTCCCGGCGCCGAGGTGTACGCGGTGGAGTTCAGCGAGTTCGCCCATGCCTGGGCCGCGAAGAACCTGCTGCCACTCGGGGTCAACCTGGTCCGCGGTGATTTGCGCGATGCGCTGGGCGAGCACAATGGCACCTTCGACGTCGTCGTCTCCAATCCTCCCTATATACCCGCCCAGGCGATCCCCAAGGAGCCCGAGGTGGCGCTGCATGATCCGCCCGAGGCCCTGTACGGCGGGGGAGCGGACGGAATGGAACTTCCGACGGCGGCCGCCGCGTCTGCGGCCCGGCTGCTGGTCCCCGGCGGCTACTTTGTGATGGAACACGCCGAAGTCCAGGCGGGCTGGATCGCCGCGATGCTGAACCGCTCGGGACTGTGGACCGAGGTGGGCACCCATCTGGACCTCAACGGCAAGGAACGGGCCACCAGTGCGGTCCTCGCCGCCCGGGCGGACGCCCGGCAGTCCGGCCAAGCCAAGAAGTGATGAAAGGATAGGGCAGTGACCACTAGCTACGACTGCACGGCCGCCGACCAGCGCGCCGCAGGACTTGAACACGCCCAGCGGGCCATCCGGGAGCACAAGTGCGTGGTGTTCCCCACCGACACCGTGTATGGGATTGCCGCGGATGCCTTTTCGCCCCAGGCCGTGACCCTGCTTCTTGCCTCAAAGGGCCGCAGCCGGAAGATGCCGCCACCCGTGCTCATCCCGAGGCTCAACGCCCTCGACGGACTTGCCACCGATGTTCCGGCCGGGGCCCGACGCCTCGCCGAAGCCTTCTGGCCCGGCGGACTGACCCTCATCCTGCACGCCCAGCCCTCGCTCGACTGGGATCTCGGCGAGACGAGAGGCACCGTCGCGCTGCGGATCCCGGCCGACGACGTCGCGCAGGACCTGCTCGCCCTGACCGGGCCGCTGGCCGTCTCCTCGGCCAACCGGACCGGCCACGCCGCCGCGCAGACCGCCGCGGACGCCGAATCCCAGCTCGCGGAGTCCGTGGAGGTCTACCTTGAAGGCGGACACCGCCCGGTGGAGGGCACCGAGGCGCTGCCGTCCACCATCGTTGACGCCACAGCCCTTCCGCTGCGGGTGGTCCGCGAGGGTGCCATCAGCCTGGCACGGCTGCGCGAAGTGGTCCCGGGGGTGCTGGGCATCGGCGAGGAACCGGCCGACGTCGTGACCACCGCCGACGGAACCGACAGCCCCGACAGCCCGGCCGTCGTCGAGACCCCCGCCGGCGTCGTGATCCCCGCCGACGGTGCCGACAGCCCCGACATCACCGGTGTACCCGCCGTCGACGATTCACCGAGGAACTGACATGCAGCCCAAAGTCGCCGTCGCGGCCGTCACGTTTGACCGCCACGAGGAGCTTGCCCTCCTGCTTAAGGGGCTGGCCGAGCAGACCGCCCCCATTCACTCGATCGCACTTGTGGACTCGGGCACCGTTCCGGCGACGGAGGTAGTGAACGCCGGCGGCGATAACATCAACTACCTGCGCTCCGAGGCAAACCTCGGCGGCGCCGGGGGGTTCGCCTACGCGATCCTGGCCGCCATGGCCAGCGGCGCCGAGTGGATCTGGATGATGGACGACGACGGCCACCCCGAGGACGCGAGCTGCCTGGCGGAACTGCTCAAGACCGCCGAGGAGCACCGCCTCGATATTGTCAGCCCGCTGGTGGCAGCGACCGCCGATCCGGACCGGCTCTCCTTTAACTTCCGGATCAACGGACTCCTGACCAATGACCGCTCCAGGCTTGCCCCGATGGGTTACCTTCCCGACATGGTGCACTTTTTCAACGGCGCCCTGATCCGGACGGAAGTCTTCTACAAGATCGGCATTCCGGACGTGAAGTTCTTCATCCGCGGTGACGAAGTCGACTTCCTGTCCCGGGTCAAGAAGGCAGGCCTCAAGTACGGCACCCTGGCCACCGTCGCGGTCCGGCACCCCGCCACATGGACAGAAATGAAGCCGGTCTTCGGCGGCTTCATCACCCCGGTCATCCCCGAGGGCGACTTCAAGCGGTACTGCTACTTCCGCAACCGCGGCTACCTTACGCGGAAGTACCGCAACCTGCGCTGGTTCGGCGCGGACATTGTTGGCTTCCCGTACTACTTCCTGAAGACCGGCGACCTCAAGGGGCTGGCGCACTGGTTCCGCGCCTACTCCACCGGTTTCCGCGGAAAGGGCTTCGGCTCACCCGCCCGGCTGATGCAGACCAACAGCTAGGCCGCCGTGAAAAAACTGTTCGCCGTCGTCGTCACCTACAACCGTGCCGACTTCCTGCAGAATCTGCTCGACTCGTTCAGCCGCCTGACCACACGCCCGGACCGGATCATCGTGGTGGACAACGCCAGCAGCGACCACACCGCTGAGGTTGTCTCCCGCGCCACGGCCGCCGGCGGGCCGCCGATCCAGTACGAACGGCTGCCCGCCAATGTGGGCGGTTCCGGCGGTTTCTCCCGCGGCGTCGAGCTTGCCCTTGAGGGCGGTGCGGAGTGGCTGTGGATGATGGACGACGACGTCGAGGTCCTCCCGGGAGCCATCGAGGCGCTGGACAAGTTCACGCCGGACTACTCCTGCCTGATCGGCCGCAGATACGACGCCGCCGGCAAGCCCTTCTTCTGGCAGCACCGCTTTGTTGAGGCGCTCGGCGTCTTCCTGCCGGTCAGGGGCGATGTGTTCCGGAGGTCCGATGTTTTTCCCACGAACGTGGGAAATTTTGAGGGCATGCTGATCAGGGCGTCACTGGCCCGGGACATCGGGCTGCCGGACCCGCGGTTCTTCATCACCTGGGACGATCTCATCTACGGTTGGCTGGCGGCGCAGCAGACGCCGGTGGTCTACGTCAACGCCTTTGTCATTAAGAAGGTCCGGGCCCAGCGCCAGGTGGACCTGGGCGTGCGCCATCTCAACGACTCCTCCGATCTGAGCCGGCGCTACGTGATGCGGAACCGGGGCCACGTTGCCCAGTACCTGCGGGCGCACGGCAAGTTCAACCGGCCGGGATTCGGAGCCGGCACGGCCCTGACATACCTGAAAGAACTGGTGCGCCTGGTGCTGGTTGAACGGACGCTGAAGGGTGCCGGCGCCCTCTGGCAGGGATGGCGCGAATCGCGCGGCATCCTCGCCGACCGGAACTGGCAGCCGATGCCGCCGGTACCTCCGCAGAAGGCCGGGAACCGGCCTGACTGACGCCCGGATCGCGGTGAACCGGCTCCTCCCGGCGTTCGCCGACCCGGGCTTCGCAGGTGATTGCGATTAGTATCGTGATAGGCCCCGGTACTGTCCGGCAGTTATACGGCGGGGTATTTTGAAACAGGCGCCTGGCCGCCGTGGTACTGGAAGTCGGTTGCAATCTCTGTTGACTACGAAATCTGAAGCGCGCGAACCCGACGCAGTGCGGGACGAGAAGCCCCCGCTCTGGATCTGGATCCAGCTGTTCCTCGACTCGATGTCCTGGGTTGTGGCGATCGTCCTGGCCTTGTTGCTGCGGTACGAAATGGGAATCCGGGAAGACCAGCTGGTCAATGCCACCATCGTGATGGGCATCGCCGTCGTTGCCCAGGCCCTGGCCGGCTACGCCCTCGCCCTGTACCGCGGCCGGTACCCGTTCGGCAGCTTCCAGGAGGCCAAAGCCCTCGTATTCGTCACGGTGATTGTGGCCGCCTCGATCACACTGAGCCTGCTGGTGCTCTACGAAGCCATCGGGATCGGCCGCAGCGTCGGGCTGATCGCTTTCCCGTTTGCCTGCCTCTTTATGGGTGCCGCCCGCTATGCCAAGCGGTTGTATGTGGAGAGTAAAAACCGCCCCGGCGACGGGGCCCAAAACACCCTGATCTACGGCGCGGGTTTCCTCGGCAACTCCCTGCTGACCCGGATGCTGCAGGACTCCGATTCTCCGTACTTCCCGGCAGGCCTGATCGATGACGATCCCGCCAAGAAGCACCTGCGGCTTTCCGGTGTCCAGGTCCTGGGCCGCGGCGATGACCTGCCCGCCATTATCCGGCGCACCCGTGCCACGGTGCTTGTCTTGGCCTTTGCCCATGTGGAAGCGTCCGTCGTCCGGCGGATTTCCGACGCCGTCGCCGGCCTGAATGTCAGGGTGCTGGTCCTTCCGCCGCTCCGGGACATGCTCGGCGGAGGGGCGCCGGACGGGTTTTCCGACTTCCGGGATGTGGCGGTAGAGGACCTGATCGGCCGCCGGCCCGTCGACATCAAAGTGGACGAGATTGCCGGCTATATCAAGGGCAAACGCGTGCTGGTCACAGGGGCCGGCGGCTCCATCGGCTCCGAGCTGTGCCGGCAGATCACGCAGTTCTCCCCGGCCGAACTGATCATGCTGGATCACGACGAAACCGGCCTGCAGCACACCCAGATCTCCATCACCGGCCGCGGGCTGCTGGCGGGCCGCGACACCGTGCTGGCCAGCATCCGCGACGGGGCGGCGCTGCAGGCGATCTTTGATGAGCGCCGTCCCGATGTGGTGTTCCACGCCGCCGCGCTCAAGCACGCGCCGTTGCTGCAGCAGTACCCCATCGAAGCCTGGAAGACGAACGTCCTGGGCACGCTCAATGTGCTGCGCGCCGCGGAACGGGCCGGTGTGTCGCACTTCGTGAACATCTCCACGGACAAGGCCGCGAACCCGACCACTGCGCTGGGCCATTCCAAGCGCGTTGCCGAGAAACTCGCCGCCTGGATGGCGGGCCAGACCGGCCGCAGGTTCGTGTCCGTCCGGTTCGGCAACGTGATGGGGAGCCGGGGATCGATGCTGCCGCTGTTCACGGAGCAGATCCGGGTGGGCGGGCCGGTGACGGTGACCGATCCCGACGTCACGCGCTTCTTCATGACCATTCCGGAGGCCTGCCAACTGGTGATCCAGGCCGGCGCCATCGGCCGCGGCGGCGAGGTTATGATCCTGGACATGGGGGAGCCCGTCAGGATACTGGACGTGGCCCAGCGCATGATTGCGATGTCAGGTAAGAAAGTCGAGATCATCTACACGGGGCTGCGGCCCGGTGAGAAACTCCACGAGGAACTCGTTGGGGTCGGCGAGCTGGACGAACGCCCGCTGCATCCCAAAATCTCGCACACCCAGGCCCACGAACAGGACCCGGCCGGGCTGGACCTTGAAGTCTGGCTGGCCCGCTGTGAGGCGGAGCAGGGACTGGACATCGCTGACATCCCCGATGACGAAGCGGACGAAGCGGGCGACAGCATCAGGGCGGCATCATGATGCCCCTCGTCTTGGCAGCCGGCATCACCTTGGTCGCCAGCCTGCTGCTGCCGTTCGCGGTCAAGCCGTGGCTGGTCCGGATGGGAGTAGTGGACGTTCCGTCCGCCAGGTCCTCCCACGACCGGACCACCATCCGCGGTATGGGGGTGGCCGTCGCCCTGGCCACCGCCGCCGGGTACCTGGCGGCGATGCTCCTCGGCGCCGTCACCGTGGACCGCTCCGTTTTCCTTGTTGTGCTGGGAATCGTTGCCGCCAGCGCGGGTGTGGGCTGGATTGAGGACCTGCGCGGACTCTCGATCCGCGGCCGTGCCGCCGCGCAACTGGGCATCGGTGCCGCGGGATCGGCGGTGCTTATCCTGCTGACCGGTCAGTCATTCTGGTGGCTGCCGCTGGCCGCGCTGGCAATTGCCGCGTACATCAACATCGCCAACTTCATGGATGGCGTCAACGGCATATCAGGCCTGCACGGTGTCACCGCAGGCGCGGCCTATGCGGCGGCCGGTGTCCTCGCCGATCAGCCCTGGCTCACCGCCGGGGGAGCGGTGCTGGCCCTGGCCTTCCTTGGCTTCCTGCCCTGGAACCTCTCCCGGGGCTCGGTTTTCCTGGGCGACGTCGGAAGTTACCTTCTCGGCGCCTCGGTTGCTGCTCTCGCGGTGGCCGGGTTCTTTAGCGGCGTCTACGTTGAATACGTCCTGTCGCCGATCCTGGTCTATGTCGCGGACACCGGGTTCACCCTGCTGCGCAGGATCAAGGCGGGAGAGCGGTGGTACGCATCCCACCGGGAGCACGTCTACCAGCGGCTTACCGACGTCGGCTTCTCCCACCTGCAGTCGACCGCAGCTGTCACACTGTGCACTGCCGCCGTCATCGTTCTTGGGTTCATCGCCGCCACGGCGACGCTGCCCACAGTGGCCCTGTGTGTGGCCGGGAGCCTTGCTGTGCTGGCGCTGTACCTATCTTCCCCTGACCTCATCCGGCACTTCCGGAGGCGTCCCAAAGTCACCCGGATCCCTGTTTCCTAGGCGGCCGGCGGCTTGGCCGCAGGCCGGCCCGGCCGGATGCGGGCACCGCCATGTTCTATCTCATGTAGAATTTAGGGGCGGCTTCGCGCCGCGACCTCTTGCCAGCACCCGCCCCGCGACGATTGGGATCTTATGAGCTCCAACGCCGAACCCGGACCGATGTCCGGCGACGGATCCGTTGGCGTCTCCGGTCCCACAAAGTCCCTGTGGCTGCGGTTGCTGGCGATGAGTTCGGCGGCCAGCGGCGGCGCATTGTTGCTGGTAGCGCTGGTAGCCCTGTTCATGAACGGCATGGCCGCCGCGCTTTCGTGGATCTTCGGCGGGGCCCTGGTCATGGCTTTCTTTGCCATCAGCCTGGTGATCGGCCACTTCGCTGGCCGGAATAACCCCTCTGGCGCCATCGGTCTTTTCGCCGCAACGTACTTCATCAAGGTGGTCGGTTTTTCCGTGGTGCTTTTTGCCATCGGTAACCCCGACTGGCTGGACCGGGGCTGGTTCCTGGCAGGCGCCGTCGTGACCGTGGTGTTGTGGCAGGCCGCGGAGATCTTCGGCTTCAGCTCGGCCCGGCTGCAGATCTACAACGACCCCGAGACCAGGGAAGAGGCAACCGATGTCTAACCGCAGAGACGGACGTGGAAACAAGCCCAGAACCCCCGGAACCAGGGGCGGAGCCCCCGGTGTATCCGAGAACGGCAGGGATGGCGGATACAACGCCGGGATTGCCGTCTTCAGCTATATTGTTGGCGGAATCATCGTCTGGAGTTTGATAGGGTGGGGTCTGGATAATCTGTGGGGAACCCGCTGGATTGTGCTCGCAGGCGCTCTGCTTGGAGCCGCGGGAGGGTTCTATCTTTCACATATGCACGGTCTCACCAGCTCGGGTAATTCGGCTGGCGGGGACAATGCTGCAAGTGGCCCGTCGCAGGACGAGGATCAGTAATGCCAAATAATTTCACACGGGGAAAGGCTGACGGAAACGTCGCCGCTCTCCGACAAACGCCCAATGATGGACACTGCAGAGAGGAAACGCGTTGATCGCGCTTGCGCTCCCGGCCCAAGATTCAGGAACTTTTACGCCTCCTGGAATTGACGAAATCCACCTGCCGGCAATTCTGCCGTGGGGGGCGGTGGACGGATTCTCCAAGCAGATGCTGCTGGTAATTCTGTCGGTCGTAATTATTGCTACATTCTTTCTGCTAGCTGCCCGCAAGGGCCAGCTTGTCCCCGGCAAAATGCAATTTGCAGGTGAAGCCGCCTACGGCTTCGTCCGCAACGGCATTGCCAAGGACATCATCGGCGGCAAAGACTTCATGAAGTACGTCCCGCTGCTGTTCAGCTTGTTCTTCTTCATCCTGGTGAACAACATCTACGGCGCTATCCCGCTGATCCAGCTCCCGAGCTTCTCGCACGTCGGCGGCGCCTACGTGCTTGCAGGAGTTGTCTACATCACCTGGATCGCCATCGGCGTCAAGAAAAACGGCCTGAAGTACTTCAAGCTGGCCACCGTTCCCACCGGTGTCCCGATCTATATCCTTCCGATCGTCATTCCGATCGAGATCATCTCCAACTTCCTGGTCCGCCCCGTTACGCACAGCCTCCGTCTGTTCGCGACCATGCTGGCCGGCCACCTGATCGTGATGATCGCCGGTTCCGGCATCGAGTACCTCGTCCTGCAGGAGAATCTGCTCCTCAAGGGCACCTCGGTCCTGGTGCTCGTCGGTGCGATCGCCATGTACATGCTGGAAGCGCTGATTATGGCACTGCAGGCCTACGTGTTCACGCTGCTGACCGCCATCTACATCGAAGGCGCCCTGCACGCGGACAGCCACTAGGCACCCCAAAACTTCCCCTCGCGGGGATGAAGCAACCCAAACAACCTGCCACATGGGTGGCATCTTGAAAGGAAGAAAAATGGAAGGCTCCATCAACGGCTCCCTCAACCTCATCGGCTACGGCCTCTCCGCCATCGGCGGTGGTATCGGTGTGGGTCTCGTGTTTGCCGCGTACATCAACGGTGTGGCACGTCAGCCGGAAGCTCAGCGTGTGCTGCAGCCGATCGCATTCCTCGGCCTCGCGCTGACTGAAGCCCTCGCCATCCTCGGCCTGGTCTTCGCTTTCGTTCTCAACTAACCCTTCAGAACTAAGCGACCATCCAGAACCGAGTAGAAAAGGACGGGTGAATTATGAATCAGCTGATCATCTCAGCCGCCAAAGAGGGCACTAACCCTCTAATTCCCAACCCCTGGGAAATGGGCGTCGTCCTCGCCGGCTTTGCTGTCCTCATGTTCATCGTGGTCAAGTATGTTGTCCCGATGTTCGAGAAGACCTTCGCAGAGCGTGCCGAGGCCATCGAAGGCGGCATTGCCAAGGCTGAAAAGGCCCAGGCAGAGGCTTCCGCTGCACTCGAGGAGTACAAGCAGCAGCTCACGGATGCCCGTGCCGAGGCCAACCGCATCCGTGAGGAAGCACGTGCCGAAGGCGCTCAGATCCTAGCGGAACTGAAGGAGAAGGCAGCTGCCGAGTCTGCCCGCATCACGGCCCAGGCCCACGCGGCTATCCAGTCCGAGCGTCAGGCGGCCGTTGTGTCCCTCCGCGCGGAGGTTGGCACCCTGGCCACCACCCTGGCAGGACGCATTGTTGGCGAGTCGCTCAACGATGACCAGCGTTCGGCCCGTGTGGTTGACCGTTTCCTGGCGGATCTGGAGAACCAGAGCGCAGGTGCAGCTAAGTAATGGCAGGTGTATCGAGCGAATCGCTGACCGTGGCGCTGGTGTCGCTGGAAGCCAAGCTTCCTTTCGCCTCGCTTCAGTTGGCTAATGAACTCTTCGGAATCCTGGGAACGGTGGACAGCTCGGCTGGCTTGCGCCGCGCCCTGACTGACCCGTCCCGTAGTGGTGACGAAAAGTCGGCCCTGGTCAAGCAGCTCTTCGGCGGTCAGGTCAGTGCCGAAGCTGTGGAAATCGCGAGCGGACTGGCCAGCTCACGCTGGGCATCGGCCCGGGATATCGGCGATGCACTCGAGACTCTTGCTGCTTCGGTGGTAATCGCCGTCGCTGAGAATAAGTCGGCCGTCTCCGCCTCTGGAATCACCGGACTGGAAGCGCTGGAGAACGATTTGTTCTCCTTCAACCAGGCCGTGGGGTCCAACCACGAGGTGCAGCGTGCTCTGTCCGAGCCGCAGGCGGGCCCGGCAGCCAAGATCGCCCTCGCCGGAAAGCTCGTACCCGGTGCAAGCGCGGAAGCGAAGGTCCTCATCGGGCAGGCAGTTTCGCAGCCCCGCGGCCTCAAGGTAACCACGCTTGTCCGTCGATTCGCCGAACTCGCAGCCAGGCGCCAACAGCGCTGGATTGCAACCGTCGGCGTTACCCGTCCTTTGACGGGAGCACAGACGAGCCGCCTGCAGGCCGGGCTCAACGCCCTCTACGGGCGCGAGCTCAAGATCAACCTGAACGTTGACCCGGCACTGATCGGTGGCATCCGGATCCAGGTCGGTGACGAAGTGGTTGACGCTTCGGTTCTCGCCCGCCTGGGCCAGCTTCACCGTCAGCTTGCCGGCTAGCCGGACAAGCACAACTTACCGAAACGAAACCCCGGTCATCGTGAGCAACGATGATCACGAAAACAGGAGAGCAGGGACTGCAGATGGCCGAATTGACCATCAACGCCGACGACGTCCGTAATGCGTTGAACGAGTTCGCGGCGTCCTACGAACCCGGAAACGCTGAGCGCGTAGAGGTTGGCCGTGTAACAACCGCAGGTGACGGCATCGCCCGTGTTGAGGGCCTTCCCTCGGTCATGGCGAACGAGCTGCTTCGCTTCGAAGACGGAACCCTGGGCCTTGCCCAGAACCTCGACGTCCGCGAGATCGGTGTGATCATCCTCGGTGACTTCGCCGGAATCGAAGAAGGCCAGGAAGTCCACCGCACCGGACAGGTTCTGTCCGTGCCGGTTGGCGATGCCTTCCTCGGCCGTGTTGTCGACCCGCTGGGCGAGCCCATTGACGACCTCGGCGAGATCAAGGCTGAGACCACCCGTGCGCTGGAACTCCAGGCGCCCGGCGTCACCCAGCGCAAGTCGGTCCACGAACCGATGCAGACCGGACTCAAGGCTATCGATGCCATGATCCCGATCGGCCGCGGCCAGCGCCAGCTGATCATCGGTGACCGCCAAACCGGCAAGTCGGCAATCGCCATCGACACGATCATCAACCAGAAGGCCAACTGGGCTTCCGGGGATGTCAACAAGCAGGTGCGCTGCATCTACGTGGCCATCGGCCAGAAGGCATCCACGATCGCTGCCGTCCGTCAGACCCTCGAGGACAACGGCGCACTGGAATACACCACCATCGTGGCTTCCCCCGCGTCTGACCCCGCCGGCTTCAAGTATCTGGCCCCGTACGCCGGTTCGGCGATCGGCCAGCACTGGATGTACGGCGGCAAGCACGTCCTCATCGTGTTCGATGACCTATCCAAGCAGGCCGAGGCCTACCGTGCAGTGTCACTGCTGCTCCGCCGCCCGCCGGGACGCGAAGCCTACCCGGGCGACGTGTTCTACTTGCACTCCCGCCTGCTCGAGCGTTGTGCCAAGCTGTCCGACGAACTCGGTGCAGGTTCGATGACCGGCCTGCCGCTCATCGAGACCAAGGCAAACGACGTCTCGGCCTACATCCCGACCAACGTGATCTCCATTACCGATGGTCAGATCTTCCTGCAGTCGGACCTATTCAACGCCAACCAGCGTCCCGCCGTCGACGTGGGCGTCTCCGTCTCCCGTGTCGGTGGCGCTGCCCAGGTCAAGGCCATGAAGAAGGTCTCCGGTACGTTGAAGCTGGAACTGGCCCAGTACCGCGACATGCAGGCTTTCGCCATGTTTGCGTCGGACCTCGACGCCGCATCGCGCCAGCAGCTGACCCGTGGCGCACGCCTGATGGAACTGCTCAAGCAGGGCCAGTACTCGCCGTTCCCGATTGAGAACCAGGTGGTCTCCATCTGGGCCGGCACCAACGGCTACCTCGACGAAGTTCCGGTTGAAGACATCAACCGCTTCGAAACCGAGTTCCTGGAGCACCTTAAGCACAAGTCCTCCATCCTGACGACGCTGGCGCAGACCAACGTCATGAGCGATGACACCGCAGAAGCCCTGAAGACCTCGATTGTGGCCTTCAAGAAGGGTTTCTTCGGCGAGGGCGACAGCCACCTAGTCGGTGCGGGGCATGAGGAACACTCCGCCATCGACGAGGCACAGGTCGACCAGGAAAAAATCGTCAAGCAGAAGCGCTAGTTTCGCTGGCAGGGAGTGCCTGGACCCTTTGGGGTTCCGGCAGTCCCTGCCACCGGGATCTTAGGAAAGGATAAGTATGGGAGCCCAGATTCGGGTCTACCGCCAGAAGATCACCTCGACGACGTCGATGCGCAAGATCTTCAAGGCGATGGAACTGATCGCTACCTCGCGCATCGGCAAGGCCCGGGCACGCGTAGCAGCTTCACTGCCTTACGCAAACGCCATCACGCGCGCCGTTTCTGCTGTCGCAAGCCAGAGCGAAATCGACCACCCGCTGGTCACCGAGCCGGAGCAGATCCGTCGGGCCGCCGTCCTGGTCATCACCTCGGACCGTGGCCTCGCAGGTTCGTATTCGGCGAGTGTCCTCAAGCAGGCCGAAGGCCTCAACGAGTTGCTCGTCGAGGAGGGCAAAGAAGTCAAGATGTACCTGGTTGGCCGCAAGGCGCAGGCGTATTTCGACTTCCGGAACCGCCCTTACGGACGCGTCTGGACCGGCGGCACGGACGCACCGGAGTTTGCCACCGCAAAGGAAATCAGCGAGGCATTACTGGCTGACTTTGCAACGGCCTACGAAGAGGGCGGCGTGGACGAGATCCACGTCGTTTATACCCGCTTCAAATCCATGGTGACGCAGGAGCCGACGGTTATCCGTCTTCTCCCGCTCGAGGTTGTCGAAGAGCAGGCTGCGTCCGAGTCGGACCTCCTGCCGCTCTACGAATTCGAGCCGGAAACAGAGCAGGTTCTTGATGCTTTGCTGCCGCGCTACATCGAATCACGCATCTTCGCGGCGATGCTGCAGGCAGCGGCTTCGGAGCTCGCTGCCCGCCAGCGGGCAATGAAGTCCGCCGGTGACAATGCAACGGACCTCATCAAGAAGTTCACGCGTCTGCGCAACACTGCCCGCCAGGCTGAAATTACGCAGGAGCTTTCCGAGATCGTGGCCGGTGCCGACGCGTTGAACGCGTCCTGACCTCCCCGAGCCCGGATCCGGCTGTACCTGCACCAACGTTGAAACTTAACCCCAACGCCATCTACTGAGTGAAGTGAGAGAGATGCCTGCCACTGCTACCGAACACGTAGCCGCGACGACCGGTGCTACCGGCCGTATTGCACGTGTTATTGGCCCGGTTGTCGACGTCGAATTCCCGGCTGACGCAATCCCCTCGATTTACAACGCCCTCACCACGGAGATTACTCTCAACGGTGAGACCAAGACGATCACGTTCGAGGTTGCCCTGCACCTCGGCGACAACGTCATTCGCGCCATCTCCCTGCAGGCAACCGACGGACTTGTCCGCGGTACCGCCGTCGTGGACTCCGGTGCCCCCATTTCCGTGCCTGTCGGCGACGTCGTCAAGGGACACATCTTCAACGTCCTCGGACAGCCGCTTGACGTGGCTGAGTCGGAACTGGAGATCACGGAGCGCTGGCCCATCCACCGCAAGGCTCCCGCCTTCGCGACGCTTGAGGGTTCCACAGAGATGATGGAAACCGGCATCAAGGTCATCGACCTCCTCACCCCGTACATCAAGGGTGGAAAGATCGGCCTGTTCGGCGGCGCCGGCGTCGGCAAGACCGTGCTGATCCAGGAAATGATCACCCGTGTGGCCCGCAACTTCGGCGGCACCTCGGTGTTCGCCGGTGTCGGCGAGCGTACCCGTGAAGGTAACGACCTCTGGGTTGAAATGGAAGAGGCAGGCGTCCTCAAGGACACCGCCCTTGTGTTCGGCCAGATGGATGAGCCGCCGGGAACGCGTCTGCGCGTTGCACTGTCCGCCCTGACCATGGCGGAGTACTTCCGCGATGTGCAGAACCAGGACGTGCTGCTCTTCATCGACAACATCTTCCGCTTCACCCAGGCAGGCTCCGAGGTTTCCACCCTCCTCGGCCGCATGCCGTCGGCCGTGGGCTACCAGCCCAACCTGGCTGACGAGATGGGTCTCCTCCAGGAGCGCATCACGTCCACCAAGGGCCACTCCATCACCTCGATGCAGGCCATCTACGTTCCCGCAGATGACTACACCGACCCGGCACCGGCCACCACCTTCGCACACCTCGACGCGACCACGGAACTTTCCCGTGAAATCGCTTCCCGTGGTCTGTACCCGGCCGTTGACCCGCTGACGTCGACCTCGCGCATCCTGGATCCGCAGTACATCGGCAACGACCACTACAACACGGCCGTCCGGGTCAAGCAGATCCTGCAGAAGAACAAGGAACTCCAGGACATCATCGCCATCCTCGGCGTTGACGAACTCTCCGAAGAGGACAAGATCGTCGTGTCCCGCGCACGCCGCATCCAGCAGTTCCTCTCGCAGAACACCTACACCGCTAAGCAGTTCACCGGCGTCGAAGGCTCCACGGTGTCCATCAAGGACACCATCGAAGGCTTCACGGCGATCTGCGACGGCGAGCTTGACCACATCGCAGAGCAGGCGTTCTTCAACGTCGGCGGCCTGGACGATGTCGAGCGCCAGTGGGCCAAGATCCAGGAACAGACCAAGTAATATGGCTGAGCTTGAGGTTGAGATTGTCGCAGCGGATCACTTCGTGTGGTCCGGAGCGGCCAAGATGGTCAAGGCCCGCACCAGCGATGGTGAAATCGGAATCCTGCCCGGCCACTCGCCCCTGCTGGCGATTCTGGCCGAAGGTGAACTGGCGATCGAGCCGGTGTCCGGTGACCGCATCGCTGTAGTGGTCGACGGCGGGTTCTTCTCCGTCGACAACAACAGGGTGGTCATAGTTGCTGACAACGCCCAAATGGGCGACGCGGCTACTGCGGGGATCCGCTAGCACGACCTTGATGAACGTTACTGGTTTTCCGTTCATCGTTCTGGCAACGATCTTTGCGTTGCTGGTACTCGCACTGTGCCTTTCGGGGGCGCGCCGCTTCAATCTGCGGCGCGCCCTCGGCACGGTGGACGCCTCCATTTGCACGGCTGGAAACAGCTGGCAGATGGGGGTTTGTCGTTATCAGGACAACGACCTGGAATGGTTCCGCCTTGCCTCGCTGAGCACGCGGCCCAAGCACAGCTTCCGCCGCAGCTCCCTGGAGCTGATCGGCCGGCGCAAACCCACCGAATCCGAGCTTGTCAATGTCCCTCCCGACGCCGTAATCGTTGAGCTCCGGTATGAAGGGCAGGAAGTCCTGCTCTCGATGAGATTCGACGCGTACACGGGCCTCTCGTCCTGGCTCGAGGCCGGCCCGGTCATCGGCGTCGGCACCTGGCGCTAGCCCCGGTGGATGTCATCGAGGACCTCCGGCTCGTCGACGGGCCGGTACTGTGGATCGCCTGGGCTGCCGGCGCGGCCGGCCTGGCCTACTTCCTGTGGCAGGCCGTCCGACGCCGCAGGCCCGGCCCGGGCGCGGCGGCATGGTTCACGGCCCTGCTCCCGGTCCTGGCCGCTGTCCTGCTTGCCGCCGCACTGCTGGCGGTCGTCCACTGGCTGCTGATTTATGTCTTCTCGGTCTTCCCCGAGGAACTTCCGTCCGAAGTCCTGGCCTGGGCCGTCGTCGTCGTCACCGCCCTGCTGCTGTGGCTCTTGCGCTTGTGGGGGAGCTGGCGCCGGACGGCTGCGGCTCCGGTGCAAGCCGGCAGCGCCGCCAACAGCGCTGCCGACGTCGCTGCCAACAGCGCTGCCGACAGCGCTGCCGCCCGCTGGCGGGCCACCGCCGTCGCAACGGTCTCCCTGCTCGGAGTCGTCCTGCTCTCCGCGGTGCAGATCAATGCCTATTTCGGGCTGAACCACACGTTGAGTGACGTTACCGGTACGGCCGTGGCGCGGATCCAGCCGCTGGAAGACGGCCTGAAGCGGGCACCGGAATCCCCGGCAGGTGTCAGCCTGTCCCGGTGGACAGCGCCGGTTGACCTGCCCGACGGCGGCGTGCTCCGGCGCGCCGGGATTCCCGGCACCGTCTCGGGGTTCCAAAGCCGTGAGGCCTACATCTATTTTCCTCCGGCGTACCAGAGCTCACCGCGGCCGGCACTTCCCGTTCTGGTTCTCTTTTCCGGTCAGCCGGGGGCTCCGGCCGACTGGCTCACCGGCGGCGCCCTGCGGAGCCGCATGGACCGCTTCGCCGCGGAGCACCGCGGCATCGCTCCGGTGGTAGTGGTGGTGGACCCGAACGGGAGTCCTTCGGGCAATACCCTCTGCATGGACAGCCGTATTGCCCAGGCCGACACCTTCCTCTCCCGGGACGTGCCGGCCTGGATCAGCCAGACCCTTGACGTGGATCCGGATCGCAGGCAGTGGGCAGCCGGCGGGTTCTCGTTCGGGGCCACCTGCGCTGTGCAGATGGTGACGCGGCATCCGGACACTTTCGGCGCGGCCCTGGCCTTTTCCAGCGAGAAGGAACCTGCCCTCGCGAAGGAACGCGACAAAACCGTGGCGGCTTCCTTCGGCGGGGACACCGAGGCCTTCGACCGGCAGACGCCGCTGTCTCTTATGAAGGAGCGCCGCTACGAGGGTCAGGCAATTTTCTTCGGCGCCGGCGTCCGGGATCCTGAATTCATCGGCTACATGGAGCTGCTCTCCGGGGCCGCACGGACTGCGGGGTTCGCCGTGGAGGCGCGCAACATTCCCAACGCCGGACATTCCTGGGAGACCGCCTCCAGGGGCCTGCCCGCCGGTCTCGACTTCCTGGCCGGCCGCTGGGGGATCCAGCCGTGAAGCCGTCACCGGCTATCGGGGCGCGGGGAACGGGCGGGTCCTCCCTCCTTGGCATCGGGCGGGAGTGCCTGCGCGGGGCCCTGGGCCACCTCGGTGCCATCCCGTTCACGCTCACGGTCCTGGCAGTCCTCCTAGTTGCCGGCGCGGCCACGGGAAGTCTGCTTTCCGGGCCGCCGGAATCCCTGCTGGATGTGGCCTCGGTCAGTGCCCCGGGACTGAAGGCGGGCCGCTGGTGGGCGCTTTTCACCTCGCTGTTCTTCGCGACGAATCCGCTGGCGTACCTTTCGGCTGCGCTGATGATCCTGGTACTGCTGGGCCTTGCCGAGCGGCAAATGGGCTCAGGGCGCACGGCCGTGTTCTTCTTCGCCGCGCAGTTCGCTGCCGTGACAATGTTCATGCTGCTGACGCAGCTTGCGCGCTTTGCCGGTGACGGCTGGCTTGGCCTGATGGTGGACGCCCGGCTGATCGGCCCGTACGCCGCCGTCCTCGCGGTGTCGCTCGCCTCCTGCGGGCTGCTGCCCACCCTATGGCAGCGGCGGCTGCGGACGGCGGTGGTTTCCGTCTCCCTGTTGCTGGTGCTTTACGTGGGTCATGCGGAGACCATTGTCGGCCTCGCCGGGGCACTGTCCGGCCTCGCCGCGGGCTGGTGGATCCAGGGCGACAAGGGCACCCTCCACCGGCACCGTTCCACGGGCCGTGAAACCCGCAACCTGCTGGCCCTCACGGTGGCGATCTTCGCCGTCGGGCCCATCCTCACGGCCACAGTCCGGACGCCCACCGGGCCGCTCGCCCTGCTGCGGGACGTTGTCCTGAACCCGCTGCCGACGCTGAGCCAGCTGGAACAGAACTGTGGCGGCGCCATCGATATCACATGCCTTGAGGCCGGCCGTGCCGGTTTCGCCGGTCCGCTTGGCCTTGCCCTGGCGGTGGTGCCGGTGGTGCTGCTGCTCATCTGTGCGGACGGCATGCGGCACGGGCGCAGGCTGGCCCTGCGGATTGCGATCATCCTGCAGCTTGCCGTGACGGCCATGGCCACCGTGTATCTGGCCCTTTTCGCTCTGATTCCGTACTACGCCGATAAACCGCGCGTCGGGGTCATGGGTTCCGGTTTCGTCCACGTGCTGCCGCTGGTGATTGTCCCGCTGGTGCTGGTGGTCCTGCTTGCGGTGAACCGCCGGCAGTTCCGGGTGGAGACGACCCCGCGGGCGCGGACGGCCCTAGCCATTGTGGTCGGCGGAACCTGGCTGGTGCTGGCGTTCGCCTATTCCGCGGCGTGGTTGGCGGCCGGCGGAATGGACCGCGACGGCGGGCCGCTGGGCCTCGCGGCCGAGCTGGCCCGCCAGTACCTTCCGCTTCCCATCCCCGGCTCCTACCGCCGGATCTTCCAGAACCGCGACGCGGTGGAGGCCTTCCTCTTCGCCTACTCCGGGATCATTTTCTGGATTGTGGCTCTGGCCGCCGTATGGCTGGTCCTGCAGCGCCGCCTGCACCGCACCGACGAGGGAGCGGGGGACCGCGAGGTGGCCCGCAGCCTGATCCGCCAGGGCGGTGACTCGCTGTCCTGGATGGCGCTGTGGGATCCGAACAAGTATTGGTTCAGCCCGGACGGACGCGGCGGCGTGGCCTACCAGCAGCACGGCAATGTGGCGCTGACCCTTGCCGGGCCGTTCGGCCCCGCGGACTCGCGCGAGGACACGGCGGCCGGTTTTATGCGCTATTGCGTGGAACATGCGCTCATCCCGTGCTTCTACTCCTGCACGGATGAGTTGTGGCCGATGCTGCGGGCGCGAGGCTTCCGCCGGGTGGCCGTGGCGCAGGAGACCAGGCTGGCGGTGCGCTCGCTCGAGTTCAAGGGCAAGGAGTGGCAGAACGTCCGCACCGCACTGAACCGGGCGGAAAAGACCGGGGTCAAGGCAGTGTGGGGGCGGTACGCGGACTTTGCCCCGGCGCTGCGTGCCCAGCTGAGCGAGGTCTCCGAGGAGTGGGCGGCGCGGAAATCCGTCCCGGAAATGGGATTTACGCTCGGAGGAATCGATGAACTTGAGGACCGGGAAGTGCTCTGTTGCCTGGCCGTGGACGCCGAGGGCCGGGTGCAGGGCGTCACCAGCTGGCTGCCGGTGTTCGACGGCGGCCGCCTGGTCAGCTGGACCCTGGACTTCATGCGCCGCCGCGGTGACGCGTTTCCCGGTGTGATGGAGTTCCTGATCGCTTCTGCCGTGCAGGAGCTGCGGGGAACGGTGGAAGTGATCTCGCTGTCCGGATCGCCGTTGGCCAGGGACCCGTCAAGGGGTGCTGGCCAGGATCCGCCCCGGGACAGCGGCCAGGTTAGCGGCCGGGGTGCCGCCCGCGACGCCGCCCGGGACAGCGGTCGGGAAGCTGCCCGGGACGTCGCCATCCTCCCCGAAGAGCCGGGAAATGACGTCCGATCCGAAGGGCTCGCCGGAATCCTTGACGTCGTGGGACGGGCGCTGGAACCGGTTTACGGCTTCCGTTCGCTGGCCACCTTCAAGTCGCGGTTCAAACCCGAATACCGGACGCTCTACCTTTACTACCAGGATCCCTTGCAGCTGCCCGCGATGGGGCGGGCCCTGAGCAGGGCCTACCTGCCGGGCCTGTCGGTGCGGCAGAGTGCGCGCCTGCTCGGGTCGCTGGTGCGCTAGTTCCGGGCCGGTGCAAAGTCGTGGATCGTGGCGTGATTCTAGCTGGTTTGAGGGCGCGGCTGGCGTTTCGGGCTAACGGCCTAGTCCCATCATCACCGTCTGGTGGCTTTGGCGTTAGTGGTGATTTTGGCTATCCGGTGGAGGCTGATGGCGGGGTCTCGCAGCGAGGCCTCGAGCCGGGGCGCGGTGCCGGCGTGCGCCATCTTGTCGGTGGACACCATCGTTGTGTCGTCCAGGAAGGTCACGTCCGGGGACCGCGGGCGGGAGCCGGATGCGGGCGTTTTTTGCGGGTGCCGGTTGCGATGCCAACTCGCGGGCGCCCATTCTCCACAGATGGCCGCCATGAGACCGCCATCCCGGCCATTTGTGGCGAATCGCCGGCATAGTGACCACCCCGGCCGCCGCCATGTCCACCTTGCCCCCAAGGTTCTGCTGGCAGCCACTAGATACCCCAAAGATCTGCCGGCCGGCCACCATGACGCCCCGCCGCTGAGCATGCTCAGTGGCGGAGCTGCTGCGTACGGCCTTACGTCCCGGGGGATGACGTCCCTGCCCAGTTACTCCGTTTCGGAAGCCGATTCAGCCCCAGGGGCCCGCGGGATTCCGGGGGACCCTGCGGTTGCCGGCCGGCGCGCGCGGGAGTAACTGGGCAGGAGCGTTGTGCCGGGGCCCTGTCACTCCCGAGGCGATGACTTCCGGTTTCACCTCCGCGATGCCCCAGAGGCCGAAGAACCGCCGCGCCCCTTACAACCACCCCGTTACCGTCGCCCCCGTAACCCCCGTAACCCCTGGCACCCCCGCCCCCCGTGACCCCCGTGACCCCCGTTAACCTTGCCCCCCACGAAAAATGATCCCCGGCATTCGTGCCGGGAATCATTTTCTGCGCGGAACGTGCCAGAGGCAGCGCCGCCGCGGCGGACTAGACCAGTGTGACGCCGGTAGCCTGGGGGCCCTTGGCTCCCTGGCCGATTTCGAACTGAACGCGGGCGTTCTCGTCGAGGGTCTTGAAACCACCGGTCTGGATCTCGGAGTAATGAACGAAGACGTCGCCATCGGCGTCGTCCGGAGTGATGAAGCCGAAGCCCTTTTCAGCGTTGAACCACTTGACAGTTCCCTGAGCCATGAATTTCTCCTCATTGTGGATCGTGTTTAAGCCCGGCACACCTCGTGCCGGACTTGGTCACTCCGCGGGAAGAACCGTGGCTGTGGGCCCGGATAATCCGGGCTTGGGCGGCAGGAGCTCCACGCTCGCAACATGTCTTGCGAGCATGAAAATACACCTACACAAAGACTCGTATAAGAATTTCATGTCATTTGCGCCAGGTCAACGGGGACAGCGGAGAATTTGACAAATATTGTCCAAGAAACGGATGAACCCTCGCCGCGGAAGAGTAGCTGCGGTGCAATTTAGCTGCGGTGCAATTCCGCTCCGGTGCAATTCCTCAGAAGAGCCTGGACTCGCTGTCATCCACGCCGCGCATGGCGTCATAGTCAAGGGTGACGCAGTCGATGCCGCGGTCGTTCGCGAGGACCTTGGCCTGTGGCTTGATCTGCTGGGCGGCGAAGATCCCGCGCACCGGTGCCAGCAGGGGATCGCGGTTGAGCAGCGCCAGATACCGTGTCAGCTGCTCGACGCCGTCGATGTCGCCGCGGCGCTTGAGCTCAATGGCCACGGTGGCGCCGCCAGCGTCCCGGGCCAGGATATCCACAGGGCCGATCGCGGTGAAGTATTCACGGCGGATCAGCGAGAACCCGGGGCCCAGGAGCTCGATCTGGTCGGCCAGCAGCCGCTGCAGGTCCGCCTCGACGCCGTCCTTGATCAGGCCCGGGTCCTGGCCCAGCTCATGGGAGGCGTCGTGCAGCTGTTCATGGATATTGATGATGAGCCGGTCATCGGTCTTCGCGGATTGGACGGTCCACTGCTCGATAACGCCGAGCTCGACGTCGACGTCGTCCGGGGAGGAGACGCGCAGCGACGCGGGTGGGCTCATCCAGTTCAGCGGCTTGTAGGATCCGCCGTCGGAATGGACCAGAACGGAGCCGTCAGCCTTGACCAGCAGGAGCCGGGTGGCCAACGGTAGATGGGCTTTGAGCCGGCCAACATAATCAACGGAGCACCGGGCTATGACTAAACGCACCCCGTCAACACTACCGTCTTGCGGGGGAGCAGGCATCCGGACTGGGGCAGAATGGAGGCATGCCCCGTTCCAACCGTCCCCGCCGAGCCGTTTCCGGTAAGGCACCCTCCGGTAAGGCCCAGAAGCCCGGAGCCAAGGGCGGTCCGGTGCCGGAGCTTGACCTTGAGCGCGCCCGCTCCGGGTTTGCGCGCCGGGAGAGCGCCCCGGACGGTGAGTGGACGGTCCGGCCGATCACGGCCGGCCGTGCCGAAAAGACCTACATCTGCCCCGGCTGTTCGACGGCGGTGCTGCCCGGTGTTGCCCACCTCGTCGTCTGGTCAGAGGATCATCTCTTCGGCACCGCCGCCGGCCTGGCAGAGCGGCGGCACTGGCATTCGAACTGCTGGACCTCACGCAGCTACCGGTATCGCTAACCGGTTTCGCTAAGCTGGACAGCATGACTTTTGACCCGGCGTCGTACGTCTTCAGCCAGCCTTCCGCACCCACCGCCATCCGTGCATCCACCGTGCTTCCGGCACGCCGCGAAAACGTGGAGCTCCGCACCGGCGACGGCCATAGGCTGGTCGGCGAGCTCGCCCTCCCGGCTGCCGGGGAGGTGCGTGCAACCCTCATCACCCTGCATCCGCTGCCGACGCACGGCGGCTTCATGGATTCGCACGTCTACCGCAAGGCCTCCTACCGGCTTCCCGCGCTGGCGGGCATCGCCGTGCTCCGGTTCAACACCCGAGGCACCGGATCGCCACGCGGCACAAGCGGCGGAACGTTCGAGGGGGGCATCGGCGAACGCCTCGACGTCGAGGCGGCCGTGAAGTTCGCCGTCGACCGCGGCCTGCCGAACCGCTGGCTGGTCGGCTGGTCCTTCGGCACGGAGCTGGCGCTGATGTACGGGGCCACGGAGCCGGTGTCGTCGGAGATCGAGGGTGCCATCCTGCTTTCACCCCCGCTGCACCGCGCTACCGACGTCCACCTCAAAGAATGGGCCGCCTCGGGCAAGCCGCTGAAAGTCCTGGTCCCGGAGCATGACGACTTTCTATTGCCGGCTGCCGCCACGGAGCGGTTCAGGCTGGTTCCGCAGGCCCGGGTTCTGGGGGTCGACGGCGCCAAGCACCTGTGGGTGGGCGAGAAGTACGCCGCCCGCGTGCTCAACGAGATCGTGGACGAGGTGCTGCCGGATGGCTCCGGCGCTGCCGGTGGAACAGCTGCCGTGCTGCCGCAGGAATGGAACGGACCCGTCGCCACCGCGCACGGCTGAGGCTACTCTTGTCAGTGCTTGTCCTGGCGGACGATGAAGAGCTCCTTGACGAGCAGCAGAATCGCAGCGGCCGTGGGGATGGCGATCAGTGCGCCCAGCACGCCGAGCAGGCTGCCGCCGGCGATCACCGAGATGACGGCGACGGCGCCAGGAACCGCGACGGCTTTCTGCATGATGCGCGGCGAGATGAAGTAGGCCTCGAACTGCAGGTAAGCGAAGTAGCAGATGGCGTAGACCACGGCCGTCTGCCACCCTGCGGTCAGGGCGATCAAGGACACGATAACGCCGGCAATCAGGCCGCCCACCAGGGGAATGAAGGCCAGCAGCGCCACCACGAAGGCAAGCAGTACGGCAAAGGGAACCCCGACGATCGACATTACGATGAAGGCAAAGGTCGCGTTTAGCAGGGCGACGACGGCCTGGCCGATCACGTAATTGCCGACCGAACCGGTGATCTCCTCGGCCAGGGCCTCAACCCGGGGACGGCGGGACCGCGGGGCCAGCCGGTAACCCCACTTTTTCATGGCCGGCAGTGCGGCCAGGAAGTACAGGCTCAGGACCAGCACGATCAGCGTTCCGAACAGCCCGTTGGCCAGGGTGGACCCGAAGCCCACGACGCCGCCGAAGATGCCGCCCATCGCTTCGGGGTCATTAACGAATTTCTGCAGTTCCTGGGTGATGCGTTCCCGCACGCCGAACTGGGTGTCGATGCTGCGGAAGAAATCCGAGTTGATGAACTCCGTGATCCAGCGCGGCGCCTCCTGCACAATCTGGGTGACCTGCTGGACGATCGTGGGGATCAGCGTGGCAAAGAATCCTGTCACGGCCAGCGCCAGGGTGGCGACAGCCACCACGATGCCCGCGGCCCGGGGGAGTTTCCTGCCCTCCAGCCAGCGCACCACAGGGTCCAGCCCCAGCGCGATGAAAAGTGCGGCCACGATCCACAGCAGCAGCTGGGTTGTGTTGGAGCCGATCCAGTAGACCAGCAGTGCGAGTCCGACGCCGACGGTCCCCATGAACCCGACATAGAGGGGGTGCTGGGCGGATATCCGCGGTCCGGGGTCGCCGAAGCGGGTGCCGGTCCCGCCCTGGGCAGCGGCCCCGTTCTGTTCCTCGGGCGGCATCTCGAAACGGAGCCGGGGCTGGGCACCCGGCAGGGGCTGGCGCAAGCGGTGGGCCACCGAGTTCAGGAGTCCTGCCAGGGCACCCCGGCGGTGCGGATCCTGATCCTGCAGACCGCGTTCCGTGCTGGCGGATTGGCTTTCTTTCTGCCCCGCGGGGGACGAATCCGTGTGTTCAGTCACTGCGTCGAAAGCCCTTTACCTCTATTAATATCCTGCGGAGCCGCGGTCACGGCCCTTGTGTGATGATCACCGCAAACACTATCAGCAGCCCTGCCAGCGCACGGATTTGCGGCCTTCGCGGGCGCCTCGGAAGGGGTTGACAAATCGTCCGATCTGACTCCTGGGTAACAAAACGGTTACTATTAGAGCTACGTGTCCGCTGATGATAGGTAATATTTTGCGTTTCAAGACTGCAGTTGCACTAGTGCTGCTCGGCCTCCTGACACTGCTGGCCGGAATCGGCCAGAAGACATTCTGGGCTCCGGCCGAGACCGTGACGGCTACCGCACCGGCCGGTGCCACCACCGCACCGCTGACCGTCTTCGACGAGAAGCTGCGGACCGTGCGCGGAGGCACCGTCAAGATCGACGTCAAGGGGGAGGGCAGCTTTATGCTGGCGGCCGGACGGCCGGACGACGTGGCGGCATGGGTGGGCAAGGCTGCCCACAACACCGTCTCCGGGGTCTCTGACGACGGCAAGGCACTGCAGCTGACGCACACCGAGGGCGAAGCCACGGCTCCCTCGCCCGCTGGCTCCGATCTGTGGGTAACCACCGAGAACGCCAGCGGCGAAATGAAGTATTCCTGGACCCCGCCGGCCGACGGCGACTGGTCACTGCTGCTCGCGGCGGACGGCACCAAGCCCGCTCCGGCGTCGATCAGCATGACCTTCCCCAACGACACCTCCACGCCGTGGGCCATTCCCTTGATGGTGCTGGGCGGCGTGCTGATCCTGGCCGGTGCCGCGCTCCTGGCTCTCAAGCCCAGGACCGGCACCCGGACGGGGACCGGCACCAACGGCGACGGCGGCCCGTCCGGCAGCCTGTTCGCCCGCCGCGCGCAGGCCCGGGCCGCTGCCCGCGCCAGTGCCCGCACTGGTGCCCGGAATTCCGCCGGCGCCACCACTGCCACCCCGGCGGTGGATCCCGGGCGCCGCCCGCAGGACACACCCGTCCCGCAGGGGAAGCCCGTCACGCAGGACACGATTGACGGCAACACCGCCAAGCAGCAGTCATCGGCGGCCGGGCGACTGCGTCGCTCGGGCGTGGTCCTCGCAGTACTGACGGCCACCGCCGTCGCCGCTACGGGCGTGGCCGCACAGGCCGGCCAGACACCGGCGCCGACGCCGGGCACCTCGTCCGCGTCGCCGTCGGGATCCGCTTCCGCCGCAGCGGTCCAGGGGGCCGACGCACCGGTGCTGGTCGATGCCCAGTTCCGCCGGATCCTCGAGCAGGTGGCCAGTGCGGTGGACGCCGGTGACGCGGCCAAGGATGCCAGCAAGCTCGCTCCCCGTGTGGCGCCGCCCGAACTCGACATCCGCACACAAAACTACAAGATCCGGTCCCAGGTTGGCTCCTACGAGGCCAGGATGCCTGTCCGCGCCACGAAGCTCCTGACCACTGTGGTCACGACCAAGCGCGGCTGGCCCCGCTCCGTCATGGCCGTCACACAGGGCGAGGGCAACGTCGTTCCCCAGCTGCTCACCCTGACCCAGACAGCCCCGCGGGAGAACTTCAGGCTCACGGGCACCACTCCGCTGCAGCCGGGAACAACGTTCCCGGGCATCGCCAAGGGCGGCACCGAGACCCTCGCTCCCGGCGACAAGTCGGGGCTGCTGTACAGCGGCGAGGAAGCGCTGGCCGGGCTGGGCGATCGACTGACCAACGCCGAATCGGCGTTCAAGGACAAGCTCGTGGAGGGCCAGTCCTCCCCGTATATCGCGGACACGCTCGCCTACCAGGCCGACGCGGTGAGCTCCGGGGTGAACGGCACCTTTGCCTTCACCCACAAGGTTGTCCCGGAGGACACCGTGGTGTTCCGCACCGCCGACGGCGGGGCGCTGGCCCTGGGCCGCCTGAACTTCGGCTTCGACGGCACCCCCAAGGCCGCCGGCGACAAGCTGACCATCGGCGACGACGCCGCAGCCCTGGCAGGCGGCAAGGAGACAAGCACCGGTATGGTGCTGAGCTTCGCCGAGTCCATGGCCGTCTACATCCCGCCGGCCGGCTCCACGGATCCGATGAAGCTGGTGGCCGCCACCCGCGGGCTCGTCGGGGCAAGCTTCAAGTAGGACGCCCAACAGTGATGTGACAGCATCACGGCGGTAACGTGACAGCAACCTAGCAGGGGAGACCGGGCCGCAGCGGCCCGGTCTTTTCTGTTGTGCTGGGAGCGGATCCGCGGGCATGGGACAGGACCGGGGTGGCTAGAGTGGAGTTATGACTTCGCCAGCTTCCCGCCCGGTCCCCTCCGCCGCCGCCAACCTGCTTAACCTGCGGGGCGCCGTCGACCTTTCCTCGCTCAAACAGCGCCCCGCGCCGCCGGCCCCGGCTGCCCCCGGCGGCGTTCCGGCTGCCCCCGCAGCAGGCGCCGGCGCGGGCACCGACGACGCGTCATTGCAGCCGGGTCGTCCGCTGCGCGTGGATGTCACGCAGGCAAACTTCCAGGAACTCGTGGAGCTCTCGGCCCAGGTGCCCGTGGTGGTTGCCCTCTGGGCGGGGTACTCACCCGGCTCGGGCGGGCTTGTTGACGTCCTGGAGCGGATCATCGACGGCTACGACGGCCGGCTCGTCCTGGGCTCGGCGGACGTCGAGGCTTTCCCGCAGCTGGCGCAGGCGTTCCAGGTAGAGGCCGTGCCCACCGCCGTGGCCGTCGTGAAGGGCCAGCCGGTGCCCCTGTTCCAGGGCGGCGCCGAGGAACAGCAGATCCGCAGCCTGCTCGACGAACTGCTCGAGGTTGCCGCCGCGAACGGCGTGTCCGGCCGCATCGGCGCCGGCGGGCCAGGCTCGGGCGGGCCGGGCGACGGGGGACCAGGTGTCGGCGAGCCGGAGGCCCCGCCGCTGCCGCCCCTGCACCAGAAGGCGTTTGACGCTATCGAAGCGGGTGACTACGCTGCAGCTGCCGCGGCCTACCGCCAGGCGCTCCTGGAGATGCCAGCCGATGCCGACGCCAAGGCAGGCCTCGCGCAGGTAGAGCTGATGGGCCGCCTCCAGCCGCTCTCGGCCGCGGATCCCGAAGTGCTCCGCCAGCAGGGGGCCGATGAGCCGGATAACCTTGATGCCCAGCTCGGCGTCGCGGATCTGGACGTCGCCGGCGGACATGTGGAGGACGGCCTGGGCCGGATCGTCGCATATATCGGGCGGAACTTCGGTCCTGAACGGGAAACGGCCCGGATCCGGCTGCTGGAGCTGTTCGACGTTGTGGGCATCCATGACCACCGCGTCGCGAAAGCCCGGCAGAACCTGGCCCGGGTGCTCTACTGATGGGTTCCGCTTTATTCACGCCGCTGGACCTGCGTTCCCTGCGGCTGCAGCACCGCGGCTGGGTTTCGCCGATGTGCCAGTACAGCTGCGAGGCGGAGACCGGGGAAGGCGTGCCCACTGACTGGCACCTCATGCATCTGGGCTCCTTCGCCACCGGGGGAGCGGCCCTCATCCTTACCGAGGCGGCGGCGGTGAACGCCGCCGGCCGGATCAGCCCCCGCGACGCGGGCTTGTACAACGATGACCAGGCGGCCGCGTGGGAGCGGATCACTGCCTTCGTCCACCGCCACGGGGCCGCGGACACCAAGATCGGCACCCAGCTGGCCCACGCCGGCAGGAAGGGCTCCTCGTACTGGCCGTTCGCCGGGAAGCAGGGCACCGTCCCGTCGTCGGCGGGCGGCTGGGACACCGTGGGACCCGGCGTCGGCGCCTTTGACGGCTACGCGCCGCCTGCGGCCATGACCGTCGGGGAGATCGACGGCGTGATCGCCGATTTCGCCGCCGCCGCGGTCCGGGCCGTTGGTGCCGGCTTCGACACGATTGAAATCCACGGCGCTCACGGCTACCTCCTGCACCAATTCCAGAGTCCCCTCGTCAACGACCGCACCGATGCCTGGGGCGGCGATGAGGCCAGCCGGAACCGGCTCACCCTCGCCGTGGTGGATGCGGTCCGGGACGTCATTCCCGACTCCATGCCGCTGCTGCTGCGTATTTCAGCCTCGGACTGGGCCGAGGGAGGCATCGACGCCGAAGCCTCGGTCCGGGTGGCCAAGGCCGCCTCCGAACACGGGGTGGACCTCGTGGACGTCTCCAGCGGCGGCGCCGTGGCGCACCAGCAGATTCCGGTGGGCCCGGGGTACCAGACGGACTTCGCCGCCCGGATCCGGCGCGAAACCGGCGTCCGGACCGGCACCGTCGGGCTGCTGACCTCGGCCGGCCAGGCCGAGCACGCCGTTGCCACCGGGCAGGCGGACGGCGTGTTCATTGCCCGGGCCGCGCTCCGCGACCCGCACTGGTGGCTGCGCGCCGCGTTCGAGCTGGGGCACGATCTGGCGTGGCCGCCGCAGTATGAGCGGGCCGTGCCCCGGCATTCCTTCTAAGACTCTCCTATGCCTGGAGGAGGACGGGGTGCCCCTTGGGTTTCCGGCACGTTGCCTTCGGTGACGACGCCGGCGGGGAATCAGGCGGAGCGGATAACGAGAGCCCTGGGCGGACTCCCCGTTCTCGGCGACGTGTCCCTGGAGGCGGGGCCGTCGGAATCCACGCCCTGGTAGGGCTGAACGGAGCCGGAAAGATGACGTTGATGCGGATCCCAACTGCTCCCACGCGGACTACCTCCACAAGCTTGGATCTTCCTGTCTTGGCTGACGAGCTTCAGTTGAGGACGCCAGCGGTTCGCCACAGATGGCCGCTATGGGGGCCCCGGGCTCCGGCACGACGCTCCCGCCAAGTTGCTTCCACGCCCGCCAGCCGGTACCCGCGGAATCCCGCGGTTCTCTGGGGCTGAAACGGGTTCCGGACCCGAGTAACTGGGCTGGAGCGTCGACATCCGGGGTTCCTGGTTGCTGGCCGGCAGATTCTTCGGTGCATGGTGGCAGACGGGGCGGCACCCTGCCAACGATTCGCCAAAGATGGCCGGGATGAAGGTCTCATACCGGCCATCTGTGGAGAATGGGCGCCCGCCAGCTGTCCCCGGACGTCGCCAGCGTTGCGCGCAGCTACCGGGCCGGCGTGGGCGGACTGGTGCTGCTGGTCGTTATCACCCAGGTCGTGACGGCCTTCGGAGCCGGGGCATGGTTCCCCTACGCAGCGCCGGGCCTGTGGATGGGCATGGGCGGCTCCGCGGCTGCCGAAACTGTCAGTCCGCTGCAACTCTTCCTCTGTTTCCCGGTCTCTGTGCTCGGCATCGCTGTAACCGGTCACTGGTGGAAGAACATGGAGATACGCGACGGTTGAAAACGGGCGTAGCGGGCACACCCCAATTCTGCGTCGGAGCGGTGCTCAAGGACAACAACGCAGAGTAAGCCTTTCGGAGGATCCATTTCACCCGCCAGGGCCGTTAGTCTAACGTCATGACTTACCAGCAACCGGATCCTCATGCCCCCGGGGGGAACCCGCCGGCGGCGCCGGTCCCTGCCCTGTCCCTGCAGAGGCTGGCCAAGCGTTTCGGCGACAAAATCGCCGTCGACGGCCTCAGCCTGGACGTCCCGGCGGGCTCCTTCTACGGGATCGTCGGCCCCAATGGGGCAGGCAAGACCACCACCCTGTCCATGGCCACGGGACTGCTCCGGCCCGAGTTCGGCACGGCGCTGGTACACGGTGTGGATGTCTGGCAGCATCCGCTGGAAGCCAAGAAATTGATGGGGATACTGCCCGACGGCGTCCGGCTCTTTGACCGGCTGACCGGTGAGCAGCTGGTGAGCTACGCCGGGCTGCTGCGCGGCATGGACAAGGAAGTGGTGTCTTCCCGGGTCAAGGAACTGCTCGCCGCCCTGGACCTCAACCAGGACGCCGGCACCCTCGTGGTGGATTACTCCGCCGGCATGACGAAGAAGATCGCCCTTGCCTCCGCGCTGATCCATGCGCCGCGGCTGCTGGTGCTGGATGAGCCGTTCGAATCCGTGGACCCGGTGTCCGCCGCGAACATCCGCGACATCCTGGACAGCTACGTGGCTTCCGGCGGAACAGTCATCGTCTCAAGCCACGTCATGGACCTCGTCCAGCGGATGTGCGACCACGTCGCCGTCGTCGCGGCCGGGCGGCTGCTCGCGGCCGGAACCGTGGAAGAGGTCCGTGCGGGGCAGTCCCTCGAAGACCGATTTGTCCAGCTGGTCGGCGGCCGCAACCATACGGAAGGGCTGGAATGGTTGCGCACCTTTTAAGGCTCAAGCTCACCCTGCTGCGCAACAGTATCCGGCGCAGCCCCTGGCAGTTGGTGGGCCTCGGGATCGGAACGCTGTACGCGCTAGGCCTCGTCGGGCTCTTCGCCACTGGCCTGTTGTTCCTGCGGGAGGCCGACGTCGCGCGGGCGCAGACGGTGGTGGTGCTGGGCGGCGCCGCGGCGCTACTGGGCTGGGCGATCATTCCGGTGGTCGCTTCCGCGGCTGATATGACGCTGGATCCGGCGCGGTTCACCACCTCGGCCGTGCCCATGCCGCAACTCCTGACCGGGCTGGCCCTCGGCGGACTGATCGGCATCCCCGGCGTCGCGACCTCCCTCGTGGCCCTTGCCACCGTGGGTACCTGGTCCCGGAGCGTACCCGCCGCGGCAGGCGCCCTGGTGGGCGCGGTCCTTGGCGTGCTGAGCTGCGTCGTCCTGTCCAAGGTGGTCACCACCGCCACCGCAGGCCTCGCCAGTTCACGCCGCTTCAAGGACGTCAGCGCCATCGCGTTCCTGATCCCGCTGGTGCTGATGGGACCCATCGTGGCAGGGATCGCCGAGGGGATCGCCAATTCCGGTGATTTCCTGGCCGGGCTTGCCCGCACGCTGTCCTGGACCCCGGCAGGCGCGGCCTGGTCGCTCGGCGGCGAACTGGCCGCCGGCAGCTACGGCGCCGCGGCACTCAAGTTTCTGATTGCGCTCGCCACCCTGGCGGGCCTCGCCCTGTGCTGGAAACTCCTGCTCCAGCGGGCACTTGTCACTCCGCCCTACGCCGGGTCTGCCAAGAAAAAGACCGGAGGACTAGGCCTCTTTGGGCTGTTCCCGGGGACACCCACCGGGGCTGTCGCCGCCCGGGCCCTGATCTACTGGCTGCGGGATCCCCGCTACGCCGGGTCCCTGGTGGTGGTCCCGCTGCTGCCGGTCCTGCTGCTGTTCCAGGCCAGCCAGAGCGGGAACTATGGAATGTTCCTCTTCATTGGCCCGCTGACCGCCTTCCTGCTGGCATGGTCCATCTCAGCGGATGTTTCTTACGACAACACTGCCTTCGCACTGCACCTGTCCACGGGCATCCGCGGCGTCCACGACCGGCTGGGACGTGCTCTGGCCTGCCTGCTCTTTGCCCTGCCGGTGGTGCTGGCGTTCAGCGTCCTCCCGTTCCTCTTCAGCGGAAGCTGGGAGTTGCTGCCGGGAATTCTCGGACTGTCCCTTGGCATGCTTTTCAGCGGATTGGGCCTGTCCTCCGTGGTCTCGGCGCGCTACACCGTTAGCGTACCGCTCCCCGGCGACAGCCCCTTCAAGAAGCCACCGGGGAACGTTGCCCAGACCATGGCGGTGCAGTTCGGCGGCATGGGGGTGCTCCTGTTGCTCGCGGCGCCGGAGGCGGTCCTAATGGCCGTGCAGCTGATCACGGGCAGCACGCTGCCCGGTTGGATCAACCTAGGCCTCGGTCCGGTGCTGGGCCTGGCGCTGTTCGCGGGCGGGATACGGCTGGGCGGGAAATGGCTGGACGCGCGTGGACCGGAGTTGCTGGCACAGCTGGCCGTCAACCGCTGACCGGAGTTGCTGGCCGGGCCTGCCGGCACACCTGGCCGGACGCGACGGTCCCGGCACCGCGGCCGGGACTGGGATAGCCTGCCGGTAACGCACAATTGCAAAGGCAGGGCCATGGAAGTCATCATTCTCTCCGGCAGCAGGCCGATCGCCTCGCTCGCGGCGGACGCAATCGAGGCGCTGCTCAGGCGCAAGCCCGGGGCCGTTCTGGGTCTCGCCACCGGTTCGTCGCCTTTGCCGGTCTACAACGAACTGGCACTGCGGCACGAGCGGGACGGCCTCGACTTCAGCCAGGCCCGCGGCTTCGCCCTGGACGAGTACGTGGGGCTGCCACCCGGCCACCCGGAATCCTACCGCGAGGTAATCCGGCGCGAGTTTACCGAGCGGGTGAACATCAGCCCGGCCAATGTGCACGGTCCCGACGGCGCGGCCGAGGACATCCCCGGGTCATGCCGGGCCTATGAGGATGCCATCCGCGACGCCGGGGGCGTGGATCTGCAGCTCCTCGGCGTGGGTACGGACGGACACATCGGCTTCAACGAGCCTGCCTCGTCGCTCGCATCGCGGACCCGGATCAAGACCCTGATCGAGCAGACACGCCGGGACAATGCACGGTTCTTCGGCAGCCTGGCCGAGGTCCCGCACCACGTCCTCACGCAGGGGCTCGGAACCATCCTGGACGCCCGGCATGTGATCCTCATTGCCACCGGCGCGCAGAAGGCGCAAAGCGTGCGTGACCTTGTGGAAGGTCCCGTCGCCGCGATCTGTCCGGCCTCGGTACTACAGTTACATCCGCACGCCACGATCCTGGTGGATGAGGCGGCGGCGTCCTCGCTGCGGCTCGCCGATTACTACCGCCACAGCTATGACAACAAGCCATCGTGGCAGAGGCTGTAAGTGGCCGCCGTGGCGGTCCCGTCAGCATCACGTCGCCTTTCTGTCTGTTCCAGCGGCTAAGATGGGTCTCATGAACAGCATGACCGAACCCCTCGAAAACGACCCGATGCGCGAGCTCTCCGGAGCCGGGACGTCGACGGCAACGATCGAGCGCGAGGAACTGCGCCAGGAAGTGGAACCCGGTGACCGGGAGCGCTTCTCGCATTATGTGCGCAAGGAAAAGATCATGGAATCCGCGCTGTCCGGTGAGCCTGTCATTGCCCTCTGCGGCAAGGTCTGGACGCCCGGACGCGATCCTAAGAAGTTCCCTGTCTGCCCCGAATGTAAAGACGTGTACGACGGCCTCCGCCCGGGCAAAGATGGCGGCGGCAAAGACGGCGGCGGCAAGGGCTCGGGCGACAAATAGCGGCCACGCGACCCGGCCATCTGCTGCGTCCGGGCCGGTCCGTTGGCGCTGGTGCGACCGGGTCTCCCGTCCGTGCGAATGCCGCTTGGGTACCGCGTGCGCCGGTGGCCCCGACCCCGCTTTTGTCCCGCTGAATGTGGTCTGGTCCGCTGACTGTGGTCGGGTCCGTGCTGTCCGGCGTTTGGCAACGGTTCATCCGAAAAAGATTGGTGTTTTTGTGCTTAGTTGGGTTTCTCCGGCAGCAGCGGTACGCGGAATGGAAGGCACCTGAGTGACAGAGACACTTTTTGGCGGACCAGTGCTGCCTCCCGCGTATCCCGAGCGGGCTGCCTGGGGCACCGCGCCGAAGCTCCGGGCCTGGCAGCAGGAAGCCCTCGACAGCTATTTCAGCACCCAGCCCAAGGACTTCCTTGCGGTGGCAACGCCGGGCGCCGGTAAGACCACCTTCGCCCTGCGCGTTGCCTCCATGCTGATCGACGCCGGTGCCGTCAACCGGGTCACCATTGTGGCGCCCACCGACCACCTCAAGCGGCAGTGGGCCGATGCCGCCGCCAAGGTGGGCATCGCCATCGATCCGAACTTCAAGAACGCCGACGGCCAGCACGGCCGCGGGTTCGTCGGCGTCGCGGTCACCTACGCGCAGGTGGCCAGCAAACCAATGCTGCACCGCGCCAAAACCGAGGCCGCGCGCACGCTGGTGATCCTGGACGAGATCCACCACGGCGGCGAGGCCCTGTCCTGGGGCGACGGTCTGCGCGAGGCCTTCGAGCCCGCATCCCGCCGGCTCTCCCTGACCGGTACGCCGTTCCGCTCCGACACGTCGCCCATCCCGTTTGTGGAATACGCCGAGGACCGCGACGGCATCCGGCGTTCCAGGGCCGACTACACCTACGGCTACGGCAATGCGCTGCGCGACCACGTTGTCCGCCCGGTCATGTTCATGGCGTACTCCGGGCAGATGCGCTGGCGAACCAGCGGCGGCGAGGAAATGGCAGCCTCGCTCGGCGAATCCGCGGTCACCAAGGACATCACCGCCCAGGCCTGGCGCACCGCGCTGAACCCGGCGGGTGAATGGATCCCGGCCGTCCTCGCCGGGGCGGACAAACGCCTCAGCGAGGTGCGCCGCACCGTCCCCGACGCCGGCGGCCTGGTTATCGCCACCGACCACGATGACGCGCGTGCCTACGCCGGGCAGCTGAAGAAGATCACCGGTGAATCACCCACGGTCATCCTGTCCGACGATGCCAAGGCCTCCAGCAAGATCGAGGAGTTCACCGCCAGCGAGAAGCGCTGGATGGTGGCCGTGCGTATGGTGTCCGAAGGCGTTGACGTCCCGCGGTTGTCCGTCGGCGTCTACGCGACGTCCATCTCCACGCCGCTGTTCTTTGCCCAGGCGGTGGGGCGCTTTGTACGCGCCCGCAAGCGCGGCGAGACGGCGTCGGTCTTCCTGCCCTCCGTTCCCACCCTGATGGCGCTGGCGAACTCCATGGAGGCAGAGCGCGACCATGCCCTGGACCGTCCGGAGAAGGAAGACGGCGACGGTCTTTTCAATCCCGAGGACTCGCTCATGGACGAGGCGAACCGCGAGGAAAAGGCGTCGGATTCGCTCACCAAGGGCAAGTTCGAGGCGCTTGATTCGCAGGCGTCCTTTGACCGGGTCCTGTTCGACGGCGGCGAGTTCGGCACCGGCGGCGAGGTGGGCTCGGAGGACGAACTCGATTTTCTCGGGATTCCCGGTCTGCTCGACGCCGAACAGGTCGGCACGCTGCTGCGCCAGCGCCAGCACGAACAGCTGAACCGTAAGAACGCCCGGGCCCCGCAGGCCGGGGGCCCGCCGGCCGGAGCGGCCGCCCCGGCCGTGCCGGACCACCGCATGCTGATGGACCTGCGCACCGAACTGGCCAAGAACGTGGCGGCGTGGTCCGCGCGGACGGGCACGCCGCACGGCGTTGTGCACACCAAACTCAGGACTGTCTGCGGCGGCCCGCCCGTGGCGCAGGCCGACGAGGAACAACTGCAGACCCGGCTGCGGAAGCTGCAGGACTGGTTCATCGGCCGCAAGTAGCGTGGTGCGGCGGCCCGCTGCGGGCAGAAAGAAGTTGAGGGCATACAAGAAGGGACCAGGCAAGCCTGGTCCCTTCTGTTTACCGCAGCCTGTTTACCGCAGCGCCTCTGTATGCCCCAGCGCCGGTGTTATTGTCCGCCGGTGCCGCCGCCGCCGCAGACGGCGCCGAGGGCCTGGCCTGCAGCAGCGTACTTGGGCTGGAGCTCCTCAAGCTTCGCTGCGTCCGGGTTTGCCTTCGCCGACTCGTCCAGGAATTCAATGATGTCGCGCAGCGGAGCCTTCAGCTCATCGGAGGACGTCACCTCGACGGGCCGCAGCCGGTTGGCCAGACGGATCATCCCTGTCTTGTCCGCGGCAGACGTAGGGCCTGCGCCGACGCCCTGGATCCGGGTGCAGGTTTCCTCGTTGCTCAGTTGCGGGGCGGCGGCAGAGCAGCCGGCGGCGCCGAGCAGCGCCCCGGCAACAATCAGGACGGTGAGGGTTTTCTTCATGGTGCACTCCGGGGTTTTACGGTCAGACGATCTGGCAGGGATTTCGAGTCTACTGTGAGGGCGCTGTTTTCCGGTCAAGCAGCACGGCCGGACGCCGTCACGAGCCGGCAGCCCGCAGCCGGCGGCACGTGCAAACGGTTAGGCGATGTCGACGCCGCCGAGTTCCATCTCGGCGACGGCATCTTCGAGGTCCTCGGCGACCCCCGCGGTCAGGGCGCGCAGCACTGTGACGGAGTAGCCGGCCTGGACGCCGTCGAGCGCCGTGGCTTTGACACAGTGGTCGGTCGCGATCCCCACCACCACCACGTCCTCGACGTCGTGGCTCTGCAGCCAGTCGTCGAGCCCAATTGTGTCCTCGCCACCGGCGAAGTCACTTCCGGCGAAACCAGCGCCGGCGAAGCCTTCGGCGTCCGCGTGAACGGGGCCGGCGCTGCCGGACGCAATACCGGTGACCGGCATGGCGCCGGGCTTCCGGTCGCCGGTGGGGACGGCGTCGTCAGGGGCGAGCAGGCCCTCAAAGCCCGAGTAGGCGGCCGTGTACCGGCCCTTGCGGAAGTAGGCCTGGATATATTCCGCGTCGAGGTCGGGGTGCAGCTCAGCGCCGCGGGTGCCGGCGACACAGTGCTTCGGCCAGCTGTCGACGAAATTCGGTGTCTCCGAGAAGTGCGCACCCGGATCGACATGCCAGTCCTGGGTGGCCACGATGTGGTCGAACTGGCCGTGGTGCGCGTCGACGTATTCGCTGATTGCGCCGGCGAGGTCCGCGCCGCCCTCGACGGGCACCGAGCCTCCTTCGCAGAAATCGTTCTGGACGTCGACGATGATCAGGGCGCGGGACATCAGTTCTCCTCGTAGATGGTTGGGATGGCGGCTTCGCCGCGCTGCAGCCGGTTGACCACGGCAGGAAGCTCTTTCATGGTGTCGGCATGGCGACTGCGGGCGCGCACGACGCCGTCCGCTCCGGTCCAGCCGGGCAAGAGCTCGCCATTCTTGAAGAACTGCTGCAGCAGCGGGCGGTCGTTGCCATCGTCCTCAGGACGGTGGCCGATCCCCACGATCTCCTGGGTGGCGGTGCCGCGTTCGTTGAGCTTGCGCAGCGCGTACTTGCGCCCGCCCTTGCTTGTCTTGTTCTTCGCGGCCTTGGCCACCGGGACGAACTCGCCGTCATCGTCCGTGCGGCTGACCAGCTTGTAAACCATGCTCGCCGTCGGCGCGCCGGAGCCTGTCACGAGGGAGGTGCCGACGCCGTAGGAGTCCACCGGAGCGGACTGCAGGGCCGCGATGGCGAACTCGTCCAGATCTGAAGTGACGATAATCCGGGTGCGTTCATTGCCCAGATTGTCCAGGAGCTGGCGGACCCACTGCGCCTGCGCCACGAGGTCCCCGGAGTCCAGTCGCACCGCGCCCAGTTTGTCGCCGGCTAGTTCGACGGCGGTCCGGACCGCCGCCTCGACGTCGTACGTGTCCACCAGCAGCGCGGTGCCGGCACCCATCGAGGCAATCTGGGCCGCAAAGGCCTCGCGCTCGGTATCGTGCAGCAGGGTGAAGGAGTGGGCGGCGGTGCCCACGGTCTTGAGCCCGTAGCGCAGGCCGGCCTGCAGGTTGGAGGTGCTGTCGAAGCCGGCAATGATGGCGGCACGGGCGGCCGAGACGGCGGACTCCTCGTGCGTGCGGCGGGAGCCCATTTCCACACACGGCCGGCCGCCGGCCGCGGTGATCATGCGCGAGGCCGCCGAGGCGATGGCGCTGTCGTGGTTGAGGATCGACAGGATGTAGGTCTCGAGGATGCAGGCTTCGGCGAAGGTTGATTCGACAATGAGGATGGGTGAGTTCGGGAAGTACGCCTCACCCTCCGGATAGCCCCAGATATCGCCCGAGAAGGAGAAACCGGCCAGGTACTCGAGCGTCTCCTCGTTGACCACCTTCGAGCGGCAGAGAAAGTCGATCTCGGCGGCGCCGAAGCGGAAGTCCGCGATGCCTTCCAGCAGGCGGCCGGTGCCGGCCACGATCCCGTAGCGGCGGCCGTCCGGCAGGCGCCTGGCAAAGGCCTCGAACACCGACTTGCGGTGGGCGGCGCCGGAATGCAGCGCGGCCTGCAGCATGGTCAGCTCGTAGTGATCGGTGTACAGGGACGTACGGGGACGGTCCGGGCCAGCTGGGGTACTCACAAATTCACTCTAGTCCCCACCGGCTCCCTCGTCTCGCTTCGCTTCGCCGTGGGGCCCTCGCCGGCGTGGGCCCAGCCTCCCCATAGAATGGACAGATGACCCTCAGCGTTGCGCTCGGCCCGGACACCCAGGCCGGCACCCAAACCGGAACAGCGGCGTCCACCGACGTCCTGACCGCCCCGGACATTCCCTGGAACCTCGTGATCTGGAATGATCCGGTGAACTTGATGAGCTATGTGAGCTACGTGTTCCGCAGCTACTTCGGCTATCCGGAGGCGAAGGCCACCAAGCTCATGCTGGAGGTCCACAAGAAGGGCCGCTCCATCGTGGCGCACGGCAGCAAAGAGCAGGTGGAGCAGCACGCCGTCGCGATGCACGGCTACGGCCTCTGGGCCACCGTGGAGAAGGCGACCGGCGGCTCCGGCGGTGCCGGGTCAGGCGGAGGATCAGGCAAGGGTAAAGGAAAACGTGGCTAAGGCATTTAAATACGGGCTCAAGGGTGTCACCGGCTACCTGGAGTCCGCCGAACGGGAACTGCTGCGCAGCCTCTTCGATGACGTCATCTCGATGCTGGAGCCGGAGGAGCGGGCCAACCAGGACCCCCTCGCCGCACTCGTCGGAGTCGATCCTGAGGCGCGCGAACCAACGGACCGCGCCCTGCGGCGGCTGCTGCCGAATGTGATGAAGAACGACGGCGAAGCCTCGCTGGAGTTCCGCCGGTACACGGAACGCTCGCTTCGGGAAAACAAGATCGGCGCACTGAAGGCCGCCTCGCTGGGGCTGGACAAGGAAGAACTGGTTCTCACTCCCGCCGATGCCCGGCACTGGTCCACTGCCCTGAACGATGTGCGCCTGGTGCTCGCCGAACGCCTCGACATCCGCGATGATGCGGACGCCGAGCATGTCCACCTCATGCAGGACTGGTCCCAGGCCGAGGACGTCGAAAGCTACCTGGCCCTCGTCTACAACTTCACCACCTGGCTCCAGGAATCCCTGGTCCAGGCCATGCTGGCCTCGCTCGAACCACGCAGCTGAGCCGGCGCTCCCGCGCGCCGTGTGTGACAAATTAGACATGAGTCGGACACCACAATGTGCTGCCCGCACCCATGGCTAAGCCCTATCCTCGAATAATCATGACAACAGCCTCGAACATGGATCCGGCAGCGGAAGCTGTTGCGGACTCCCCAGCGGGCAGCACCGCCAGCAGCCGGACCGCCAGCCTGATGGGATCGCGGCCTATCGGTGTCTTCGATTCGGGCGTCGGCGGGCTCACCGTGGCCCGGTCCATCATCGACCAGCTGCCCAACGAAGCCATCCTGTACGTCGGCGACACCGCCCACGGCCCCTACGGCCCGCTCCCCATCGCCGAAGTCCGGGCCAACGCCCTGGGCGTGATGGACGAGCTGGTGGATTCCGGCGTCAAGCTGCTGACCATCGCCTGCAACTCGGCCTCCGCAGCCGTGCTGCGCGACGCCCGGGAACGCTACACCGCCCGCTACGGCATCCCCGTGATCGAGGTCATCCAGCCGGCAGTCCGGCGTGCCGTCGCCGCCACCCGCAGCGGCCGGGTGGGCGTGATCGGGACCTCTGCCACCATCGGCTCGCGCGCCTACGAAGACACCTTTGCGGCCGCCCCGGACCTGCAGATCACCTCGGTGGCCTGCCCCGCGTTTGTCTCCTACGTCGAAGCCGGAATCACCACCGGACCGGAACTGCTCGCGGTAGCCCGCGACTACCTGGAACCCCTCAGGGCCGCCGGTGTGGACACCGTGGTGCTGGGCTGCACGCACTACCCGCTGCTCACGGGCGTAATCTCGTTCGTCCTGGGGGAGGACGTCACCCTGGTCTCCAGCGCCGAAGAGACGGCCAAGGACGTTTACCGTGCGCTGGCCTCCCGGGGTCTGGAGCGGACGGACACCACAGCTCCGGCCCACAACTTCATTGCCACCGGCGACGCGGCCCAGTTCGAGCACCTCGCCCGCCGCTTCCTCGGCCCCGAGGTTCTCAGCGTCCGCCACGTGGATCATGTGGCCGCCCAGTACCCCACCGGCAGCCTGGCCAGGATCACCCCCGAAATGCTCGCCGCCGCGCAGGCCGGTGCCGGCCGGCCGCGGATTTCCAATTTCGTGGCACCGTCTTCCCTCGCTGCCTCGCTCGCCGCGTCCCATGCTGCCTCGCTGCGGGAGAATGGCCTGTGAAGCTGACCATCGTGGGGTGTACCGGGTCTTTTCCCGGCCCCGGCTCGCCGGCGTCGTGCTATCTGCTGACCGCCAATGACGGCGAGCGGAACTGGAAGATCGTCCTGGACCTCGGCAGCGGGGCGCTCGGCGCGATCCAGCGCTACACAGACCTCGAGGATATTGACGGCATCTTCCTGACCCACCTGCACCCGGACCACTGCATGGACCTGTGCGGGCTCCATGTGGCGGTGCGCTGGAAGCCGGGCGGCTGGGGCGGCGGCCGGATTCCGGTCTGGGGACCGGCGGCCACCGCGGACCGGATGGCCACCGCCTACGGGCTGAAACTGGACCCGGGCATGCACCAGGAGTTCGACTTCAGCAACTGGGCGGAACGGAAGCCCGTGGCCGTGGGTCCCTTCACTGTGACCCCGTACACCGTGAACCACCCGGTGGAGGAGGCCTATGCGCTGCGCGTGGACGTCACCGAGCCCGGCAAGGACGGCACCCCCGTCACCCGCGTCCTGAGCTATTCGGGGGACACGGACTCCTGCCGCGGCCTCGAAGACGCCGCCCGCGGCGCTGACCTGTTCCTCTGCGAGGCGGCGTTCGAGGAGGGCCGCGACGACGCCATCAAAGACGTGCACCTGACCGGCAAACGGGCCGGCGAAGCCGCCGAAGCCGCCGGCGCGCGGCGGCTCCTGCTGACGCACATCCCGGTCTGGACCTCGCCCACCACCGTGATGGCCGAAGCGAAGCAGGTTTTCAGCCGCGACGTCGCCGTGGCCGTGGCAGGTGTGCACTACACGATCTGAGCCCGTGCCCCGAGTCGATAAGCTAGAGGCATGACTTCCGAAGCACTCACTGCCCCCATCATCCGTGCCGATGGCCGCACCCCGGACCAGCTCCGGCCCATCAGCATCACCCGCGGCTGGTCCAAGCAGGCCGAAGGATCGGCCCTGATCGAATTCGGCAACACCCGGGTGCTGTGCACGGCGTCCCTCACCCAGGGTGTCCCGCGCTGGCTTAAGGGGGAGGGCCGCGGCTGGGTCACCGCCGAATATGCCATGCTCCCGCGAGCCACCAACACCCGCTCCGACCGCGAGTCCGTCAAGGGCAAGATCGGCGGCCGCACGCACGAGATCTCCCGGCTGATCGGCCGCTCGCTGCGCTCCATTATCGACACGAAGGCCCTGGGCGAGATCACCATCGTGCTGGACTGCGATGTCCTGCAGGCCGACGGCGGAACCCGCACCGCCGCTGTCACCGGCGCCTACGTGGCACTGGCCGAAGCCATCCGCTTCGCCCAGGAGAACAAGATGCTCGCCCGCAACGCCAAGCCCCTGATCGACACCATCGCCGCCGTCTCCGTCGGCATCATCGACGGCATTCCGATGCTGGACCTGCCCTACGTCGAGGACGTCCGCGCCGAGACCGACATGAACGTCGTGGTCACCGGCTCCGGCAAGTTCGTCGAGGTCCAGGGCACCGCCGAAGGCGCCCCGTTCGACCGCGACGAGCTCAACAAGCTGCTGGACCTGGCCCTGCTGGGCACGGGGCAGCTCGCCGCCATCCAGCGCGAAACCCTGGCGGAAGCCCCGTGACAGCGGGTCCGGCACAGCACCGTACTCCCGTGCCCGTTCTGGTCCTCGCCACGCACAACCAGGGAAAACTCAGGGAGCTCCGCGAACTGCTCCGCGGCCAGGTGCCCGGTCTCGACGTCGACACGCAGGTGGTGGACGCCAGCGCCGTCGGCGCGCCCGACGTCGCCGAGACCGGCGTGACGTTTGCCGAAAATTCGCTGCTGAAGGCACGCGCCGTGGCCCGGGCCACCGGACTCGTGGCGATCGCCGACGACTCCGGGCTGGCAGTGGATGTGCTCGGCGGCGCACCGGGGATCTTCTCGGCCCGCTGGGCAGGACGGCACGGGGACGACGCCGCGAACCTGCAGTTGCTGCTGGACCAGCTGGCCGATGTGCCCGACGAGTACCGCGGCGCGGCGTTTGTCTGCGCCGCGGCGCTGGCCGTTCCCGGGTCATCGCCGGAGGAGGTCCGGGAAATCGTCGAGTACGGGCAGCTGGAAGGCACCCTGCTGCGCGAACCGCGCGGCGCGGGGGGCTTCGGCTACGACCCGGTGCTTCAGCCCAGCGGACTGGACCGCAGTTGCGCCGAGCTCAGCCCGGCGGAGAAGAACGCCATCAGCCACCGCGGCCAGGCGTTCCGGGCGCTGCTGCCAGCCATCGTGGCGGCCCTGGCCGCGAAGTAGTTCCGCCCTGGTGCTGGGCTAAGGGGTCTTGCGTTAGTTCGTCGGGGGACTGGGCGCGGTGGCCGGCCCAAGGGGACATGCCCCGCGCCGGGGGCAGCGGGTGGACATAGTGTCATTGTGTCCAGTCCCGGGTGCGAAAAATGGGCATGTCCCGCGGCGTGAAAAGGTCCAGGGTCCGTCTGACCCCAACGAACTAACGAAAATGACCGCTAGGGGGTCTTGCGTTCTTCCTCGGGCTCGTGCTCCTCGATGAACTCCTCGAAGATGTCCGTGCCGTACTTCTCGGCCTGGCTCTTGGCCACGAAGCCGCGGATGACCTCGACGCCGATCGGGATGACGGAGACCAGGACGATGATGACGAAGATGATATCCAGGTTCTCGCGGACCCACGGGACCGTGTCGCCCAGCAGGTAGCCGAGCAGGGTCACGCCGCCGCCCCAGAGCACGGCGCCGATGACATTGAACAGGAAGAACTTGCGCTTGCTCATCTGGGCAACGCCCACAATCACGGGGACAAAGGTCCTGATGATGGGGACGAAGCGGGCCAGGATCAGGGCCTTGCCGCCGTGCTTCTCGAAGAAGGCGTGTGCGCTTTCAACATTCTCGCGCTTGAAGAGTTTGGAATTGGGCTTGTTGAAGATGGCGGGACCGGCCTTGGAACCAATCAGATAGCCGGTCTGGTTACCCACGATCGCGGCGATGATGATCAGCGCCGCGAAGGCCCAGATGTTGAACTTGATGGTGCCAGTGGCCACCAGGAGCCCGGCCGTGAATAGCATCGAGTCGCCCGGCAGGAAGAATCCGACCAGCAGGCCCGTCTCGGCGAAGATGATGCCGCAGACTAACAACACCACCCAGGGCGCAAGGGCCGGGTCGGCCAGGAAGACCTGGGGGTTCAGCCAGTCGGGCAGGAGCGAGGACAGGTGCGGCTGCACCGGGCCCGCTCCTCCGATCGCGGACACGGCAAAGTCACTCATCGCTAAAATGTTCACCTGTTAAGGGTACTGGACGGCCGACGTCGGGCCTCCCGGCGGCGCGTGCGGCGGGCCGGGCCGACTTTCGGCGGTAAAGTTTGGGGCGTGGGTTTGGACTTTACGGCGATCGACTTTGAGACCGCGAACGGCTTCCGCGGTTCACCATGCGCTGTTGGCCTGACGAAGGTCCGTGGCGGTGTCGTCGTCGGGGAAGCCTCCTGGCTGATGCGCCCGCCGGAGCACCACGACCGCTTTGACCACCACAACGTCCGGATCCACGGCATCCGGCCGGAGCAGGTGGTTGGCCTGCCGCGCTTCGGTGAACTCTTCCCGGAAATCGGTGCCTTCATCGGCGGCGATGTGCTGGCGGCCCACAACGCCGCCTTCGACCTCGGCGTGATCCGCTCCGGACTGGAAGTCTCCGGCCTGGCGGGCCCCGCCTACGACTACGTCTGCACGGTGATGCTGTCGCGCCGCTGCTACTCGCTCGTGTCCAACTCCCTGCCGTATGCGGCCGAAGAGGCCGGTGTGCCGCTGGTGAACCACCACGACGCGGCGGAGGACGCCCGGGCGTGCGCCGGGATCCTGATCGACATAGCCGCCCGCAACGGTGCCGGCAGCATCGCGGAACTGTATTTGTCGCTGGGGTTGTTGGTGTCCCGGCAGGCTGCCTTCGATCCGCTGCGTGATCCCTTGTCCAAACCCAGCCAGTCGGCCATCGGGGCACTGGCCGCGGGAGCGGACACTGCCGCCGCGGTACGCGCGTTCCAGCCGGGCTGGCCGGAAGAGGGCGCCAATCCGTTGCCGAATGCGCTGGCCGAACCGGGACACCCGCTGTTCGGCCAGACCGTGGTGTTCACCGGGGAGCTGGTGATTCCCCGGCCCGAGGCGAAAATCCGCTCCGCCGAACTGGGGGCCAGGCCCGAAAGCCGGGTTACGGCCCGCACCACCGTCCTGGTGGTGGGGGACGGGTTCGTGGCGGCGGACCTGCGCTCCGGACGGCTCACCGGCAAGGCCCGGCGCGTCCTTGACCTGCACGAGCGGGGCCAGCGGATCGAGGTCCTCTCGGAAGGTGAATTCCTGCAGATGGTGGGCGGCCACCTGGCCCCCGCCGCGATCGCCTGACGCCCCCGCGGGTCCGTAGCGTCCGCGGTCGTACGGCGCCTCGGCGGTCATACGGCGCAACAAACGTGTCGCCCGGGGCAGTTCGACTCCTAGCCTTGGACGATGAGCAAACTGACGTCGTCACCCGCCGCGGCCCAGGCACCCGCACCGACTCAGGCACCCGCACCCGCCCGGCCGGGCGGAATCGACTGGCGACAAGTCTTTACGTTTCCCAACCCGGTGAACGAGTATGCGGCCCGCATCACCGCCGGACTCGTGGTGCTGCTGTCCGTCGTGACGCTGCTGACCGGCTTCGGCTGGGGCCTGGCGGTGATCGCCGTCGGGTTCTGGCTGCGGCTGCTGTTCGGCCCGCGGATCTCGCCACTGGCCCGGCTGTCCGTCAGGGTGCTGACGCCGCTGCTGGGGAAGACGAGGCTGGTTCCCGGACCGCCGAAGCGCTTTGCCCAGGGAATCGGTGCCGCCATGTCCACCGCGGCGGCCATCCTGCTGGCCGCCGGCCTCGCCCCGGCTGCCTGGATCCTGCTCGCGGTCCTGATAGTGGCCGCGTCCCTCGAATCAGTTCTCGGCTTCTGCCTCGGCTGCGTCGTCTTTGGCATCCTGCAACGCCGCGGATTCATCCCCGAGGACGTGTGTGAGGCCTGCAACAACATCGTGCTCCGGCGCGATTAGCCGCCGCCGGCGACCACAAGGGAATCAGGCCCCGGTAATGGCCGCCAGCCGCGATGCCATGCCCCGGATGACCTCCGGGGCTTCCAGCGCGTCGAGCCACCCCGCCGGCAGGCAGTCCTCGCCGTAGAACGTGCCCAGGATGTTCCCGGCCATCGATGCCGTGGAACCGCTGTGCCCGCTGTGGTTTACCGCGAGGGTGATCGCCGCCCGGAAGTGGGCCTCCGGCCGCCCGGCCGGCAGCCCGGCAGCCGCCGTCGCGCCCGGTTCCGTGACGAGTACCGCGTAGAGCGCGACGGCGAGTGCCTCCTCCGCCATACGGCCCGCTCCGAGCTCCCGGACCAGTTCCTCCGGATCCAGCGGCTCCCCGGCGCCGCCCAGGCGCAACGCCGTTTCGAGCCGTGCGATGAGATCAGAATCCGGCACTTCGTCCTTGCGCAGGTGGCCCGCGCCGAGTTGTCCCAACGCGAAGTCGGCGGCTTCCCGCAGGCCCTGTCCGGCCGTCAGGGCGTGGATGACGAGGCTGAAGACGCCGGCGCTCTGCCGGGCCGCAGGGTGCCCGTGGGTCAGCGAGGCTGCGTCGGCACTGAGCTTGTAGACGGCCCCGGCGGCGATGTAGGGGATCAGGCCGAAGGGTGCCGAGCGCATCACGGTCCCGCAGCCCTTTGACTCCGGGTTGACCGGCCGGTAGAACGTTCCCATCTCGCCGGTGGCCAGGCCGCTCAGGCAGGAGTTCCCGGCGGCGCGGCGGTGCCTGAGGACGTCGTGCGAATCGATCCAGCGGGGCGGCTGGAACGGTGCCGTCTCCGGAACCGCGACGCCCTGGGTGCCGAGCCATCGCAGGTAGGCGAGCCACAGGCATGCATTCGTGTCCGCGCCGACGCCCGAGTTCGCCCACTCGAGCGCCTCCAGCAACCCGTCCACGGTGTAGAGCGTGAGCTGGGTGTCGGCGGAGAAGTGACTGCCGCCGTCGAGCGCCGAAAAGTCCTGCAGTCCTTCCGGGCCGAACTTCGCCCGGATGGTGGAGATGTGGTCGGATTCGACGGCGTACCCCAGCGAATCACCGAGGGCGCCGCCCAGCAGGCAGCCGTGGATGCGGGACACGTGGGACGGGGACGCGGTGGCATCTGCTGTGGCGTCTGCGGTGGCGTCTGCCGTGGGGGAGGTGGAGTGCTCATTGCTCATGGCCTCCAATTTTACCCGCCCGGTAGGGTTCTGTTGAGGACAGTCCGACGCCGGCCGGCGCGGTGGAGCGAAGCGCACGGTGCCCCCAGGGGAACCCAGCACAGGAACAGCAGGGAAACGAATGCGGGAACCAGTGTGGCGAAAGACCGGCAGCACCCCTGACTATCGCTTCTCCCTGGCCAACGAGCGGACCTTCCTGGCGTGGATCAGGACTTCGCTGGCGCTGATCGCAGGAGCCCTCGCCATTGACCAGCTGGCCCCGGACATTGCCCCGGCCCCTGTCCGGATCGCCTTGTGCGTGGTGCTGGCGGTCCTCGGAGCCTGGCTGGCTTCCCTGTCCTACCGGCGGTGGACACGGATGGAAGCTGCCATGCGCAATAACCAGGAACTCCCCTATTCCGGGGTGATGCTGATCATGACCGCAGGCATCGCGGTGGCCGCCCTCACTGTCGCCGTTCTGATCCTCGTGGCGCGGTGACCCTGCCACCGTCCGGGCCAGGGTTCCGGGATCCCGGACTGCAGCCCGAGCGCACCACCCTGTCCTGGGGCCGGACCTTGCTGTCCCTCGTCGTCGCTGACTTGTTCATCTGGCGCAGCTGGGCGCTGTCCGGGCCGGAGCTGGGGCCGGGGCCGGAGAGCGGCGGCCGGCTGCCGGACAGCAGCGGCTTCGATTACCTGGGGCTGTCCGCCGGGACGGCGCTGGCTTCCACCGCCGTCCTGTTCATCTGTGTGCAGCTGCGCTCCCGGCAGCTCCGGCGCTCCAACGCCGCTGCGCCGGCCCCGCTGCTGCTCAGCGCGGCGGCTGCCGTCGTCGCGCTGGCCGGCAGCACGGTCACCGCGCTTGCACTGGGCCGTTAGCGGGCATTTTCCTGGGTTCGTTGGGGGTTCAGGCAGCGCCAGGACCTTTTCGCTCCGGGGGACATGCCCATTCTTCGCACCGGAAACTGGGCACAATGACACTATGCCCACCCGCCGGCCCGGGCGCGGGGCATGTCCGGTCCGGTGGGGCATGCCCGTTGGGTACGCCGCGCCCGGCGGGCATTTTCGTTGACCTGGCCGGGCGCAGGATTCGTTGGCGGCGCTCCTTCCCGGCTACCTGCCGCCACACCTCCTATCGGCCCGGGAAAGGCCCGGATTCCCGCGGGCTTGTGGCGCCCGGCGCCGAAGTAACTGGGCAGGAACGTCGCGGCCCGACGCGTTGGACTGGTCCGGTCAGGCGTTGGGCTGGTCCGGCGGCGTGGAACCTGGACCTTTCGCGCCGCGGGGGACATGCTCATTCTTCGCACCCGGAACTGGGCAGAATGACACTATGTCCATCCGCCCACTCCGGCGCGGGGCATGTCCCCTTCAGGCCGGTGTCCAGTCCAGCGGGACATGTCCATTCTTCGCACCCGGAACTGGGCATAGTGACGCTATATCCATCCGCGCACGCCGGCGCGGGGCATGTCCCTGAGCGGTGCCCTCCCAGCCCCCGGGCCAAGCCACCCGACGAACCAACGACAAGGTCCGTTAGGCCCGGACCCAGCCAACGTCCAGATTCCGCTGGAAGACTGCTCGCGGACCGCCTGCCGGGCGGCGTCATCGCGCATGCCGGGCCGGAGAGCCCTCTGCCTGATTCCCGCCGCAGCCGCATACCCCAAGCAAAAGGACTTCGATACCATGACTACGCCTGTGCCAACCCCCGAGACGGGCACGCTCCCGCCCGCCAGCATCGACGAGGCGCAGCGGGCCGGACTCCCCGCCCGGCTGTCCGCCGAGGCGATGGGGACGCTTTTTGTGGTGGTCATAGGCCTGGGCGTGCCCGTGTTCACCATTCCCCAGACAAATCCGCTGCCCGCTTCCCTGGCTGGGGGACTGGCTCTCACGGCCGCCATGCTGGCGTTCGGCTACCTCTCCGGCGGGCACTTCAACCCCGCCGTCACGGTGGGCAACGCCATCGCCGGCCGCATCAGGCTGGCGGACGCCGCGGCCTACCTCGGCGCCCAGCTTGCCGGCGCGCTGCTCGGCGCGGTCACACTTTTTGGCATCCTGCGCACCATCCCCAAAATCAGCGACACCCGGGCCGCCTTCGACACCGTCACGGCCGGCTTCGGCCAGAACTCCATCATCCAGGCCCCGCTGGCAGGGGTGCTCCTCGTGGAGGTCCTGGGCGGCGCGCTTCTGGTGGCCGTTTACCTTGGCGTGGCCTCAGCCCGGAACCCCGCCAGGTCGGCGGCCCCGTTCGCCGTCGGCCTGACCATGGCCGTGCTGCTGCAGCTCGGGCAGACGATCGGTAACACCCCCTTCAACCCGGCCCGCGCCACGGCTTCGGCACTCTTCAGCAGCCCGGACTCACTCGGCCAGCTGTGGCTCTTCTGGGTCGCTCCGCTGGTCGGCGCGGCACTGGCCGGACTGGTCTTCCGGGGCTTTGCACTCTCGGTTGCCGGCGGTGTTGCGACGCCTGAGCCGGCGCTTGAATCGGAGACGGCTCTTGAGCCGGCGCTTGAGTCGGATGTTGCTGACGACGACGGCGCTTCCGCCGCACCCGCGGTCCGCAACGACCGGGCCGCGCAGTCCCGCCCGCGAAGCGACGAGGCGCGCGACTTCTTCGACAAGCGCGGGGAGTAGTCCGCGCGCCGAGTCGTGCCGCACACTACAACGCGGGGTCACATCCGGCCCATGCCAGGCAGCGGGACGGGCCGGAAGTGACCCCGCGTTGCTGTTCGGGAGCGGTGGCGCACCACTGTCAGTGCCAGCCGATACCGTAGGAGCATGTTGTTACTGCACACTTCGGACTGGCATCTGGGCCGGTCGTTCCACGGCGTTGGCATGCTCGAGGCCCAGCGCGCCTTTGTGGACCAGCTCGTCACGTTCGTCCGCGATGAGTCGGTGGACGTAGTCCTCATCGCCGGCGACGTCTATGACCGTGCCCTGCCCGGAGTCGACGTCGTCGGCCTGCTCGACGACGCCCTCGTGCGCCTCACCGGCGCCGGCGCTCAGGTGGTGCTGACCAGCGGCAACCACGATTCCGCCATCCGGCTCGGCTTCGCCTCCCGGTTGCTCGAACGCGGGGGAGTGCACCTGCGCACGCGGCTGGCCGAGCTGGACAAGCCTGTACTTTTCCCGCTCGACGGCGGTGACGGCACGGCGGCCGAGACGGATCCGGACACCAGCCCGGTACTGGCCATCTACGGCATCCCCTGGCTGGAACCACGGCTCGTGGCCGAACAGCTGGGGGTCCAGACCGCCAGCCACTTCGAGGTCACCCGGGCCGCCACCGCACGGATCCGGGACGATCTTGCCGCCCGGGCCCGGACGCGGACGGTTCAATCCGTGGTCCTGGCGCACACCTTTGCCAGCGGAGGGATCAGCTCGGACAGCGAGCGTGACCTAAGTATCGGCGGCGTCGGCGCTGTTCCGCTGGATCTCTTCGACGGCTTCGGCTATACGGCGCTTGGCCACCTTCATGGCCGGCAGCGGCTCTCAGCCGCCGTGCGCTACTCCGGTTCTCCGCTCGCGTACTCGTTTTCGGAGGCGAAGCACAAAAAGGGCAGCTGGCTCGTCGAAGTGGATGCCGCCGGCATCGGCGGGGTCCGCGAGGTGCTTTGGGAGGCGCCACGGGCGCTGGCCGTGCTGCGCGGCAGGCTGGATGAGCTGCTCTCCGCCGAGGAATTCGGCTGGGCCGAAGGCGCCTACTGCCAGATCACCCTGACCGACGCCCAGCGTCCGGCGCAGGCCATGGACAGGCTGCGTTCAAGGTTTCCCGACACTCTCGTCCTCGGCTTCGACCCCGAAGGTGCCGCCGCTGGCACCAGAATCAGCTACAGCAGCCGGCTGGCCGAAGCCGACGACGACCTGTCCATCTGCTGCGGCTTCCTGGAACACGTCCGCGGACGCAGCACGGACGACGCCGAATCCGTCGTCCTGGCAGAAGCCCTCGAAGCCGTGCGCCTGGAAGGAAGTTCCCTGTGAGGATCCACCGTCTCGAAATCTCCGCCTTCGGCCCTTTCGCCGGTTCCGAACACATCGATTTCGACCGCCTGAGTACCCACGGGCTGTTTCTGTTGAACGGCCCCACCGGAGCCGGCAAGACGAGCGTCCTGGACGCCATCTGCTTCGCGCTCTACGGCTCGGTCCCGGGGGCCCGGCAGGACGGAAAACGGCTGCGCAGCGACCACGCCGGGGCCGCCGCCGAGCCCCGCGTCACCTGCGAGTTCTCCGCGCGCGGCCGGCACTTCGAGGTTTCCCGCTCGCCCGCGTGGGACAAGCCGAGCGCCCGGGGCAAAAACGGGTTCACCGTCCAGCAGGCCAACACCCTGCTGCGCGAACGCGTCGACGGCGAATGGCTGGAAAAGTCCGGCCGCAACGACGAGGCCGGGGCCGAGATCGCCGATGTCCTGGGCATGAACCGCGAACAGTTCACCCGGGTGGTGATGCTGCCGCAGGGCGACTTCGCCGCGTTCCTTCGGTCCAAACCCACGGACCGAATGGAACTGCTCCAAAGCCTGTTCGGCACCCAGCGCTTCGAGGCCGTGGAACAGGAACTCGCACGGAAAGCGAAGGCCGCCGGCACCGAGGTGGCCGGCCTCACCAGCCAGCTGGAGTTGCTGCTTGCCCAGGCCGAGGCCGAAACAGCGGCCCTCGAGCTCGACACCTCGGAAGCCCCGGACCGCGCCGATCCCGGCTCGCTCCTGGCCTGGCTCGGTGCCGGCGCCGCCGCCGCCGCAGCCGGACGCCAAGTTGCCGCTGCCGGGGCCGAGCGGCTACGCGCCGACCATATGGCCGAACTCGACGCCGCCACGGCCCGGGCCGCCCGCCAAGCCAAACTCGCCGCCGCCGAAAGGCGCCGGGCCGAGGCCGAGGCCGCCAGGCCGGTTCTGGCGGCCAGGATCGACAAGCTGGGCCTGCACCGCAGGGCGGAAGTACTTGGCGGACTGCTGCAGGCAGTGGAAAGCGCCGAAGCGGCCCAAATGCTGGCAACGGTGGCCCTGACCGGTGCGACGGAAGAACTGCGTGCCGCGGCGCTCACAGACCCCGAGCTCCTGTCGCTCCGGGGCGGATCCCCGGAACGTCCTGCGGATTCCCTCACCGGAGGCACTCCCGGAGGCACTGCCGCCGGTGCTCCCGACGGCGGACTCATCGATGGTGCTGCCCTGCGGGCCGCACTGGGGGGACTGCGGTCCGTCCGGGCTGTGCTGGGGGAACGGCTGCCGGACGAAGGCAGGCTTTCCGGACTGCTGGCCCGCGCCACGCAGCTCCGCGGGACGCTTGAGAAGCTGGCCGCGGGACGCCGCACGGGGACAACTGCACTGGAGGCGCTGAAGGCTGAATCGGAGGCACTGCTCGGCGGCCTGCGTCCGCTCGAGGAACTTGCAGCCGACATCCAGCTGCGCAAAAAGGAAGCCGACGCCGCCACGGAACTCGTGGCCATGGTCGGGCGGTACGCCGCAGCAACAATTGCCTGCGCCGCCGCCACGGAGCGCCACAGCCTCGCCCGGGACCAGCACCAGGGCCGGCGCCAGCGCTGGCTGGATCTCCGCGAGGAACGGCTTGCCAACGCCGCCGCCGAGCTCGCGTCCCAGCTGCGGCCCGGCCTGCCGTGCCCGGTGTGCGGCAGCCCCGAACACCCGGCCCCCGCCCCGGCGGCTGCTTCCGCCCTGGCCGTCGCCGAGGCGGAGCAGGCAGCGCAGCTCGCAAGCGAGGACGCCGAAATGGCTCTGGCCGAGCGTGAACGCGATCTTGCCGATGCCCAGCAGGAGATTGCCGTGCTGGCGGCCCAGGGCGGCAGCACCGCGCCCGGGGACGCCCGCCTCGAGGCGGAGCTGGCAGCAGAACGCGCGGCCGAGGCCGGCCGCGCTGCCCGGGAGCTGGAGGCGAGCCGCGCCCGGCAAGTGGAGCTCGTCGAGGAAATTACAGCCGCCGGACTGGTCCAGGCGGCTGCCGGATCGAAGATTGCCCAGACGGAATCGACCATCGCCGAAGTCCAGGACCAGGCGGGCGCCCTGGAACTGGCCCTCGGGAAACTGCGCGCCGGGCACCCTACCCTGGCGGAGCGGATTGCCGCCCTCAACGGAACCACCGCCGTCCTGGAACGGGCAGAGGCGGCACGGGCCCGGCTGGAACAGGCCCAGTCCCGCACCGCGGATGCCGGGACGCAGCTGGGGCTGGCACTGCCGGCGTCCGGTTTCGACTCCGCAGCGGAAGCCAGGGCTGTGCTCCTCCCGGCCGGCGATGCCGCCGGCCTTGAAGCCGCCATCCGGTCCGGTCAGGACGAGGCCGCCCGGATCGAGGAACTCTTCGCCGGTGAGGAGCTGGCCCTCGCTGTCCGTGAACTGGAAACCGGGGCCCCTCTCGCGGACGGGGACCTGGAACAGCTCCGCGCCGGGGTGGCCGCGGCGGAGCTCGCCGCACGGCAGGCCGGTCTCGCCTCGGGCCTCGCGGAGAAGTCAGTGCGGACGCTGGGCCGCATCGCGGGCGACTTTGCCGAACGTGCCGCTGCCAGCCGGGAGCCCCGCGAACGGGCGGCGCTGCTGACCGCCGTCGCAGACGCCGCCCGCGGCGCGGGAGACAACACCTACCGCATGAGCCTGAACAGCTACGTGCTCGCGGCCCGGCTGGAACAGGTGGCCGTCGCCGCCTCGGAACGGCTGATCGGCATGAGCGATGGCCGATACACGCTGCAGCACACTGACGCCAGGGCAGCACGCGGGCAGAAATCCGGGCTCGGCCTGGAAGTCCTGGACCAGTGGACCGGCCAGCGCCGTGATACTGCGACGCTGTCCGGCGGCGAGTCCTTTATGGCCTCGCTGGCGCTGGCCCTCGGGCTCGCGGACGTGGTGCAGCAGGAATCCGGCGGCGTGGATATCGAGACCCTCTTCGTGGATGAGGGCTTCGGAAGCCTTGATGAACAGGCCCTGGAACAGGTCATGGACGCACTCGAAGGACTCCGCGACGGCGGCCGGGTGGTGGGGCTTGTGAGTCACGTGGCGGAAATGAAGCAGCGCATCAGCACCCAGCTTCAGGTGGTCAAGGAACGCCACGGGTCCACTCTGCACATTTCCGACGACGCCCGGGTCTGATGCCGCAGCCGGGCCCGGCAAAGAACCAAGTTGCGGCTACACTTAAGCCGTTACCGGGTCGCGCGCATCGGGAGGAGGGACGATGCGCACCATTGAACGAACCCGGAATTATGAACCCCTCAACGCCTTCCACAGCGCGAGTTTCTCCAGCGTCAATTTCCCCGCCGCCCGATTTCGAGGCGGACCTTTCCCGCGCGCCTGATCCCACACCCAGCACTGGCGGCCGCTACGCCCGGCTTCCGCTGCTGGCCGGCAGGACGTTCATTCCGCTGGGACTTTTCGCCAGGCTTCCGCTCGCCATGCTGACCGTCGGTGCGTTGACCCTGGTCACCGCCGTTACCGGCTCCTACGCGGTGGGCGGCGTGTCGGCCGGGGCCGTCGGCATCGGTTCAGCGCTCGGCGCCCCCGTTCTCGGAGCGTTGGCGGACCGGCTGGGCCAGCGCCCGGTGCTGGTTTTCGCCGCGATCTTCAACACGGTCGCCGTCGTCGCCCTGATCATCGCCGCCTACCTGATCCCGGGCGGGCAGGACATCGCCACGGCCGTCCCAGTTCTTGCCGCCGCATTCGTGGCCGGTGCGAGCTGCCCGCAGGTGGGCCCGCTCGCCCGGGTCCGCTGGATGGCGCTGACCTCCCGGGGCGGACCAGATGCCAACAGCGAGGACCTTGACACGGCCCTGTCCTACGAAAGCACCGCCGACGAACTGACCTTTGTCCTGGGTCCGGCGCTGGTGGGCATCCTCGCCAGCCTGATTGCGCCCTGGTTGCCGCTGGCGCTCGCAGCCGTACTGACCATCACCCTCGTCCCCGCCTTCGCCGTTCACCCCACGCACCACGCGGTACTCCGCACCCCGGCGCGGACCGCGGCCGGCGCGGCAGCCGAGAAGGAACGCCGGAAGGCTATGCCTGCCGGGCAGCGTCTCGCCTCCTTCGCCGCCGTCGCCCTTCCGGTGCTGGCCATGGTCTGCATGGGAACGTTCTTCGGCTCGACGCAGACGTCCCTGAGTTCCTTCGCCGCCAGCTTTGCGACGTCCGAACTGGCCGGACTGTTGTACGCGGTGATGGGCTTGAGCTCGGCCGCAGCAGCGCTCTCGGTGGCCTACTGGCCGCAGCGCTTCTCGGCCAATGCCCGCTGGCTGGCCTGTGCGGGGCTGATGGCCGTGCTCTCGGTGCTGCTGCTCCTGCCTTCCACGGCGCTGCCCATGGTCCTGGTGCTTCTGGTCCTGGGCCTGCCGGTGGGTCCGCTGATGGTCACGGTATTCGCCATTGGCGGCGTCGTCGCGCCGGCCGGCAAACTCGGCACGGTCATGACGGCGCTGGCCAGCGGCATTGTCGCCGGCACCGCGCTGGGCTCCTCGATCGCCGGAGCGCTGGCGCAGCACAGCGGCTACTCCACGGCCTTCATCGTTCCCGTTTGCGCCGCCGCGGCGCTGTTCCTGCTGGGCGCGGCAGCCGCCGTCGTCCTCCACCGGAAGAAGCCGACGACGACGGCGCCCCACCCCCGCACCTGACCTCCCCGGATGCGCTATCACTTGTGGCGGCTCAGAGGGCGCCAGAGGGACATCAAGTGATAGCGCAACGGGTGGGGAAGGGGGTTAGAGCTGGGTGCCGAGCTTGAAGCCGCGCTCCTCGCCCGGCTCGCGGGTGTAGGCGAAGCCGTCGGCGCCGACGGTCACGGCCATCTCGCTGCTGTCGGTGCGGATGACGAGCGGCTGGGGGTTGCCGTCGAGGTCCAGCACCAGGGAGGCCTCGGTGTACCAGGACGGGACCACTGCGTTGCCCCACCAGTCGCGGCGCTGGTTGTCGTGCACGTCCCAGGTGATGGTGGGGTTGTCCGGGTCTCCGGTGTAGTAGTCCTGGGTGTAGATCTCGATCCGGTGCCCGTCGGGATCCAGGATGTACAGGTAGAAGGCATTCGAGACGCCGTGCCGGCCGGGACCGCGTTCGATCCGGTCGGAGATGCGCAGGGCGCCCATCTTGTCGCAGATCTGGATGATGTTGTGCTTCTCGTGGGTGGAGAACGCGATGTGGTGCATCCGGGGGCCGTCGCCGCCGGTCAGGGCGGTGTCATGCACGGTCTGCTTGCGGTGCATCCAGGCGGCGTAGGTGACGCCGTCGGAGTCCTTGATGTCCTCGGACACCCGGAAGCCCAGGTCCTCGAGGTACTTCCGGCCGCGCGGCACGTCCGGGGTGACCTGGTTGAAGTGGTCCAGCCGGACGAGTTCGCCGGCGCCGTAGAGGTCGTAGCGCTGGGTGAGGCGCTCCACATGCTCCACCTCGTAGAAGAACTCGTAGGGGAAGCCGAGCGGGTCCTCCACCCGGACGGAATCGCCGATGCCCCGGACAAATCCCTCCGTGCGGCGCTCGGTGCGGCAGCCCAGTTCCTTGTAGTAGGCCTCGGCGGCGTCCACCTCGGCGGGGGACTTCACCCGGTAGGCGAGGGCGGCCGCGGCGGCCACGGGGCCCTTGCGCAGGACCAGGTTGTGGTGGATGAACTCTTCGAAGGAGCGCAGGTAGATGGCCTCGTCGTCCTCGTAGGTGACGTGCAGGCCCAGCAGGTCCACGTAGAAGGCACGTGACTTTTCCAGGTCGGTGACTACCAGGTCCATGTAAGCGCAGCGGACGATGTCCGGCGCGGGGACCGCGGGGGTGATGATGTCGTTTGCCATGTCAGGGCTCCTCATTGGGTGGTGGCGGTATGTTGGCGGCCGGGCAGGCAGCCGGCCGGGCAGGCAGCCGATTGTGCTACTGCGACGCCGATGCGCCGAATTTGGGGGTGTGGACGGCGCCCAGCGTGATGTGGACGGCCTGCTGGTCCGTGTAGAAGTCGATGGAGCGGTAGCCGCCCTCGTGGCCCAGGCCGGAGGCCTTGACGCCGCCGAACGGGGTGCGGAGGTCCCGGACATTGTGGCTGTTGAGCCAGACCATGCCGGCCTCCAGACTCTGGGAGAAGTTGTGCGCCCGGGTCAGGTCGTTGGTCCAGACATAGGCCGCGAGGCCGTACCGGGTGTTGTTCGCCAGCGCCAGTGCCTCGGCGTCGTCGTCGAACGGGGTGATGGTGACGACGGGGCCGAAGATTTCCTCCTGGAAGATCCTGGCGTCCGGCCGGACGTCGGCGAAGACGGTGGGGGCGATGTAGTTTCCTCCCGGAAGCCCCTCGGGCCGCCCGCCGCCGGCAAGCAGCCGGCCCTCAGTCTTGCCGATTTCGACGTACCTGGCGACCTTGTCGTAGTGCTCGGGGTGCACCAGCGCGCCCACCTCGGTCTTCGGGTCATGCGGGTCGCCCACTACGATGTTCCTGGCCCGCGCCGCGTACTGTTCGCAGAACGCCTCGTAAATATGCCGGTGCACCAGGATCCGCGAGCCGGCCGTGCAGCGCTCGCCGTTGAGCGAGAAGACACCGAACAGGGTGGAATCGATGGCGGCGTCGAGGTCGGCGTCGGCGAAGATAATCGCCGGGCTCTTGCCGCCGAGTTCCATGGAGAGGCCCTTGAGGTTCTCCGCGGCGTTGCGAAAAATCGTCTTGCCGGTGGTGGTCTCACCGGTGAAGGAGATCAGCGGGACGTCCGGGTGCTTCACGAGCGCGTCGCCGGCTTCCTCGCCGAGGCCGTTGACCAGGTTGAAGACGCCGTCGGGCAGCCCCGCGTCCTTGAAAATCTTCGCCCAGAGGGACGCGGACAGCGGCGTGAACTCGGCCGGTTTGAGCACCACGGTGTTGCCGGTGGCCAGCGCCGGGGCCAGCTTCCAGGATTCCAGCATAAACGGCGTGTTCCAGGGAGTGATGAGGCCGGCGACGCCGATCGGCTTGCGGTTGACGTAGTTGATCTGCGCGCCGGGGACCTTCATCGCGTCGTCGAACTGCGCCACGATAAGGTCGGCGAAAAAGCGGAAATTCTCGGCCGCCCGCAGCGCCTGGCCCTTGGCCTGGGTGATGGGCAGCCCGGTATCGAAGGTTTCCAGCTGGGCCAGCCGCGTCTCCTGGGCCTCGACGGCATCGGCGATCCGGTGCAGGACCCGGGCGCGTTCGCGGGGCTTCATCCGCGGCCACGGGCCATTGGTGAAGGCCTTGCGGGCGGCGGCGACGGCGAGGTCGACGTCTTCCTTCTGCCCGGCGGCGGCGGTGGCGTAGGACTCGTTGGACACCGGGTCCAGGACATCGAAGGTCGCCCCGTTGACGGAATCGACGAATTCGCCGTCGATGTAGTGGCGGATGTGCGTGGGGAGGTCGTCTGGAATGTAGTGCTCAGCCATGGGAATGATCCTTTGCTTCTGCGTGAAATTCTTCCGGGTGAAATTCTCTTAGGCGAAATTCTTATGCGCGGTGGGGTTTACCGGGTGATCCGGAAGCCGTCGACGGGGGTGAGGTAGTCCCGGCCCGCTTCCATCAGTTCGGTGATCTGCTTCAGCCCGGGTTCGGTGGGCGTGATGAGCGGGGGCCGCACATAGTCGGAGGAGATCAGCCCGGCCTGCGCCATCAGCCATTTGCCGGGCGCCGGGTTGGTCTCGACGAACAGCAGGTCCACCAGCGGGTGCACGCCGTAGTGGATCTCCCGGGCGGTCTCGAAGTCGCCGTCGACCCAGGCCTGGTACATGTCCGCGGAGGCCTTCGGCGCGATGTTGGCCAGGGCGGAGATGAAGCCGACGCCGCCGATCGCCATGAGCGGCAGGCAAAGAAGTTCGATGCCTGACCAGACCAGCAGGTCCTTGCCGGCGAGGTGCATAACGCGGGAGAAGTGCTCGAAGTCCTTGGTGGTTTCTTTGATGCCGACGATGTTGTCGAAGTCGCGGAACAGCCGGGCCACCGTCTCCGGGGCCATGTCCACCGCGGTGCGCGAGGGCACGTTGTAGATCACGAACGGCATCTGCGGGAACTCGGTGGCAATTGTGGCGTACCAGCGGTACAGCGCCTCCTGTGTGGGCCGCGAGTAGTAGGGCGTGATGATCATCGAAGCGTCGGCACCGGCGTCGACGGCGGCCTGCGTGAGTTCCAGCGTCTCGGCCAGTTTCGCGGTGCCGGTGCCGGCCATAAACGGGACACGGTCGCCGATTACGGCGGCGGTGACCCGGATGGCGTCGGCGCGCTCCTCCACGGACTGGGCGCTGGGTTCGCCGGTGGAGCCGCCGATCGTGATGCCGGCGGAGCCGCTGGCGATCTGCCACTCAACCATGTTGCGCAGGCTCACGTGGTCAACGTCCCCGGTCTCGGTGAACGGGGTGAACATTGCGGCGAGGGAGCCTTTGAGATGCTGCTGCGGATCGGAACGGAACTTCATTGTTATTCCTTGTCGTTTCGGGGGGATCCGGCTTCGGGGCCGGACGTGGGTCAGGTGGCAGAAAACAGGTGCTAGGAGAGCGTGGGTGCCGCGTCGGAACGGCTGCGGGCTAAGTAGGCGTCAAGGGTGGCGGCGCGGTGGGCCCGGGCAGCGCGTTCGACGTCGTCCGCCGAAGCGCCCGTCTCGAGCAGCACCAGCAGCGCTTCGTGTTCGGCCACGGACTCGCGCGCCCGGCCGGGGACGTAGCTGAAGGTGGAAGACCGCAGCGCCTGCAGCCGGTTCCAGCCGCGGTGCACGAGATCCAGGATGTGCGGGTTGGGGCAGTACTCGAACAGGACGCCGTGGAAGTCCTGGTTCAGGCTCGTGAAACGGACCGGATCGAAGTGGTCCAGGCACTCTCGCATCAGGGCGTTGATGGCCCGGGCGCGTTCAATGTCCGCGGCGGAGACCAGCGGGGCTGCGAGGGCGGTGGCCGCACCCTCCACGATGCTCAGCGTTTGCATGGTGTAGAGGTATTCGGTGGGGTCGATTCCGGCCACAGTGGCGCCGACGTTGCGTTCGAACACCACAAAGCGCTCCGCCTCGAGCCTGCGGATGGCTTCGCGGACCGGCACCACGCTGACGCCCAGGTCCTCGGCAATCTTGGCCAGCACCAAACGGTAGCCGGGGGAGTATTCGCCGCCCAGGATGCTGGCCTTGATGGCGGCGTAGGCCTGTTCCGATTTACTGGCGGCGGCCGGCACACTCATTGGGCGGGTGCTTTCCGGGCAGGTGCTTCCTGGGTATGGGCGGCGGCGTGGGCGGCGGACCATCTGCGGAATTTTTCCTGCCACTGCGCGTTCATCGGGTAAAGCCCGTCCACGCTGTGGCCGGCGGCCACCATCTCCGCTATGTACGACTCCTCGGCTTCCTGCACGAGCGAGTCGTCGGCCAGTTCTTCGGCGAGTGCCGGCGGGATCACCAGGAGGCCGTCGGCGTCGCCGACGATGATGTCGCCCGGCTGCACGGTGGCGCCGCCGCACGAGATGGTGAGGTCAACGTCCCAGGGGATGTGGCGCCGGCCGAGGACGGCGGGGTGCGCGTTGGCGAAGTACGTGGGCATCGCCAGGGCGCCGACGGCGGTGACGTCCCGGACGCCGCCGTCGGTGATGATGGCCACGGCGCCGTTGACCTCGGCGCGGAGGGCGAGAATGTCTCCCACCGTTCCGGTGCCTTTCTCTCCGCGGGCCTCCATGACCAGGATCTCGCCGTCCCGCAGCGAGTCGATGGCGCGCTTCTGGGCGTTGAAGCCGCCGCCGTGGGCCTTGAACAGGTCCTCGCGGTTGGGCACGTAGCGCAGCGTCCGGGCGACGCCCACCACCTTGCGGTCCGGCCGGGTGGACTGCAGGCCGTCGATGCTGACGTTGTTGAGCCCGCGCTTGCGGAGCTGGGAGCTCAGGGTGGCGGTCCCGACGGACTCCAGCTTGGCTTTCAGCCCCGGCGTCAGCACTGGCACAGTGGCCAGCACGGGCGCAGGGGCGGTGGCGGTCTCCTCCGGGGCCGGTGTGCCGTACGCCTCGGCGCGCTGCGTTTCATCGGTGCGCGGCCCGGCACCGTAGTTGGCCAGTGGGACCGTGCCCTGGACCACGGTGGTGGAGAGCTTCCCGGTGCTGAGGCCGGAAGCGGGGGCGTCCACTTCGACTTCCATAACGTCACCGGGCTGGGCGACGGAGGCTCCCGCGGGCGTTCCCGTCAGGATGATGTCGCCCGGCTCCAGAGTCAGCAGCTGGGACAAATCCGCCACAAGCCTGGCGAACGGGAACAGCAGCGTGTCCGTGGTGTCATCCTGGACCGGTTTTCCGTTGAGCCAGGTGCGGATGCGGAGCCCGGCGGGGTCGACGTCCCGGGCGGAGAGCAGGGCCGGACCCACGGGCGTGAAGCCGTCGCCGCCCTTGGAACGGAGGTTGGAACCCTTGTCCGCGTAGCGGAGGTCATAGACGCCGAGGTCGTTGGCGGCGGTAATGGAGCCAACGTGGGCCCAGGCGTCCGCGGGGGATACTCGCCGCGCCCGCGTGCCGATCACGAGCGCCACCTCGCCCTCGAAGGCCAGCAGCTCGCAGCCGTCCGGGCGCTCCACGGTTCCGCCGCTGCGGCTGAGGGAGGAGGACGGCTTCAGGAAATAGGAGGGCTGCTCCGGGGTGCGGCCCCGCTGGGCTGCACGGCTGGGGTAGTTGATGTGTACCGCGATGACCTTGCCGGCGGCGGCAAGGTCATCCTGCGAAAGCTGCTCCATCGCATCTCCTCATTGAGTATGAAATCGTATACGATACAACCTGCCCGAGACGGAGCCGCTTGTCAAGCATCTTGCGGCAGCTGGCCCCGGGGTGCTGGTGGGCATTTTCGTTAGTTCGTCGGGGGCGCAGGCGCGGACCGGCGAGTACCCCTCCGGCGTCAGCCCAGCTGGCTCTCGATCCGTCCGGCGCTCGCGGCCAGGGCAGCGGCCACCTCCGCAGGGTCCTGGGCGGCACGGATGTAGACGACGGCGATGGCCGCCGGACGCCCGCCCGGAACCCGGACCGGGACGGCGAGTGAGGAGACTCCTGCGATGACCTCGTCATGGCTGGCCGCGTATCCCCGGCGTCTGGCCTCGGTAGCCTCGGGCCGGTAGGGGATCCCGGGGGCGAGGACATTCCACTCCTGTTCGGAGTGGGCCGACTGGATGGCGATACCGGGGGCACCGGCGCTGATCGGGTGCCGGGAGCCAGGATGCTGGACCACCGCGGCGCCGGTATGCCGAGGGTCAACGCTGACCAGGGTGACGCAGTCCTCGTGGTCCCAGACCGCCACGAAGGCGCTCATTGTCAGGGTGTTTGCGAGTTGGGTCAGCTCGGGCAGGGCGGCGGTCTGCAGATTCCGGGCCACTCCGCGGGCCAGTACGGCGAGGCCGGGGCCCGGCTGGACCCGCCCGCCGTCGTCGCGCACCAGCAGGGAGTGATCCTCCAGGGTGCGCAGGATCCGGTAGGCCACGGAGCGGTGGACCCCCATGGCGCCGGCGAGTTCGGCAATGCTCAGCGGCTCTTGGGCCTCGGCGAGGATTTCCAATGCGCGGATGCCGCGGGAGAGCGTCTGCGAGGGGGAAGCCTGGTTGCCGGCGGCGTTCGCTGTCATTTGTCCATCCTAGGTCCAGTGGCCGGGCCCGGCGCGGGCCCGGCGCGGGACCGGCTGGCGGGCAGGAGCCTCATGAGTCCCTCCGGGCCCCGACCGTGAGCTGCTGACCCGGCAGGCCTGGTCCGGAGCCCGGGGTCCGCACTGTCATGTATCGGCCATGGCGTGAAATTTCAAGAATTGTGTGCGCCTTATCACATTTTCGTAGTAAGGTACTTCTTACCAACTAACTGACCGTTCGATCAGTAAATCACGAGGCACCCACCCCGGGCAGTTCACCTGCCCCCAGCAACGGAGTTTCAATGACCGCAACTTCATTCGTCGATTCAGAGGCGGGCCCCAGCAGCAAGCATGAGGAACGCAAGGTCCTCGCCGGGACGCTGGTCGGAACCACGATCGAGTGGTACGACTTCTTCATCTTCGCCCAGCTGACAGCAACGCTGCTGTCGCCGCTGTTCCTCACCCCGCTGCAGAATTCGAATCCGGGCCTGGCGCAGATCCTGTCCTTCGCCCTCATCGGCATCAGCTTCCTGTTCCGCCCGCTCGGCGCCGTCGTTGCCGGCCACCTCGGTGACCGCCTCGGACGCAAGGCCATGCTGGTCTTCACACTCATCATGATGGGTGCCGCGACGGCCCTGATCGGTATGCTGCCCACCTACGCCCAGATCGGCGTCTGGGCTCCGATCCTGCTGATCCTCCTCCGTATCGTCCAGGGCTTCTCCGCCGGCGGTGAATGGGGCGGCGCCGCCCTGATGGCCGTGGAGCACGCCCCCAAGAGCAAGCGCGGCCTGTTCGGCGCCTACCCGCAGATCGGTGTTCCGGTGGGCATGATCCTCGCCACCGGACTGCTGTACTTCCTGAACACAGGCATGTCCAAGGAGGACTTCGCTTCGTGGGGCTGGCGTGTACCGTTCCTGCTCTCCATCGCACTGATCGTGGTCGGCTACCTGATCCGCCGCGCGGTCGCCGAGAGCCCCGTCTTCAAGGAGATGCAGGACCGCAAGGAAGAAAGCAAAGCGCCGCTCGGGGAGCTCTTCCGGAAGCACAAAAAGGCCGTCCTCTACTCGACGATGATCTTCATCGGCAACAACGCCGCCGGCTACCTGCTGATCGCGTTCTTCATCTCCTACGCGACCAAAACCCTGAAGATGCCCACCCCGCAGATCCTGCTCGCCACCACACTGGCCTCCTTCGGCTGGCTGATCTTCACCCTGGTGGGCGGCTGGCTGTCGGACAAGATCGGCCGGGTCAAGACCTTCCTGATCGGCTACGGCATCGTCTTCGCCTGGATGATCCCGATGTTCGCGCTCATTGATACTAAAAACATCGTTCTCTACGGCGTCGCGCTGTTCGTCCTGACCATCGGCCTGGGCCTGTCCTATGGCCCGATGTCCGCAATGTACGCCGAAATGTTCCCGGCGAACGTGCGCTACTCGGGCATCTCGATCGGTTACGCATTCGGCGCCATCCTCGGCGGCGCGTTCGCGGCGACCATTGCGGAGGCCCTGCTGCAGGGCACCAAGTGGACCGGATCTATCGGTATCTACATCATGATCCTCTGCGTCATCTCGGCAGTCGGCGTTATCCTGGCCGGGGAAACCAGGGGCCGCCCGCTCGGTGTCAGCCACCACGCGCCGGCCGAGAAGGCAAAGCACTAAGAATCAGTAACACGGAACCAGCCACATAGAACTAGCCACATAGCGAGGGGCGCGGACCGAAAGGTCCGTGCCACTCGCTTTCAAGCAACGCGTTTAGAAGCAACGCGGGGTCACGTCGCGCCCATCCAAGGCCGCCGCACGGGCCGTATCTGACCCCGCGTTGCTGTTCAGGCGGGGCGGGCACCGAGGAGCCGGACGACGTCGTGGTCCTGAATCTGCGCGAAGGTCCGGTAATAGCTGCCGACGGCGCGGAACTGGCCGGGAAGGTGCAGGAAGAAGACGGCGTCGGCCAGCTCCTCCAGCGCCGTCCCAGCTTCCAGCGAGGCCACGGGGACCCCGACGACGACGGTTGCGGCGCCCGCCGCCCGCACCGCCTCGAGCCCGGCCCGCATGGTTGCTCCCGTGGCCAGCCCGTCGTCGACCAGGATGACGGTGCTGCCCGCGAGCACCGGCCGGGGTCCCGGATATGCCGCAGCGCGGCATTCCAGCTCGGCCCGCTCGATACTTTCCACCCGGTCCAGCTCGGACTGCCGGACGCCGACTTCCAGAAGCCTGGCCACAAGGGGCCGGTTGAGCACACGCACCACCCGGCCGGCTGACCAGGCAAGCGCGCCGAAGGCTGTTTCCTCGTGGCCGGGAATCCCCAGTTTGCGGACCAGGAGTACATCAAAGGGAAGCCGGAGGGCCTCGGCGGCGGCGGCCGCCACCGGCACGCCGCCGCGGGCCAGACCCAGCACCAGCGTGCCCGGCCGTCCCCGGAACTGGGGGAGGGCGGCCGCCAACAACCGGCCGGCCTCGTCGCGGTCTGTGAAGCGCATGCCCACGGGGTCCCTCCTCCGGTTCCGGCCACTTTGCTGCGGCCAGTTCCATCCATCCGACGTGCCGGAACAACGCGGGGTCACCTACGGCCCATCCACGTCGCTCGGATGGGCCGTAGGTGACCCCTCGTTGCTTTAAGACGGCAGGCGCCCTAGACACCCAGGAAGCTGACGGCCCCCTGCTTAAACGCGCGGCTGGTGATGGCGTTGGTATGGTTCCGGCCCGGCAGGATCAGCTGTTCCACCATAGCGCCGGCCGTGGCGCCGAGTGCGGCGAGCTCCGGCATGGAGGCGGCACGGTGGTCCTTCTCGCCGGCCACCAGCAGCATCGGCATGTGCGGGACAGCCTCGGCGGGATCGAACGGCTCGCTCTTGACCGCTTCCACGAGGGACAGCAGCGAGAAGATGTTGTTGCTCGGCAGCAGCTGGGCCATCTTCAGCAGCCCGGCGGTCGATTCATCCGCAATCGGGGTGCCGTCGGCGAGGTAGCGCTGGGCCGCGACGAGGTCGAAGTCCGCGAGCGGATCCGCCACGTTCGGCCCGCCCAGGACCAGCCGGTGGACCAGCTCATGCTGGGTCGCCCCGAACTCCCAGGCAAGCCGCGAGCCGAGGGAATACCCGATCAGATCCAGGCCGCTGGCCGGGTCGCCGTCGCGCACGGGCCGGACGCCGGCGTCCACGGCAATCTGGAGCAGATCCGCGCGGATCCGGCTCGGCGCGTAGGAATCCATGTCCTCGGGGGCGCCGCTGCGGCCGTGGCCGGGCAGGTCCACGGTGATGACGCGGCGGCCGGCCCCGAGCAGGGCGGTGATCCAGCCGGTATCTTCCCAGTTGAGCTTGGCGGAGGAGGAGAAGCCGTGCAGCAGCAGCACGGGGCGCAGCCCGGCGTCGTCCTGCGGTTCGTGGACCGCGATGTACAGCTGCGGGTCGGTGCCCTCCACCGTGTGGGAATGCAGTTCGCCGGTGTGTCTGCCGCTCATGGTGTCAGTCCTCGCTGTCAGTCCTCGTCAAGTACGGCGCTCAGGCGGACCCGGCGCTTCGGTGCCTCTTCCTTCGGGACCGTGCCCACGATGCCGGCGGTATTGTCCGGCACCTCAAACACAATCAGTGGCTCGCCGACATTGATCGTGTCACCGGGCCCGCCGTGGATACGCACCACCTTACCTGCCTGCGGGCTGGGCAATTCAACGGCCGACTTGGTGGTTTCGACCTCGACGAGCGGCTGGTTGCGCTCCACCTGCTCGCCCGGGGAAACCAGCCATTCCAGCACCGTGGCCTCGATCAGGCCCTCGCCGAGGTCGGGCAGCGGGAAGGAAATTTCAGCCACGTTTGTACTCCAATACTCGCTGGATACCGAAGAGGATCCGGTCAATGTTCGGGATGTATTCGTCTTCCAGGTCCCCCGAAGGATATGGGACGTCGAAGCCGGTGACCCGCTCCACCGGGGCCCTGAGGGTGTCGAAGCAGTTATGCGTGATCAGCTGCGCCACCTCGGCGCCCAGCCCGGAGGTCAGCGGCGCTTCGTGGACGACGACGGCGCGGCGCGTCTTCCGCACGGACGCGGCCAGCGCCCCGGCGTCGATCGGCTTGAGCCAGCGCAGGTCCAGGACCTCGACGTCGATCCCGTCCTCGGCGGCGAGCTCGGCCACCTGCAGGCAGCGGGCCACCATGGCGCCCCACGCGACAAGGGTGAGGTGGCGGCCCTCGCGCATAACCTTGGCGCCGGTGGGGGAGCCTCCGGCTGCATCGTGCGTGGCGGCGTCCACCTCGCCCTTCTGCCAGTAGCGGGACTTCGGCTCCATGAAGATCACCGGGTCCGGGCGGGTGGCGGCGTACTTGAGCAGGTGGTAGGCCTCGTGCGGGTTCGACGGCGAAACCACCTTGAGCCCGGGCACATGGGCGAAGAGCGCCTCGAGGCTTTCGCCGTGGTGCTCGGGGGCGCGGATACCGCCGAAGCTGGGCACGCGCAGGGTGATCGGCATCGGCAGGGTGCCCCGGCTGCGGTAGTTCATCCGCGCGATCTGGCAGACGATCTGGTTGATGGCGGGGTAGGCGAAGCCGTCGAACTGGACCTCGGGGATCGGGTGGAAGCCGGCCATCGCCAGGCCCACGGACATGCCGAGGATGCCGGATTCCGCCAGCGGAGTGTCGAAGACCCGCTGTTCGCCGTGTTTGGCCTGCAGCCCGTCCGTGATGCGGAAGACGCCGCCGAGCCGGCCGCAGTCCTCGCCAAAAATGACGGCCTTGGGGTTCTCCGCAAGCACCTCGTCGAGGGCCCGGTTGAGCGCCTGCTGCATGGACATCACGGTGCCGGCACTTTCCGGTGCAGGCGCCGGGGATTGGGGCTGGGATTGGGCCTGTGCCTGGGACGGTGATTGGGCCTGTCGAAGTCCGGCGGTCCCGCCGTCGATCGTCGAGTTAGACATGTTCGGACTCCTCGCGCCAGCTGGCGGCCTGGGCCTGCAGGGCAGGGGTGGTTTCCTGGAAGACCAGGTCAAACATTTCGGTGCCGGGGCGGGAGCCGAGGGCCTGGATGCCGGCCCGGGTCTGCTCCACTTCGGTCTTCGCAGCCGCGAGGGCCTCGGCGAAGAATGCCCCGTCCGCGATCCCCTCGGCGAGCAGCCGCTGCCGGAAGCGTTCCAGCGGGTCCACGCCCGCGTCGTCGCGCTCCTCGTCAAGGGAGCGGTAGCGGCCGGGGTCATCGGAGGTCGAGTGCGGGCCACGGCGGTAGGTCATGGCCTCGATGAGCACGGGACCGTTGCCGGAGCGTGCGTGCGCGAAGGCGCGCCGGCTGGCCTCGAGGACCGCGACGACGTCGTCGCCGTCGATCTGCAGCGCCGGCATGCCGTAGCCGGCCGCGCGGGCGGCGACCGAACCGCCGGCCACCTGGCGTTCGGTGGGGACCGAGATGGCCCACCCGTTGTTCTGGACGAAGAACACCACGGGGGCCTTCATCACGGCGGCGAAGTTCATGGCCTCGTGGACATCGCCCTGCGAGGAGGCACCGTCGCCGAAGTAGGTCAGGGCGACGCCGAGGGTGCCGCCGTCCTTTTGTTCCAGCGTCTGGCCATGCGCCCAGCCGACGGCGTGCAGCACGGATCCGGCCACGACGGCCTGGATCGGGGCCAGGCGGGACTCCATCGGATTGTAGAGCCCACCGTGCCAGGTGGCCTTGTGGGTGGACATATAGGACACCATGTCCACGCCCATGGTCCGGGCGACGCCCATCTCGCGGTAGGTGGGGAAGACGAAGTCCCGGGTGGTATCCACGGCGTAGCCGCTGCCCACCTGGGCCGCTTCCTGGCCGAGCTCCGGCGCGTAGCCGGGGATAATGCCCTGCCGCTGCCAGGCGATGGCCGAGGTGTCGAGATGGCGGACCGCCACCATGAGCGAGTAGAGCCTGCGGAGCTGGGCAGGGCTGGGCGACTCGGCAGCGTCGCCGGAAACCGCCGGAGGAAGTGTGTCCATGGCTGTGACCCTAGTCACCGCGGGCTCGCTGGGCAATCCGCTAGGGAATCGCTGGCCAGACTGTCAAGAACTGCATGCTTCCACGCCGGCGAGCGTGGCAATTTGTACAGGTCATGCCGGGTTACTTCGTGTCGGCGGGCTCGGCGGGCTCGGCGGGCCCGGCGTGGCGGCTGCGGGCCAGCCGGGCGCCGGTCCAGCAGGCCGCGGCAATGCCGGCCACCAGGGCGATGGTGCTGACGAGCTGCCTGCTGCTGTCCGGGCTGCTGAAGCCGACGGCGAAGATCAGGGCCAGGAGTACAAGCCCGAAGATCGTCAGGCCCGGGAAGCCCCGCATCCGCAGCGGCAGGGTGGTGCCCTCACGGTCTGCCCGGCGGCGGAGGATCAGCTGGGACACCAGGGCGGAGCCCCAGACGATCAGGCACGTCGAACCGACCAGCTGGAACAGTGCCGGCAGGATCTGCTCCGGGAAGAGCAGCTCCAGCACCGCGGCCAGGAAGCCGAACGCCACCGAGACGCCGACGGCGACCATCGGCACGTGCGCCGTGTTGATCTTCGAAAGAAACGCGGGGGCCTCGCCGCGTTCGGAGAGTGAGAAGACCATCCGGGAGGCGCCGTACAGGTTCGCGTTCAGGGCCGAGAGGAGCGCGACGACGGCCACCAGGGTGATGGCGGCACCGGCACCGGGGATGCCGGCCAGGTCCAGGACGCCCGCGAACGGGGACTTCAGCGCCTCCGAGGTGTACGGAAGGACTGCGGCGATCACGAAGACGGAGCCGATGTAGAAGACAAGGATCCGCCACACGACCGTGCGGATCGCCTGGCCCACGCTGTGCTGGGGGTTCTCGGTCTCGGCGGCGGCCACACTGACGATCTCGGTGCCGCCGAAGGCGAAGATCACCACGAAAAGCGCGCTCGCGATCCCGCCGAGGCCCTCTGGGGCGAAGTTGGTGGTGATGTTGCCCAGACCCGGGGAGGTGACGTCCGGCAGCCAGCCCAGCAGCAAGGCGGTGCCGATCCCCAGGAACAGCAGGATGGCGGCAACCTTGAGAATGGCGAACCAGAACTCAAACTCGCCGAAGTTCTTCACCCCGGCGAGGTTGATGGCCGTGAACAGGACCATAAACAGGAGCGACAGGGCCCAGACCGGGATTACCGGCCACACCGTGAACAGCAGCCCGGCGGCGCCGAGGGCTTCGGCGGCGATCACGACGACGAGCTGCAGCCACCAGAGCCAGCCCACGGTGGCTCCCGCGGTCCTGCCCATGGCCTTTGCTGCGTAGACGGAGAACGCGCCGCTGTTGGGATTGGCGGCCGCCATCTCGCCGAGGGCCCACATCACGAGGATGATCAGGGTTCCCGCGACCAGGTAGGAAACCAGGACGGCAGGCCCGGCGGCCTGGACCCCGGCTCCGGAGCCCAGGAACAGGCCGGCGCCGATGGCGCTGCCGAGTCCCATCATGGTGAGCTGGCGTGGCTTCATGCTGTGGCCCAGTGTCAGGCCGGGGCGCTCCGCGGTGGACTTCATTGTCATGCTGGCGAACCTTCGTGTGGTGTGGAACTGGGGGTCTTTGTGGGACCTCTTGAATTTACCGCCTTTGACGCGAAGGATCGGCCGTCCGCGTTCCGGCGGCGTGGGAACATGGTGGCAGTTTGCTAACTGAAACGGTATATCGACAGCGATTTGTCACGGCCGCTGCCCCGATGAGAGGAATTCTCGATGGACGTTGATCCGCTGGATGCGAAAATTGTCCGGTTCTTCACCGATTCGCCCCGGGCCTCGGTGCTGGAGGCCTCCCGGGTGCTCAGGGTTGCCCGCGCCACCGTGCAGGCACGGCTGGACCGGATGCAGGGCAGCGGCGTCATCGGGTCCTGGGTGCCGCAGCCGGATCCGGCCCATTTCGGCTTTCCGGTGGTGGCGTTCTGCTCCCTGACGATCAACCAGGACCTGGGGCACGACGCCGTCGTCGAAGCCCTGGCGCGGATTCCGGAACTCATCGAGATCCACACCGTTTCCGGCAGTTCGGATCTGATGGCGCGCATCGCGGCCCGCTCCAACCCTGACCTGCAGCGGGTCCTCGATGCCATGATCGCCACGAGGACGGTGCTGCGGTCCTCCTCGGTGATCGTGCTCAACACGCATTTCCAGGGCCGCACCCTGCCGCTGCTGGAGGCCGCCGCCGAGGGAGGGTGAACAGGCGGCCCGCCCGGCAGGCCCGCCGGGCAGGCCCGCCCGGACGGCTCGGCCAGCCCGCCCGGTGCGCAGCAGCAGCCGAAGGTGACCTGAAACATTTTGCGCCCGGCCCCTAACGTCGTAGACTTAGTTCTAGTCAATCTGACTATAACTATTCCGGCGGTCGGGCCGGATCTGTCCGGGCAGTCCGAAGGGGCCGGTCCGGAGCCTCAGGATGCGGGGTGAATCATCGTCTACACAAGTGCCGCCAACGTTGCCGAGCGTCAGTTCGCGCCGCCGTCTTTGGCTATCTCTACCGTGATCTTCGCGCTTCGGCCGAGCGAAAGTTCGGGACGCCCCGCCCTCTGGATTCCGCTGGTGCGCCGGATCCGCGAACCGTTCAAAGGCCTGTGGGCGCTCCCCGGCGGCCCGCTCACCCCCGCGGAGTCCCTCCAGGATGCCGCGTCCCGGAACCTGCGCGACACCACCGGGCTGGACCCCCGCTACCTCGAGCAGCTCTACGCCTTCGGCGGGCTGCACCGCTCGCCGGCGCAGCGCATTGTGTCGATCGTGTACTGGGCCCTGGTCCAGCCGACCGAGGCCGCGCTCGCCGACGAGTCGGAGAACGTCCGCTGGTTCCGCGCCGACCGCCTGGGGGAACTGGCCTTCGATCACAACGCCATCATCGACTACGCGCTCGGGCGGCTGCGCAACAAGATGGCCTACGGGTCCATTGCCTACCACCTACTTGGCGAGTACTTCACCCTCGCCCAGATCCGGGAGGTCTACGAGGCCGTCCTGGACCGCGAACTGGATCCGGCGAACTTCCGCCGGCAGATCAAAGCCACGCCGGAGATCGCAGAAACCGGCGAATACCTGCAGGGCGGCAAACACCGGCCGCCCCGCCTTTACCGCTATACCGGCCGCCCAGGCCTTGACCCGGACAACAGGAGCACACCATGAGCAGCGTCAACACGGCTATCCAGCTGATCACGCGCGAACAGGCCGCCGGCAGCAGCGCCAATGGTCGGGCAACAGCCTCGACCTGCAGCCCGGCGCTCGCCCGCGGCCCCTGGGACTTCGACCTCGCGGAGGCGCTCGCCGGTGTGCCCTCCTACGGCCCCGGCGCCTCCACAGCCGACGCGGCCCCGGCGTCGACGCCGCGGCAGGGCCAGCTCCCCGAGGAATACAAGCTCGCCGGCGACGCCGAACTTGACGTCCGGATCCGCGCCGCCAAAGCGGCGCTGGGGGACCGCGCCGTCGTCCTGGGCCACTTCTACCAGCGCGACGAGGTGGTGGCATACGCCGACTTCGTGGGCGACTCCTTCCAACTCGCCAACGCCGCCCTGATCCGGCCGGATGCGGAGGCCATCATCTTCTGCGGCGTGCACTTCATGGCCGAGACCGCGGACATCCTGTCCCGGCCGGACCAGGCCGTGATCCTGCCCAACCTTGCCGCGGGCTGCTCCATGGCGGACATGGCGGACATCGACTCCGTGACCGAATGCTGGGAACAGCTTGAGGAGCTCTTCGGCACGGAGCCCGACGCCGACGGCCGGGTCCCGGTCATCCCCGTCACCTACATGAACTCCTCCGCTGCCCTCAAGGGCTTCTGCGGCGAGCACGGCGGGATCGTCTGCACCTCATCCAACGCCGCCACCGTGCTGGAGTGGGCGTTCGAGCGCGGCCAGCGTGTGCTGTTCTTCCCGGACCAGCACCTGGGCCGCAACACCGCCAAGGCCATGGGCGTGCCGCTGGAGCAGATGCCGCTGTGGAACCCACGCAAGGACCTCGGCGGCAACGGTGAGCAGGCCCTGCTCGATTCCCGCGTGATCCTCTGGCACGGTTTCTGCTCCGTCCACAAGCGCTTCAACGTGGGTCAGATCGAGAAGGCCCGCGCCGAGTTCCCGGGGGTCAAGGTGATCGTGCACCCGGAATGCCCGATGGAGGTGGTGGATGCGGCCGATTCCGCCGGCTCCACGGACTTCATCCGCAAGGCCATCGCGGCCGCCACAGAACCGACCACCTTCGCCGTCGGCACCGAGGTCAACCTGGTCAACCGGCTGGCCGCGGAATACCCGCAGCACACCATCTTCTGCCTGGACCCGGTGATCTGCCCCTGCTCCACGATGTACCGGATCCATCCCGGCTATCTCGCCTGGGTCCTGGAGGCGCTGGTCCGGGGTGAGGTGCTCAACCGCATCACCGTGGAGGACACTGTCGCGGCCCCGGCGCGGATCGCCCTGGAGCGCATGCTGGCGGCGCGGCCGTGACCAGGCGCCTGGTGGTGGTGGGCAGCGGGATCGCCGGACTCTACGCCGCGCTGCTCGCCTCCGACGCCGTGTCCTCCGAGGCCGTGTCCGCGCAGGGCGGGAGGCCCGGCGCTGTGTCCGCGCAGGGCGGGTTGCCCGGCGCTGCCGAGGTGGTGCTGCTGAGCAAGGGGACCCTGGAACAAAGCAACACCTTCTATGCCCAGGGCGGCGTCGCTGCCGTGCTGCCGCCGGGGGAGGCGGCGCCGGGCGACTCCGTCGCGGCCCACATCGCCGACACGCTCGCCGCCGGCGCCGGCCTCAACGATCCCGAAGCCGTGCGGATCCTCTGCACCGAGGCCGTCCGGGACATCGCCGGGCTCCGGCGTTTCGGCGTGCGCTTCGACGCCGGACCCGCGGGCGGGCCGGCGCTGGGCCTCGAGGCCGCACACTTCGCCGCCCGCATCCTGCATGCCGGCGGCGACGCAACCGGTGCCCGGATCACCCGCGCCCTTGTGGCCGCGGTCCTCGACCGTGCAGTCCAGGGCCGGCTCCGAATCGAGACGGGCGCCTTCGTGACCGAACTCCTGACCGGCGCAGGGAGCCCGACGGCGGCGGCGCGCGTTACAGGGGTTGCTTACCTCGCCAACGGACGGCCCAGGCGGCTGGCCGCCGATGCGGTGCTGCTCGCCACGGGCGGCGCCGGCAGGCTCTTCGCCCGGACCAGCAACCCGTCCGTGGCAACCGCCGACGGCCTCGCCCTGGCCTGGCGTGCAGGCGCGGCAGTGCGGGACCTCGAGTTCTTCCAGTTCCACCCCACCACGCTGGCCGCCGAGGAGCTCGCCGGCGGCCCGCCGGCGCTGCTGGTCTCCGAGGCGGTCCGCGGCGAGGGGGCAGTCCTGCTGGACGCCGCCGGTTACCGCTTTATGCCGGACTACCATCTTGACGCGGAACTGGCCCCGCGCGACGTCGTCTCCCGCAGCATCGCGCTGCACCTGGCCGCCACAGGGGCGGCCGCGGACAGCCCGGTGTACCTGGACGCCCGGGGGATCGAGGCCGCGCGCGGTCCGGGGTTCCTGGCCCGGCGGTTCCCCAGCATCAGTGCGGCTACCCGCGCCGCGGGCTACGACTGGACCGCGGAACCGCTTCCGGTGTCGCCGGCGGCTCACTACTGGATGGGCGGTGTGTCCACCGATCTCCGGGGACGCACCTCCGTCCCGGGCCTGTATGCCGCCGGCGAAGTGGCATGCACGGGGGTGCACGGAGCCAACCGGCTGGCCAGCAATTCGCTGCTGGAAGGACTCGTCTTCGGCCGGCGGGCTGTCGAAGCATTCCTGGGCTCGGCCGCCGCCGGGCAGGACGCCGTCGATTCGGCCCCTGCCCCGTTCACCGCCGGTATGCCGTCAGCCGCCAGTACGCGGCCCGAACTGCCCGAGTTCCGCGTCCCCGGGTCGGTAACCACTCCCTTCAGCCGGGACGCCCTGCGTCGCCTGATGACCGGCGCCGCCGGTGTGTTGCGCACCGGCGCCGAACTCGACGCCGCCGCGGCCCGGCTCGCCGAGTGGGCAGCAGCCACTCCGAATGTGGATCACCGGACCCGCCTCGACAAGTCCGGCCACGAGGAGCGGAACCTGCTGCTGGCCGCTCAGCTGCTCGTGGCAGCGGCACGGCAGCGGACCGGTTCCGTCGGCGCCCACTACCGCGCCGACGCCGATCCCAGTAGCGCGCGCCCCGCGGAACCCGCTGCCCCGGCCCGCCCAGACCCGCCGGCCGGCCGATCCGGCCACCGGCACACCGCCGAGTCCCGTTCCAAGCAAAGGATCTCGTCATGACAGCACCCGCTACTGCTGCAACCACTGCACGCACCGGAACAGCGGCGCGCCCCACCGCGCCATCAACGCCGTCGACTCCATCAACGCCGTCGACGCCGCCGGCGCTCGCCGGAACGCTGCCCGCCACCGCCGTCGACGCCGTACTGCGGGCTGCCCTGCTGGAAGACGCCCCGTACGGGGACATCACCTCGCAGATGCTCATCCCCGCCGCTGCCCGGGCGACGGCGGTCCTGGCCGCCCGCGTGCCCGGCATACTCAGCGGTGGCGAGGTGTTCGCCGCCGCGATGAAGCTGACCGACGCCGACGCCGCCGTCGTTCTCCTGGTCGCGGACGGCACGGCCTTTGTCGCCGGCACGCCGCTCGCGAGGGTCACAGGGAACGCCCGTGCGGTGCTGCTGGCAGAGCGCGTGGCCCTGAACCTGGTCCAACGGATGAGTGCCATCGCCACGAAGACCGCGGAGTTCGTTGCGCTGGTCGACGGTACCGGGGCCCGGATCACCGATACCCGGAAGACGACGCCGGGGTTGCGCGTGCTCGAACGCTACGCCGTCCGCTGCGGTGGCGGCACGAACCACCGCTTCAGCCTGTCCGACGCCGTTCTGGCCAAGGACAACCACCTGGCCGTCCTCACCGGGGGAGACGCGTCGAAGCTCGCGGCGGTGCTGCTTGAGGCCAAGGCACGGCTGGGGCACACCGTGCACTTCGAGGTGGAAGTGGACGCCATGGAGCAGATCGAACCGGTGCTGGCCGCCGGGGTGGACACCATCATGCTGGACAACTTCACTCCGGCCGAACTGGCCGCCGGGGTGGCGCTGATCGGGGGACGGGCTCGGGTGGAGGCCAGCGGCAACGTCAACCTGGCCACGGTGGCCGGCATCGCCGCGACCGGGGTGGATGTCATCTCGATCGGAGGGCTCACCCACAGTGTCGCCGCCCTGGACCTCGGGCTCGATATTGAACTGGCCCTTGAAGCCGGCACCGAGCCCGGCACCGAGCCGTCGGCAGGCCGACGGGCGCCATGATTTTCCTGGACGCTGCGGCCACCACCCCGGTCCGCCGAGAGGTGCTTGAGGCCATGTGGCCGTACCTCACGGGGGAGTTCGGTAACCCCTCGAGCCACCATTCCCTCGGTGATGCCGCCGCCAGAGCGCTGGCCGGGGCGCGGTCTGCGACGGCCGAGGCGCTGGGCTGCCGCCCGGGCGAGGTCATTTTCACCTCCGGCGGCACGGAAGCGGACAACCTCGCGGTCAAGGGCCTTGCCCTGGCCCGCCGCGCCGCGGACCCGCGGCTGGACCGCGTGGTGATCAGCGCCGTCGAGCATCCCGCCGTGGAGGAATCAGCCCGCTACCTCGAACGGGTGCACGGCTTCGCCGTCGACGTGGTGCCGGTGGACTGCTACGGCCGCGTCACCGGGGAGGCCCTCGCCGCGGTCCTCAGGCCCGAAACCGCCGTGGTCAGCATCATGTATGCCAACAACGAGGTGGGCACGGTGCAGCCCGTGGCAATGCTCGCCGAGCTTGCCCGCGCGCAGGGCATTCCGTTCCATACCGACGCTGTGCAGGCCGCCGGCTGGCTGCCGCTGGACACCGCCGCACTGGGCATCGACGCGCTCAGCCTGTCCGGACATAAGCTCGGGGCACCCAAGGGAAATGGTGCCCTGTTCGTGCGCAGCCGGACCCGGCTGGAGCCCGTGATTCATGGCGGGGGTCAGGAACGCGGCCGCCGCTCGGGCACCGAGAACGTTGCCGGCGCCGTGGCGCTGGCGACAGCGCTTACCCTGGCCCGGGGGTCACAGCATGAGCTCGCGGCGCCTATTGCCGCCCTGCGCGATGACTTCATCCGGATGGTACTGGCCGGTGTCCCCGGCGCGTTCCTCACCGGCCACCCGACCGAGCGGCTGCCCTCCGTGGCGTCGTTCTGCTTCCCCGGAACCAGCGGGGAGTCCGTGCTGCTGGAACTTGAGCGCCAGGGCGTCGTCTGCTCCAGCGGCTCCGCCTGCGCCGCGGGTTCGGACCAGCCGTCCCCGGTGCTGCGGGCCATGGGGATCGACGCCGAAGTCGCGCAGACGGCGGTGCGGTTCAGCTTCGATTCAACGATTACGGCGGCTGAACTGCGGGAGGCGGCGGCCGCTGTGCGATCCGCCGTCGGGAGCGTCAAGTCGCTCGGCCAGGCCACCTGACACCCGACACCCGTTGAGCTATCAGTACCGGTCGTTATCCGGCGTTCAGAGCAACATTAAGTGATAGCTCAAACCGGGTTTAGCGGTGCCGGGCGCGTCGGAAGATCCAGTGCCGCAGCAGGGTGAAGCGCACGGCGGTGGCCACGAAGCCGGACAGCGTTGTGGTCCAGAGTTCGTCGGCCATCGTCGCAGCCGGGTTAATCCAGTGCAGCACCGCCAGGCTTCCGCCGGTAATCAGCAGTGCCACGGAGATGACGATCAACCCGTTGAGGTGGTCGCGTTTCATCCGGTGCCGCTCGGTGATCTTGAACGTCAGCCTCCGGTTCAGCGCCGTGTTCATAATCGAAGTGAGGATGAGGGCCGCCGCGTTGGCCGGCTGGGAGCCGAACCAGGGGCGGAACAGGGCGTAGAGGGCCAGGGACGTCACCGTGCAGATGATCCCGACGCCGGTGAACCGGATCAGCTGCCGGAAAGCCGGATACCGGAGAATGCCGCGGTGGCGGCGGGACTTCGGTCTGAACGGGGCCTGTGGGGGAGATGGCGGCTGCTCGAGCTCAGTGGCGGGCGCGGCAGATTCCATCCCTCAAGCCTGTCACACCAGGGCCTGTTTTCCGGCAACGGAGTCGTGGGGCCAGGCCGGCAGAGCCGAATGCCACGCTGAACCGGTCGCGACGGCGGCCCGCAGGTCAGTACAGCGGGTCAGTACAGTTCGCCGACCGGGATCTCCACGGCGAGCCGGTTGGACGGTCCGGCAAGGGGGCATGCCCAGGCTTCGTTGTAGGCACAGGACGGGCTGTAGGCGAAGTTGAAGTCCACCACGAACTCGGCCGCCGGGCCGGTGCCGTGGGTGCCGTGGTAGGCGCCCTTGATGGTGTCCAGCAGGTAGCGGCCGGCGCCGTAGCTGCCTCCGGGCTGCCCGGCCGTGGCGTCACGGAAGGGCACGAAGATGCCGCCGCCGTAACCGTTGAGTTTCCAGACCGCGAGCTGGCCCAGCTCCGGCAGATCCAGGGTGCCGAGCCGGACGAACCGGACCAGGCCGTCCGTTCCCGTCTCCACATTCATCTCCCGCCCGGCACCCTCGCTGGTCAGCGGGATGTGGAAGCGGTAGATCGGATCGTAGTCCGCCGTCTTGAGCCCGTCGAAGCTCGACTTCGCTGCGGCCGTGAGCGGCGAGGCGGGGTGGGCGCCGAACATCCGGTCCCGCTCGTGGCGCCAGTAGGTGTGGGCCTCGGCCGGGTCCTCGGCTGCGAGCTTCCGCACGGTGGCATAGAGCGCAAAGGTCCGGAGCCGCCAGTCCGCGATGTCGACAGCGGAGATGTCCGCCACACTTTCCCCAAATTCGTGATCCGCCATGTTCCCAGCGTATCCCGCTTTCCCGGCGGCATTTTTTACCGCGGATTGCCTCTTCCAGTACCCGCCCGGACGTCGACGTCCGGGCGCGCGGCTTCATGCACGCCGTGGGTGCGAAGGTTCCGCTCGGGACGCCGTGGGCCGCCGCGGCTTCTGCGAAACGCTGGTCCGGACACCCTGAACGGGTCCGGCCAGGGCTACGCTGGCACCATGACTGGGACGGATATTTTTCGGGGCACGGGGGCCCGCGGGGTCCGGATCGCCGCGGCGCTGGCGGTCATCGCCGTCGTGCTTTCCGGCTGCAGCACCGAGGATAAAGGGACACCGGCCTGGACGGCGGGTTCCGGACCGGGCGGCAGTTCGGGCGGGAGTACGACGTCGGCGGACCCGTCCGCGGGCGGCGCCACGCCGGGCGGCTCGCCCGGCGCCACGGTCTCCGGGTCAGCGGCACCGGGCTCGACGGCGTCGGCCTGGAAAGTCTTCGCCGATCCGGCGAAAAACGTCAGCTTCGAGCTCCCGCAGGAATGGATTGCCCAATCCGTGACACCCGAGCCGGGAACCAGGCCGGGCGCGCTCAAGATCGAGGTCAAGGACGCCAAGGGCGGTTACCTGGCCACCCTGCAGACCGGTCTGGCACCGCAGTCCGCCCCGGCCTGTGCGGATGACGCCGCCAAGCCGTACGTCGTCGTGAGCAGCGTTCCGGTGGAGCTGCCGCACCGGGCCGGCAACGGGACCATTGACCCGCATGTTGTGTTCCGGGTCATCCAGGGTTACAAGTACTTCGGCTCATATGGCATCACCAACATCGTGGGCGGTGCCGGCGGAAAATCCTGTGCGCTGCAGAACATGGTTCGCGGTCCCGAGGGCGCGGGCGACTACTCCTTCGGTGACCTGACGGTCCTGAAGCCGCCCGCCCCCGATCAGAAAGTGGCCCCGGCGAAGTCCTTCGACACCCTGGACCAGGCGGCCAAATACGTCAACGAGGGCCCGGAATTCGCCAACGTCCAGCGGATGCTAATGTCTCTGAAGATCAAGAACTAGTCCTGCCCCGCCCGCCCGTGGCCGGGAGCGGTGACTCCACCTGTTGTTACCCCACACCACGGAGAAACATGGAACGCACCGCAGCCGTCCGCCTGGCTTTCCAGACCGTGGCGGATACCAAGGTGGCCCTGGCGGTGGCGGTGGCACGCAACGCCGGCTACACCAGCTTCGAGGAGTCGCTTTCCGTGACATCCGGCGGCGAGGACATCCCGGTGACCGAGCTCTCGGACCACCACGGCGGCCGCTTCCACTACATGGAGTTCGCGGAACCCGCCGAGGTCCTCGTGGAGTACACCGCCACCATCACAGGCTTCGCGCTGCCGGAAGAACCGGGGCTGATGGAACTCATCCGCTACGTGCGTCCCAGCCGCTATGCCGAGTCCGATCGGATGCTGCCCACCGCCTATGCGGAATTCGGCGGCTTTCAGGGCGTGGAGCTCCTGCAGGCCGTCCGCAACTGGGTCTTCAGCGAGCTGCGGTACCTCAGCGGATCGTCGCGGGGGACCGACGGCGCCGTCGAGACCCTCCTGCACCGCCGCGGTGTCTGCCGCGACTTCGCCCATCTGGCGATCTCGCTCCTGCGCTCCAAAAACGTACCGGCCCGGCTGGCCGCCGTGTACGCCCCCGGGCTGAGTCCAATGGACTTCCACGCGGTGGCCGAGGCCCACATCAACGGGGCTTGGCACGTGATCGATCCGACCGGCCTGGCGCCGCGCGAAAGTATGCTGCGGATCACCGCGGGCCGCGATTCCTCGGATACCGCGTTCCTGTCCACGGTGGGCGGGAGCCTGGTGCTGAACGAACTCAGGGTCACCGCGATCGTCAACGGCGAACTGCCGGACGAGGATCCGTCGAAGCTCGTCGTGCTCCGCTAACGGTCGCCGGAGACCCGGTCCGCCGGGCCGGCGTCGTCAGCGCACATTCAGCGTGCCGTCACCGATGCCCGCAGCTTCTCCGTCAGGCGCAGCAGCTCCTGCTGTTCGGCGGCCGTGAGCGCGGGGCCGACCAGGGTCACGATGTCGCGGACGTGCTCCCGGCCGATCTGCCGTTGGAGCTCCCAGCCGGCCTCGGTGAGCTTGATCTGTACCCCGCGGCCGTCCTCGGGAACGGGCTTCCGCTCCACGAGTCCGCGCTTTTCCAGCCGTTCCACCAGCCGGCTCAGGCTGGACTGGCTGAGCAGGATGTGATCGTTGAGCTCGTTCTGGCGGAGCCACCCGGACGGACACCGGGAGAGCGTAAAGAGCACGTCGTATTCATTGAGCGGCAGCGTCTTGAAGGCGGGTGCTGCCTGCAGCTTGCGCATCACTGCCACCTGGGCGCGGAACAGTGATTCCCAAGTTTCCGCGGCCAGGCGTACGGGTGACCCGGCTGTCTGGGCGGCCATCACGCGCTTTTGTTGCCGGCGGGGCTGGTGGTTTGGCCGGAGGGCTGACCGGCTGCGGCCAGGGAGGCAGCCACCCGTCCGGCGTGGGTGGGCGGCTCCGGAAGATGTGCCGGGGTGAGGGCGGCGTATTCCTTGCGGAGCACCGGCAGCACCTCTTCGCCGAACAGGTCCAGCTGTTCGAGGACCGTTTTCAGCGGCAGGCCGGCGTGGTCGATCAGGAACAGCTGGCGCTGGTAGTCGCCGAAGTACTCACGGAAGGTCAGGGTCTTTTCGATGACTTCCTGCGGGCTGCCCACGGTCAGCGGAGTCTGTGAGGTGAAGTCCTCCAGCGAGGGGCCGTGTCCGTAGACCGGGGCGTTGTCGAAGTAGGGGCGGAACTCCTTGACGGCGTCCTGGGAGTTCTTCCGCATGAAGAATTGTCCGCCGAGGCCCACGATCGCCTGGTCTGCCTTGCCATGGCCGTAGTGCTCGTAGCGTTCGCGGTAGAGGCTGATCAGCTGCTGGTAGTGCTCCTTGGGCCAGAAGATGTTGTTCGCGAAGAAGCCGTCGCCGTAGTAGGCAGCCACTTCGGCGATCTGCGGGGTGCGGATGGAGCCGTGCCACACGAAGGGTGCCACGCCGTCGAGCGGGCGCGGGGTGGACGTGAAGTTTTGCAGCGGGGTGCGGAACTTGCCGGACCAGTTCACGGTGTCCTCGTCCCAGAGGCGGCGCAGCAGGGCGTAGTTCTCGATCGCGAGTTCGATCCCGTCCTGGATGTTCTTGCCGAACCAGGGGTAGACCGGGGCGGTGTTGCCGCGGCCCAGGACCAGGTCCACGCGGCCGTCGGACAGGTGCTGCAGCATGGCGAAGTCCTCGGCGATCTTCACCGGGTCATTGGTGGTGATCAGCGTCGTCGCCGTGGACAGGATGATCCGCTCGGTCTGGGCCGCGATGTAGGCGAGGGTGGTGGTGGGGGAGGAGGAGAAGAACGGCCGGTTGTGGTGCTCGCCGATGGCATAGACATCCATGCCAATGTCCTCGACCTTTTTGGCGATCGCCACGGACGCCTTGATGCGCTCGTGCTCCGTAGGCATACGGCCCGTGGTGGGGTCGGTGGTGATGTCGCTGACGCTGAATACGCCGATCTGCATGGTGGGCCTTTCCGTGGCCGGAGTCTTCCGGGAGCTGCTTCTACTATAGCCGCGATACATGCATTTGCATCTATCGACCGGTATAACGCCTCCCCTGGCGAATATTCCCGTTGGCCGGGCCCAGAGGGACATGCCCCGCGCCGGGGCCGGCGGGTGGACATAGTGTCATTGTGTCCAGTCCCGGGTGCGAAGAATGGGCATGTCCCCCGGACTGGACACCGGCCTAAAGGGGACATGCCCCGCGCCGGGGCCGGCGGGTGGACATAGTGTCATTATGCCCAGTCCCGGGTGCGAAGAATGGGCATGTCCCGCGCGGCATGAACAGGTCCAGGTGCGTCCAACCCACCGACGACTCCGCGAACATGACCTCTAGTTGCGCAGGGCCGGGGCCTCGTCGGTCCCTGAAAGCTGGCCGGGGAGCTGGCCGTCCTCGTGACCGGCCGGGCCGCTCACGACGCCCTGCCTGCCCTCGCCGCCGGTACTTCCCTCAACGCCGGTGCTGCTCACAACGCCGGTACCGCTCACGACGTCGGCGCGGCCTGCGGCGGCGCGGCGACCACGCGGCGGCGTTGCGTCCGCCGTCGCCAGCGCCTTCCGTTCGCGCCGGCCCTCGACCAGCCGGTACAGCACCGGTACCAGGACCAGGGTCAGCGCGGTGGAGGAGATCAGGCCGCCGATCACCACGATGGCGAGCGGCTGCGAGATGAAGCCGCCTCCGCCGGTCAGGCCCAGGGCCATCGGCGTCAGCGCGAACACAGTGGCCAGGGCCGTCATCAGAATCGGCCGGAGCCGCTGGCGGGCGCCGTGTGTGATTGCGTCCGCCACGCTCATCCCGGGCTCGCCGTTCCGCGGCCGGCGGTACTGGTTGATGAGGTCGATCAGCACAATCGCATTGGTCACCACAATCCCCACCAGCATCAGCATGCCGATCAGCGAGGGCAGGCCCAGCGGCACCCCGGTCACCAGCAGCAGCCCGATAGCGCCTGTAGCAGCGAACGGGACGGAGACGAGCAGGATCAGCGGCTGGATGAGCGACTTGAACGCGGCGACCATGATCACGTAGACGATCGCGATGGCTGCCAGCAGGGCCAGGCCCAGCTGGGCGAAGGACTCGGCCTGCTGCGTTGTGGCGCCACCGATCTCAGCCGTGACGCCCGGCGGCAGCTGGACTGTCTTGAGCCGCGCCTGCACTTCGGTGCTCACCGCGCCGAGGTTGGCGCCCGACGGCGTGACGGACACGCGCGCGGTCCGCTGGCCGTTGCTCGCAGTGATCGAGACGGGCACGTCCACCTGCTCCACGGCGGCGATGCTGCCTAGCGGGACGGGGCCACGCGCCGTCGGGAGCGGTATGTCCCGGACGGCGCCGATGCTGCTGAAGCGGGTGCCTTCGCCGATCCGGACCGGGAAGTCGTTGGTCTCGATGCGCACGGTTCCGGCCGGAATCGGGCTGATGGTGGCGGCCAGCACACCGGCCACCTGCTCCTCGTTCAGGCCTGCGGCGACGGCCTTGGCCCGATCCACCTTGACCTGGACCACCGGTTGGCTGGCTGCCAGGTTGGTGGCCACCTCGGAGGAGCCGGGGACGCCGTCCATGGCCGTGACCATGGCCTCGCTCGCAGCGCGGAGGTCCGCGGTGGTGGCGGCCTTGAGAGTGATGTCCACGGTCGACGTCGTGCCGAAGCCGCCCTGCTGCGAGCCCACGGTGATCTTGCCGGCATCAGGAATCCTGGCGAGCTCGCCGCGGACGGTGTCTTTGAGTTTGCCCTGGTTGGCCTTCTCCTCCGTGACCACAGTGAAGCTGGAATTTGAGGCACCGGCCGACAGCAGCGCGGAGAAGCCGGTCCGGGCGTTGCCGGTGGTGACCTGGACGTCCTTGACGCCGTCGATCTCCCGCAACACCTCCTCCACCTTGATGGCGGCAGCGCCGGCCTCGGCCAGGCTGGTGCCGGCGGGGAGGCTCTGCCGGACGGTCATGCTGTTTTCGCCCGAGCTGCCCAGCAGATCGGTGGCCAGCAGCGGGGTCATGGCGGCGGTGCCGCCGAGCACCAGGACGGCCGCGATCAGGGTCACGGCCGGGTGCTTCTGGGTTTTGGCCAGGATCGGCATGTAACCGCGCTGCAGCACTGTGCGCTGCTCTGCCTCGTGGGCCCTGGCCGCGATCTCCCGGGCTGAGCCTTCCGGGGCGCCGGCCTTGTCGGCAGGATTGCGCAGGAACCAGTACGCCAGCACCGGCACGATGGTCAATGACACCAGGAGCGAGGAAAGCAGCGCGATGGTGACTGTCATCGCGAACGGCCGGAACAGTTCGCCGGCCAGGCCGGCCACAAAAGCGATCGGCAGGAAGACGGCCACGGTGGTCAGGGTGGAGGCGGTGATGGCGCCGGCGACCTCGCGGATGGAGGTCAGGATCGCGGTGATCTTCGCCTCGCCGTAGCTCAGGTGGCGCTTGATGTTCTCGATCACCACGATCGAGTCGTCCACCACACGGCCGATCGCGATGGTGAGCGCGCCGAGGGTCAGGATGTTCAGCGAGTAGCCGGTGGCAGACAGCCCGATGAACGTGATCAGCAGGGACAGCGGGATGGACACGGCCGTCACCAGGGTGGCGCGTGCGGACATCAGGAACACCAGGATCACGGCGACGGCGAAGCCCAGTCCCAGCAGACCCTCGGTGGTGAGGTCCTTGATGGACTTCTCGATGAACGGCGCCTGATCGAAGATCGGGGTGAACCTGGCATTGGAGCCGAGTTCGGCCTCCAGCTGGGGGATGGACTCCTTTACCGCGCGGGAAATGGCGACCGTGTCGCCCTCGGGCTTTTTGGTGACGGACAGGGCCAGGGTTTCCTCGCCGTTGGTCCGGGTGATCGAGGTGCGGGCGTCCTCGGCGATGCTCACCTCCGCGACGCTGCCGATCGTGGCGGCATCCCTGGCGCCGCCGAGCGGGAGAGCCTTGATCGCGTCGAGCGAATCCACCGGGCTGCCGATCTGCAGCGAGAGGGTCTTGCCCTGTTCCTCGATGGTGCCGGCCGGAATCAGGGCGCCGTTGTTCTTCAGCGCATTGCTGATGGACTGGATGCTCGCGCCGGACGCCGCCATCGCCTCGGGGCGCGGCAGGATCTTGATGTGCTGGGTGGCGCCGCCGGTCAGATCGGCGCCGCGGACGCCGTCGAGCTTCTGCAGCCGCGGCACGCTGAGCCGGGCCAGATCGGAGTTCAGCTCACTGAGCGGCTTGTCCGAGGAGACCGCGAGGAAGACGATCGGGAAATCGCTGATGCTGCCGGCGATCGCCTGCGGCTGGACATCGGCCGGCAGGGACCGCTTGGCGTTGGAGATGGCGCGGTCGATCTGGTTCCGGGCACGGTCCAGGTTCGAACCGTAGGTGAACACCAGGGAGATCTGCGAGACGCCGTTGCGCGAGGTGGAGGACGTGGACTCCAGGCCTTCGACGCCGTTGAGCGCCGTCTCCAGCGGGCCGCTGACCTGCTTGTCCACGACTTCCGGCGAGGCCCCGGGCATCGAGGTGATGACCGTGATCTGCGGGAACTCGATGGACGGGATGAGCTCCTGCTTCAGCGAGGACATTGTGATCACGCCGAAGACGGACGCGAACACGGTGACCAGCGCAATCAGCGCCCGGTTTGCCAGCGAAAGTGTTGCGAGCCGGAACATCTCATGGACTCCTGGAAGGTCGAGGGTCGTACATCAAAGAAGTGAAGCGCCCGCAACCCGGAGCGGGCGTCAGGTACGGGGAGCGTTGACCGGTTCCAGCTGCAGTGCCTTGGCCGTCTCGGCTTCCAGTCGGGCGGCGAGTTCCGGGTTGTCGTTAAGCCTGATGCCGTAGCCGGGCATCATGTCCTTGAACTTGGACTGCCAGCCCTTGAAGTTCTTCGGGAAGGACTTCTGGAGCAGTTCAATCATGATCGGCACGGCGGTTGACGCGCCCGGGGACGCGCCGAGCAGGGCGCCGATGGAGCCGTCGCGGCCAGCGATGACTTCGGTGCCGAACTGCAGCACGCCGCCCTTCTTCGGATCTTTCTTGATGATCTGAACACGCTGGCCGGCCGTGATGAGTTCCCAGTCGGCATCCTGCGCTTCCGGGTAGTACTCGCGCAGGGCCTCCACTTTGGCGCCGTGGCGCTTGGCGACTTCCTTGACCAGGTAGGCGGTGAGGTCCATGTTGTCCTTGGCGACGGCCAGCATCGGGATGATGTTGGAGGGCCGGATGGACAGCGGCAGATCCAGGTAGGAACCGGTCTTGAGGAAGTTGGTGGAGAAACCGGCGTAGGGGCCGAACAGCAGCGAGCGCTTGCCGTGGACGAAGCGGGTATCCAGGTGCGGCACCGACATGGGCGGTGCGCCGACCGATGCCTGGCCGTAGACCTTGGCACTGTGCTGGGCGGCGAGGGCCTCGTCGGTGCAGCGGAAGAACTGGCCCGAGACCGGGAAGCCGCCGTAGCCCTTGCTTTCCGGGATGCCTGAGGCCTGCAGCAGGTGCAGCGCGCCGCCGCCGGCCCCCACGAAGACGAACTTCGCGTGGATCGAGCCGTGCTCGCCGGACTGCGGGTGCTTGAGTGAGAGGTCCCAGCCGCCGCCGGACGCGCGCTTGATGCCGGAGACGTCGTGGCCGTAGTTGATTTCCACGCCGTTACTGCCCAGGTAGCCGGTCAGTTCGCGGGTCAGGGCGCCGAAGTCGACGTCGGTCCCTTCCGCTGCGCGGGTTGCCGCAATGCGCTGCTTCGGGTCGCGGCCCTTGACGATCAGCGGGGCCCACTTGGCGATCTGGGCATGGTCCTCGGAGTACTCCATCGAGCGGAACAGCGGGTTCGGCTTGAGGGCCTCATAACGGCTGCGCAGGAACCTGGCGTTGTCCTCGCCGATCACGAAACTCATGTGCGGCACCGTGTTGATGAAGCCCTTAGGCGAGCCGATCATCCCGTTGGTGGTCAGGTGGGACCAGAACTGGCGGGAGAGCTGGAACTGCTCGTTGATGAGCAAGGCCTTGGCAGGGTCCACGGAACCGTCTTTGGCGGCGGGGGAGTAATTAAGCTCACACAGGGCGGCGTGGCCGGTGCCGGCGTTGTTCCAGGGACCGGAGCTTTCCAGGCCGGGCTCATCAAGCTTCTCGAACAGGGAAATTGTCCAGTTCGGCTCGAGCTGCTTGAGGAAAGCGCCGAGCGTGGCGCTCATGATGCCGCCGCCAATCAGGACGACGTCGGCATGTTGGGTCTTGGAAATGAAAGTCACAATCAGTCTCCGATAGCAGCGGGTCTGGCTGTCACAGAATATCCCCGCGGTGCGCTCTAACTGAAATTGGGTCAGTCCGTCAAGGCTTTAGCTCAATCTTCGTGAAAGCTTCGTTCAGGACGGGCGACGCCGGGTACTTCAGCACACGGTCGGACAGGGCCAGGGCGGAAATCGGGAAGGCGATGGGAACGGCGGGCACGGTGGCGGCGATCTGGGCATTGATCGTCTGGTACTGCTCTGTACGCTCCTTGCCGTCCGGCAATCCGCGGGCCCGGGCAATCTTGGAGAAGACCTGCGGGTCCTGATAACCGAATTCCCCGGTGTTCTCGCCAAAGAGCGGGCCGACGAAGTTGTCCGGATCCGAATAGGAGCCGTTCCAGCCCAGCAGATGGAGGCCGTGGTCACCGGCGGACGTGACCTTCTGCAGGTAGCCTTCGGACCAGTCAACCGGTACCGGCTTGATGTTAAGCCCGACGGCGGTCAGTTGCTTGCTGATCTCCGCATAGACCTTCTCCGGCGTCGGGAGGTAGGGCCGGGTGACGTTGAGCGGGTAGTAGAACTTCAGTTCCTCGCCGTTGTAGCCGGCCTCGCTGAGCAGTTCCTTTGCCTTGGCCGGGTTGTGCCCCAGCGACGGGGCATTGTTGTTGAATCCGCTGAGCTTCGGCGGGACGAACTGGGAAGCCTGGGCCGTGTTGTCAATGAAGAACCGTCGGATCAGGGTCTCTTTGTCCAGGGCCATCTCGATGGCCTGGCGGACCTTGATGTTCTGCAGGATCGGGACTTCCTGGTTCATGCCGAGGTACATGACGGAGAACGGGTCCCGCTGGATGATCTGCTTGCCGCGTTTGACGAGCTGGTCAAAGTTCTCCACCGTGACGGCGTCATAGGCGTCGATCTTGCCGTCCAGCAGGGCCTGCATCCTGGTCTGGGTGTGATCGTAGGTGACAAAGTTGATCGTCCCGATCTGGCCCTTGTCCCCCCAGTAGCTTTTATTGCCGGCAAGGGTGATGTTGCCCTTGTCCCAGGAGTCGAGGACATAGGGGCCGGTTCCCACCGGGTGCAGGCCGTAGGCGGAGACGGGCTGCCCGTCGCGGCTCTGGTTGAGCACATCCGCGTTCCGGGCCGCCAGGGCCTGCGGCGAGGACAGGGCGAAGGCGGGGAGTGCCAGGGCCTGCAGGAACCCGGTGAAAGGCTGCGTGAGTTCGATCTTCACGTTGTCCGGGGCGACGGCGGTGCAGCCCTTATAGATGGAGAGGGACGCCTGATCGGCGTGGGCCTTGAAGACGCCCTTGAAGGTGGTTCCCGCGGCCTGCTTCCGCAGCGCCTCCGGGAAGTTGAACCAGCGGTTGAAGTTGCTGCAGACGGACGCGGCATCGAACGCCGCACCGTCCTGGAAGTTCACCTTCTCGCGGAGCTTGAAGTCGTAGCTGCGGCCCTCGTCACCGGTATTCCACTCGGTGGCGAGCAACGGCGTCGGCTGCCCGGTGGTCTGGTCCACGCCCACAAGCCCCTCCAAAACCTGGCGGGTAACACGGTAGGACTCGATGTCCGAGACGAGGGCCGGGTCCAGGCCCAGGGGCTCGGAGGCGGTGCCGAACGTGAACACGGCGCTGGGGCCGCCGTCGTTAGCGCCGGCAGAAGCGCCGGCGGAAGCAGTCGGGGAGCTGGGGGCGGGAGTGGGGGATCCGGTGCACGCGGCGAGCGGCAGCAGCAGGAGTATGGCACCGAGGCCGGCCGCGATGCGGCGGACGGTACTGGGGCGCACTGTCCTCGGGCGCACTGTAATGGGGCGCACTGTACTGCTGGGCACTCGGGAATCACCTCTGGGGACTGGGCGGACCGCCGGCTGCGGAACAGCCCCCAGTCTAGTTGACCGGCCCGGCCGACGGCGGTTGGCCCGCCCGGACGGCGGACCGCCCAGGTTCACAAAATCTTGCGGCCCTCAAACAGAAGGCCCGCACCAGTGGGTGCGGGCCGTCCGTTCTCCAGGTCGGTCCAGGGAGTCAGGCTGAGACCGGAGCAGGAGTGATTGGGGGCTGCTTACTTGGGCATCAGGACGGAGTCCACCATGTAAACAGTGGCGTTGGCCGTCATGACGCCACCGCAGACAACACCGGCGTCGTCGACCTTGAGGGCGTCCTTGCTGCCGGTGACGGTGACGGAACCGCCCTGAACGGTCTTGTGGGTGCCCACGATCTTGTCCGGGCTGATCTTGCCGGGGACCACGTGGTAGGTCAGGATCTTGCTCAGGAGGGCGTCATCGGTCTTGAGCGTCTCGATCGTCGCGGCGTCGATCTTGGCGAAAGCGTCATCGGTCGGGGCGAAGACCGTGAATTCGCTGCCGTTCAGGGTGTCCACCAGGTCCACCTTGGGGTTGAGCTTGCCGGAAACGGCCGCGGTCAGCGTGGTGAGGATCGGGTTGTTCGAGGCGGCGACAGCTACCGGGTCGAGGGCCATCCCGGAGACGGAACCGGCACCACTGGGCACCTTCGCGGCGTAACCGGCGCAGCCCGCACCGACGAGGTTGGCTGCCGGATCCATGGCAGCCGAGGAGCTCTTGGACGGCGACGGCGCCATGCTGGAGGCCGACGGCGTGGACGCAGGAGCCGAGGAAGTGGATGCGGTGGTGCTGGATCCGCCGCAGGCACTGAGGCTGAGCATGGCTGCAGCGGCGATACCTGCAACGGCGAGGGTGTTGCGCTTGATGGTCTGCATTTCGGTTTCTCCTTAGTTATGCCGATCGTTACCTGTGGCGACCTTTGCCGCTCCGGCCCATGTCCGATCTGGTGGGCACCGACCCTTACCTTGGTGTCTCGCTGGGGGGTGTCTCGCTGGGGATTCGTCGGGTGCGGGGAGTCGGATGGGTGCGGTTTTGATCTTTTTTTGGGGAGCTGGGCCTCCGCGGGTAGGCCAGGTTCCGCGCGGCGGGGTGAACCGTAGCCGCAGAACAGCACACCGTCATCTTAAAAGGAAAGAACCCCGGTCAGCGACCGGGGTTCTTTCACTGTGCGCAAGGGGGGATTTGAACCCCCACGCCCGAAGGCACAGGAACCTAAATCCTGCGTGTCTGCCAATTTCACCACTCGCGCGCGGCGCCGTCTGTCAGGTCAAGGGCCCGTCAACGGCGAATGCCACGCTCCATTGTACCCGGCTAGCCGTCCAGCCTGAGGTCGCGGCGGAGCTTTGCGACATGCCCGGTGGCCCGGACGTTGTACTGGGCTGCGGCGACCTTGCCTTCAGAGTCGACGACGACGGTGGAACGGATGAGTCCCTCGTACGTCCGGCCGTAGTTCTTCTTCTCGCCCCAGGCCCCGTAGGACTCCGCGACGGCGTGGTCCTCGTCGGAGAGCAGCGGGAAGGTCAGGCCTTCCGCGGCCGCGAACTTGGCGAGTTTGTCCACAGGGTCGGGGGAGATGCCGACGACGTCGTAGCCTGCGTGCTGCATCGATGCGAGGGAATCGCGGAAGTCGCAGGCCTCCTTGGTGCATCCCGGGGTGGACGCTGCAGGATAGAAGTAGACAACAGCGCTGCGGCCACGGAAATCTTTTAGCGAGACGTCCTTCCCGTCAGCATCCTTCAGCGTGAATTCCGGTGCCGGGGCTCCGGGAATGAGTCGTTCAGGCAAGATAATCTCCTTACGGTGTTTGAGGCTGGATCGGGTTTGCCAACGTGGGCGTCCGCGGGCTCGTTTGTCCCCGATGCTGCGGCTGGCCAGCTCCGCTTCGACTTGTCTTAGACCTGCCGGACGGGTTCCAGCGGGCGGGCGGCGAGCCAGCGGTCCAGCTCCGCCGCACCGACGGGCCTCGAGACAAAGTATCCCTGTGCGTTGTCGCAGCCGAGCGCTTTCAGCTCGTCCTTCGTTTCCTGGCTCTCCACACCTTCCGCCACAATCCGCAACCCCAGGCTGTGCGCCAGGGCAATGGTGGAGGCAACAAGCGCCGAGGCCCGGGGATCCGTGTCCATCGGCTGCACGAAGGACCGGTCGAGCTTGAGTTCGTCGATGGGCAGTTCACGAAGGTATGCGAGTGAACTATAGCCCGTGCCGAAGTCATCAACGGCGATCTGCACACCGCTCTCCCTGAGCTGGGTCAGGATTTCCCGCGCTCGATCACGGTCCGCCATGAGGAAGTCCTCGGTGATTTCCAGGACCAGGGCACTTGCCGGCAGCTTGCGCTCGCGCAGCATGGAACCGACCCTCCGCGGCAGCCCGATGTCCACCAGGGAACTGGCGGAGATGTTCACCGCGACCGTCAGTGGCTCGTGTTTCGCATGCCACCGGGCCGCCTGATCCAGTGCTTTCGCCAGCACCACGGCGGTGAGGTCGTGCATCAGACCGCATTCCTCGGCAAGGCCAAGGAACTCGGCCGGCGCGAGCACGCCGCGGGTGGGGTGGTCCCAACGGACCAGGGCTTCGACGCCGTGGATCTCGTCCGTAGCAAGGTCGACTTGGGGCTGATAGTGCAGAATCAGCTGATCCGAGGCCAGTGCGGTCCGCAGTTCCTGAACAGTCCGCAGCCGCAACTCACCCTGCCGGTCGTCGTCGTGATGATAGATGTGGTGTCCACTGCGAGCCGTTTTGGCGCGGTACATCGCCATGTCGGCCTTGCGCAGCAACGTGTTGACGTTTTTCCCGTGCACCGGGAAAAGCGCGACGCCGATGCTGACGCTGGTCCGTAGCGCTATGCCTCCAGACGTGAATGACTCCGCCAGGGCATTCCGGAGCTTTTTGGCGACGGCCGCCGCTTCGTCTTCGTCGCCGTCGGCCAGGAGCACCGCGAATTCATCGCCGCCGAGCCGGGCCAGCAGGTCATCGGGGCGAAGCGAACGCGCTAACCGCGCTCCCACCTGGACCAGCAGGCGGTCGCCGGCCTCGTGGCCCAGGCTGTCGTTAATTTCCTTGAAACGGTCCAGGTCAAGGAGCAGCAGCGCGCCATTGCGCTTCCCGGCGGCCGCAAGGCGTTCGGTGCAGTCATCATTGAAGGCCCGCCGGTTCAGCAGCCCGGTCAGGTCATCCGTGCGGGTCAACCGGCGGAGCAGACGGTGACGGAAGGCCATCGGAACGGCCGCAAGGACCAGAGTTATGCTGGCCAGCACCAGGGCGTACGGCGGCAGGTGCTGCTGGCTGCCCAGGAGCAGAACTCCCAAAGCGGCCGCCGTCGCGAGGCCTGGCACAACCAGTGCCTGATGCGCTCTGCCCCGGCGCCGGCCCTGGCCCTCCGGACGCGAGGCACGGTCAATCCACAGCGCAATGAGCGCCAGCCCGGTGGCCCACACCAGGTCCAGGACCGAGCCAACGGAATAGGCCCCGGATGCTTCGCCGAGCGCGAATACGACATCGGCGGCGGCGAATAAAAGCAGTCCGGCGACGAGATAGGCCCAGTGCTTATCGGATGCGCGCTGCGACGCGATGATGGCCGCAATCACGGCAATAAGCATCAGGTCGAAAAGCGGATACGCGACAGCGATGACGGTGCCGGCCGAGATGGGCGTGCCACCGGCGGAGTCCAGGACGGGTTCGAGGAGAACCGCCAGGACCGCAGCGGCGCCGCAGGCGGCCACGGCGCTGTCCAGGAGGACCGGCCATGCAGCCGTTCGCAGCCGTTTGACCACAACCATAGCCAGAGCGAGCAGCATCAAGGCATAAAAGAGGATATAGCCGACGTCGGCTGGAGAAGGCGCGGGGACGGTGCCTGACGGCTCCCGGGCCAGCATGTAGTAGGCATCGCCCAGGGCAGTTGCCGTCACCGCAAGCGCAGCCAGAACAAGCTCGCCCGGTACCGCTGCGGAGCGTCGCAGGGCCAGCCAACAGACGGCCACCGTAACAGCTTCGGTGACCATGGACATCCAGCCATCGACGGCGGCGTGGTACCCCTCGCCGTGCAGCAGCCGGGCCACGACATACGTAAAAAGTGCCATCGCCATCGCAAGGACGGGCAGGCCGATTGTGCGGAACACCGCGCGGGCAGGCTGCCCTTTTGCATATCGCTTCACAGATACCCCCGAGGTCCGCGAAGATCTTACCAGCCCTGTTCCCGGGCGCCCGGTCAACCGGGTGTCCCGTCGGCCAGTTGGCCCCCTTCAGGGGTGGGTGTACCTGAGCTATTGAGCAACGGTGCGGGCGGCGAACCCTACGCTCGCTATACTTGTTGGTATGCCTGATATGGATCGCTGGCCCACTGGGCGCCTCTTGTCCACGGCAGCCCGCCTTGTTGAACACTCCTGGAACGAGAAGCTGGGTGCCATTGGGCTGACCCATGCCGGGGTCATCGCCATGGAAGTGCTCTCGGCTAACGGGCCCATGACGCAGGCGCAACTGGCCTTTCTGGTGCGGGTCCAGGCGCAGACCATGGGGAAAACCCTGAGCCGTCTGGAAGTGCACGGCCACATTTCCCGGCAGCGCAGCACCTCGGACCGCCGCAGCCACGTCGTGTCCCTGACCGACCGTGGCCGCCAGGCTGTGGTCGAAGCCGCCGACATGGAGCGCTCAGTGCTCGCCGCGGCGTCCATCGATCCCGACGTGCTGCGGCAGGAACTCCAGGCCGTCGTCACGGAGCTGGCCACCCGCATTTCGTCCTCCGAGGTCAAGGCCATCGTCACGGACGCCGAGCCCGGCCTGGCCGTCGAGGCGAATACCCTGAACTAAGGTCAGCCCCGACCCTGACCGCTGCGGCAAGTTCAACTCGCGGGTGTTATCCCTGCTGGGCTTTCAGGAACTGCTCCAGTGCTGCGAGGTCGTCGGTGTTAATGTGGTCAACACCTGCCCGTGGAGTTCGGTCCAGACAGCATCGCGTGCCGCGCCCGGCTGGTCCGGGGTCGCCCAGAAGCGGACCCGGTAGCCCTTGGTGTGGGCATCCGCGACGTAGGCGTGCAGTTTGGCGCGTTCCGCCTCGGGCATCGGGCCAGCACCCTGCCAGCTGAACAGCTTTGTCCAGTTGTCACTGATCAGCGGCATGAGCGTTGCGGGGATCCCGGGGGCAAGGTCGGAGGAGCGTCCGTCGAAAAACCCGTAGCGTTTGTCCTCTGCCTGCATGGTGGTCAGTGGTCTGTTGCCGCTGACCACGGCGGTCACCGGGCCGGTGTGGACTTTTCCCTTGCTGTAGTTGGTCATCAGGGCCGGGTGCTTGCGCAGTTCCTGCTCGATCGCGGCGTAGGTGCTTTCGCCGTCGCTCTTGATGTCGATCAGCAGCTGCAGGCTGCCGTCCCAGCCCGGATAGACACTGTGGCCATTCCGCCGGACGACGTCGTCCAATGGATCCAGGTAAAGGCTCAGCAGCGGCTGGCCCAGCACAACATCCCGGGATGCGGGGGCAGCAGACGAAGGAACCGCGATTCCGGTCAGGGATGCCAGGGCCACGAGCGCGGCGGCAGCACTTCTTGCAAACACGCGATTCTCCTTGGTGCGGTTGAGCGGGTGTGGTTCAACTCGGCGGATCGGACGCGCCGATGCCTCAATCAGGTTCCCCGATCCGCACCAACAGGGAGAATCCGCGTGGTGGAGGGCCGGTAAACAACAGTGAACGGCCCCGCTGAGCCCCTTGCCTGGCTGCCCGTTCGGGCCGTGAAACGCGGTGTGAACAGTCGGCGAAGGCCTGCCGAACTGGGGCGCATGCGTGGCCGGAGCCGGTGCGGGGAAGGTAGTTTCGAACCATGACATCTCCCTCATTGCGATGGGGCAGGGCTGCGATCGCCGCCGTTGCCCTTGGACTTCCTGCCGCCTTCCTTACCCCAACAGGCGTGTCCTTCGCAGACGCCGCAGCGCCGGCATCCCAGGAGGACGGACAGCAGGACGGCCGGAAGCTGGAGCTTGGCGCCCCGGATCTTCCCGAGACGCGCACCGTCACCACGTTGGCCCCTGGACTGACACGGACCTCCATCACCCGCGGCGCTCCGGATGCCTCCCTGTTCTGGACCGCCGAAGTGGCCATCCCGTCCACATCTGCCGATCCTGACGCCCCGGCCTCTGCACTGTCCGATGAAGCAACGGCCCAGGCGGTAGCGCGCAAACTCCGGGCCGCCGGAGTCCAGGTCCGGGTTGAGCACGTCCAGTCCCCCCAACTCGCCGACGCCGGCGGAGACCTTGGCTACCGCGTCCGGGCCGGAGCGTTTCAATCCAGGGCCGACGGCACAGCCACGATCAGCCAGACCAGGGCAGCAGGCTATAACGCCTCCGCCGTGTACACCGGCTGGGACGGCGACGCCGGGACCACAGGCACAACCCGCGGTCCATGGAAGCTCGAAGTCCTCACCCTCGATCCGAAGCTGTTCCGGGGAGCGCTCACTTCCGGTTTCGGCCCGGACCTGCAGGACCGGGAAACCACAAGCCAGCTCGCGACGGCCGAAGATGCCCTGGCGGCGGTGAACGGCGGATACTTCGTCCTGGACCCGAAGGCCGGGGCGCCGGGCGACCCGGCCGGGACCGCCGTCGTCGATGGCAAACTGCTCAGCGAACCGGTGGGCGACCGGCCATCTCTCGTCATCAATGGCAAGAAGAACGAATCTTCAATCAAACGGCTGACATGGACCGGACGTATCTCCTCTCCCGGCCACGGCACGTCTGTGGCCCTGGACGGCCTCAACCGGGTACCGGGGCTGATCCGCAACTGCGGAGGTACCGGTGATCTCCCCACCAATCTGCCGCGCCACGACGCCACCTGCACGGACCCTGACGAGACCGTCGCCTTTAGCGGCGAGTTCGGTCCCGCCACGCCGTCCGGTCCAGGACTGGAAGTCCTCCTGGACCAACACGGCACGGTGACAGCCATCAACGCCGCCCGGGGTACAGCCGTTCCGTCCGGCGGAAGGACCCTGCAGGCCACCGGAGCGGACGCGCCCAAGCTCAAGGACGTCGCAACCCTCGGCAAACACCTCAATGTCGAGTCCGGGCTGACCAATGAAGCCGGCAAGGAAGAGAAGACGGGCGGGGACACATCGGTCGTCAACGGCGGGCCGATGCTCGTGTCCGGCGGCGCCGAGAACATCACGGCCCGACGCGACGGCATGGTCCATTCCGGAGACAGCAACAGCTTCTATTACGGCTGGGTCCACAAGCGCAACCCCCGGACCATCGCTGGCGTCGACGCCCGGGGGCGCACCCTCCTGGCCACGGCCGACGGACGCCAAACCACATCGCTAGGGCTCAGCATCAAAGAAGCAGCCGACGTCGCCCGGTCCCTGGGGATGGTGGACGCCATCAACCTCGACGGCGGAGGCTCCACCACCATGGTCGCAGACGGCCAGGTGGTCAACTCGCCCTCCGATGCGGCAGGTCAGCGTCCGGTGGGCGACGCGCTGCTGGTCCTCCCGCGCCGCAGGGACTGATGGGACAGGTGCCGCGGCTGCGGAGCGGCGGCCACCGACTTGAAGGCCGGGTAGGCGATGACGGTGCCGTTCAAGAGCACGACGCCGGGTACCCCCGGGAATTGCGGCGTGGACGAGACCCGGCGCATGCTGCGCGAGGATGGTGACGTGACCGCCCGTCCCGCTCGCCACGGATCCTACAAATGCAACTGACAAGTTTCCTGGGCGCAGCGCTGCCAGTGGCTGCTGCCGCAGGGGTCGCGGTGAGTGCCGCGTGTTTGCTGGTGCCTGCGCTGCGAGGGAGTCTCCATCTCCGCTACGTCCCGCTGGTCGCCCTCTTGGCTTCGCTGCTGGCGCTGCCCACGCCCGGAGCCAGTGCCGCTACGGTAGCCCTTGTCTTCGTGGCGGGCGTGATCGTCGTCGTCCGGGGGCTCGTCCCGCCGGTACGGTTTCCGCGCCCGACAGGACCGTACGGCGTCGGCACGGTTGTCCATCGATGGAGCGACCCGGGCCGTCCCGAGATTCTCTCCGAGGACCCGGATGAGATCCGCGAGATTGTTGCGCAGATCTGGTATCCCTATCGTGCCACGTCGGGGCCGCGGTCCCGGTACATGGAAGATGCGGGCGCCGTCTTCAGCTCCCTGCTCGCGGCGCTCAAAGACGTGACGGGCGGTCGGACTGCCCTGCCCGCGTGGCTGCTCGGGCATCTCGGCCACACAGCCACAAACGCGATCCTCGAAGCCAGTATCGCGCCCGAAGAGACCCCATACCCGGTGGTTGTGTACCTGTCGGGCCTTGGTGGCTTTCGCACTTCCAACACGGTGCAGGTCGAGGAACTCGCCTCACACGGCTACGTCGTCGTCGGTATCGACCAGCCGTATATCTCGGCCAGCGCGGCCGCCACGTCAGGCGGCCGTCGCATCCCGATGCTTCCGCGCACGCGACTGTATGCCCGCCACGATCCCGGCGTGGTCATCGCGCACTTGGCTCCGGATGTCGATCTCGTGCTCGCGAGACTCGATGACCTGCACGGGGCCGGACAGGACGAGGTGGCGCTCAACGTCGACCTGCGACGCGTCGGCGTGTTCGGAATCTCGCTCGGGGGGAAGATCGCGGCCGAGGCGTGCCGGCGGAACGAGCGCATCGGCGCGTGTCTGATGTACGACGCAGCGATGCCCGCGAGCGTGGTCGCCTCCGGGCTGCGCGCGCCTGCCATGTGGTTGACCCGTCCGGTCGCCGATATGCGGCGGGAGCACCGACGCTCGGGCGGGTGGGACGACGACGTCATCGAAGAGACGATCACCAGCACAGCGCAGACGCTGGCGAAACAGCCGCAGGGCACCGGGTTCCACATCGCGATCTCGGGAATGTCACACATCGACTTCACCGACGCCCCCTCATGGGCGCCGCTCCTCGCCAGAATGGGCCCATCGGGATCGATCGGCGTACGGCGAGCCCGCACGATCGTCAACGCATTCACGCTCGCCTTCTTCGACGCGACCTTGCGGGGCATCGGGGTTCCGCTGCCAGACAACACCCGATTTCCCGAGGTCGAGTGCACCGTGTATTGAGTGCGCAGTTAATTGACTGCACCGGCATTCAATAACTTCCTGACCGCCTGCAGCACACCAACAACCGGCGTTAAGGCCTCAGGCCAACGGGGCGGCCTGCCGTCAACATCGTGTCGGTACCGCCAGATGGGTCAAGTCTTCGTCTTGCCCTGGAGTCCGCCAGGGCCACATCCGACGTCACAACACTGGAGTGCAAATATTCCGAAGCCGTTGGGTGCCCCGTCAAAGTGGAATTAGGGGACGTTGTATCTGCCGGTCCCTGATAGTGACGGCCCCCGGAGTCTTTCTGGTTCGACGACGGCGGCACCCTCATCGGGTCCGTGTCCCTCACCTGCCCGGCCGACGGCGGCACATAGGCTCAATTGATGGACGCGAACCCGCTGGCGGAGCTGGAAGGGCAGACCTCGATTAACGAACTGCTCGACGAACCAGTCGGAGCCTGCCCAGTCCAGCTGCCGCTACCGATCAAGTTCCAGTTGGCGGCAGTCCGGCGCGTGTCCTGAGACCCTGGCGCGTCCCGGGCCCAACGCCTCCGGACGGCAGGCTGGCGAGTAGTCGTGCGCTGGAAACGGGTAGCGGCTACGGTGTTCGGAACGGCGGCCGTCAGAGGAACATAGGCCTATGACCACCTACATCGTTGAAGCCGCGGCCTTGGATCATCGCTGTCAGTGTTGCGGTGACATTGCGGAAGATCTGTTTTGTGGAGGCTGCGACCCTCATCTGGACCCGTCCACTGAAGTTGCGGTATCCGCAGCAGAATAAGCACCAAGGTTCGGGGACTAACAGCAGATTCACTGATTTCTGCCGCACAGACGCTCCCGGTCAACCTCCCCGCGTGCCTACTGGGCAACCCAGCCGAAATTTCGCTGGCTCTCACAGCAGCTGGCCAAGCCTCTGGTGGCGCCCGTACCGGGTTTCTTTACAAAATTCGGGGTGCGGCATCAAGGTTCGGCCAACGGGAGACGAGCACGGCCTCGACTGCGAACCGCCCGGTAATCCGGTTGACGCGCCGGTCCTGCCGCGAGCAAATGAGTGCTGCCGTGAGGTCCCCTCAGCTGTTGTCGAGTTTGGTCAAAAGTGATGCAAGAATCTGACGTTCCGTGCTGTCAAGGCCTTGCAGCAGTTCGTGTTCCGTTTGCACGTGGGCGGACAGGGCGCCGTCGACGATGTCCTTGCCGCGGTCGGTGAGCAGGACTTGTTTTCCCCGCCCGTCGACGGTGCTGGGGGTGCGGGAGACGAGGCCCTGGCTTTCCAGCCTGTTCAGCCGCTGGGCGGTGGCACTCGAGGTAACCATTGAACTCGCGGCCAGGTCTTTCGGTGTCAGGACAAACGGGGATCCCGTGCGGCGCAACGTCGCCAGGACATCGAAACCGGCCGCGTCCAGACCGTGTTCGGCGAAGGTGTGTGCCAATCGCTCCTCGAAACGCCGGGCAACGCGGGACAGGCGCCCCACGACTGCCATGGGGGACACATCGAGATCCGGCCGTTCTCGGTCCCATTGTTCGAGGATCAAATCCACCTGATCGGTCATAGGATCCACACTAGCAATTAGCTAAGTGCTGAGCTATCTTAGCTAAGTGCTTAGCAATAAATGGATGGTCCTTCTTGTGACCGCTCTCGCGCCCTGTGTGTGGGGGACGACGTATGTAGTGACCGCGGAGCTTCTGCCTCCTGGCCGGCCTCTCCTGGCGGCACTGCTGCGTTCGCTCCCTGCTGGACTGGTGCTGCTTGTGGTGGTCCGGCGACTGCCCCGGGGGAGCTGGTGGTGGAAGGCGCTGCTATTGGGTGCCTTGAACATCGGGGTCTTCTTTGCGTTGCTGTTTATTGCGGCGTACCGGCTGCCGGGTGGGGTGGCGGCCACGATCGGTGCCGTGCAGCCACTGCTGGTGACAGTATGCGCCTCCCGGTGGATCGGCGAAAAACTCACGACGAAGAAAATCGTCCTGGGCCTTGTCGGAGTGGCGGGGGTCGCTCTCCTGGTCCTGCAGGCTCAGGCGCGGCTGGACACCGTAGGAGTTGCCGCTGCACTGGGCGGTGCGCTGGCGATGGCTGCCGGTGTGGTGTTGAGCAAGAAATGGGGACGGCCCGGCACTCTCCTAACCACCACGTCATGGCAGCTCATCGGCGGTGGCATCGTCCTGACACCCCTGGCTCTGATCATCGAAGGGCCGCCACCGGAATCCTTCACCGCTGCGAACGTCTCCGGCTACCTGTACCTGGGCATCATCGGCACGGCTGTCGCCTACACGCTTTGGTTCCGCGGGATCCATCTCATGCCGGCATCCACTACTGCATTCCTCGGCCTCCTCAGCCCGCTGGTCGCGACACTGTGCGGATGGATCGTCCTCCATGAAACCCTTACCCCCGGGCAGCTCGTCGGAGCAGCCATCATCCTCGCCACGCTCATCACCACCGGGGCAAGCTTCGGGACGGGAAAGAACCGGCCCGAGCCATCCGCGCTCCGGGCCACCGCAACCGGACGGCGCCGGTTCCCATATATCCGAAGTTGAATATCCCGCAGCTGCCGCTGACGAATGAACTGGCCCAGTATCCGGCAACGTTGGCGAGCTCCTGATCGACGGCGTCCAGGGTGCCGAGTTAGTCTCTATGCCTGGCCACTACGGCGATGCTGGTCCCGAACCGCTTCCGCTGTCGTTCCGCCGGGCCCAGCGCAGCGTCCGGCGGACGATGAGCGTTGCGACGATGACGACCATCACCATCACCATCACCATAATCGCCAGGAGCACCATGACGTGCCATCCTTCGAGTCTCATCGGTTCCCATTCCCCTTCGGATGATTTGAGCCGACTCTACCCCCTGGACGGGATACCTGGCTGTATGGCCTGCACGACGGCGGCCGGGGCCTTCGACGGCGCGGGTGCACCGCGGCCTGGGCCCGGGTAAGCTGCCCGGCGTCCGGCCGGCGGCGGCACATAGGCTCGATTCATGGACGCGAACCCGCCGGCGGAACCGTTTCCCGCCGCAAACCTATCAACGACCGATTCAGCGGGGCGTGGCCAGGGGGCCTGGCCGCGGGAGAGGACCTGACCGACTGCTTCCCGCCTGCGTGGGTCGATGTGGTCTACAACGTGGCTCTCCTACACCTGGACCGTGCACCGCTAGGCCGCATCTCTTCCGACTTCGGTGCCCAACAGATAGTGTTGGTTCATGGAGACGAAAAGGACTACCACTGAACAGACGGTCATCCTGAAAAGCGGCGGCCGGGAGTTTACAGTCAAGGTCCGGAACGGGGTCGGGCTGATTCCCAAAGGCCTGGCCCAGGTGCACACGCGCCGACCGGCGAGTTCCAAAGCGCGCGCGAAGGCGCCGGTAGAGACGATCACAATCAACCTGGGCGGTTTGAAAAAGGACGCTCCGGACTACGGACCGGGCGCCATGACGCAGCGACTCGTCAACGCCCTCGGGAACAACACCGTTGCCGCACTCCTGGGCGTCAACAAGGATCGTCCGAGCCGGTGGGCGTCCGGCAAAGATGCACCGAACGATGAGAACCGTGCCCAGCTGGCCGACCTGGACGCCCTGGTGGGCCATCTCCACAGCGCATTCACCCCGGCCCAGGCCATCTTGTGGCTGGAGGGCCACAACTCCCACCTCGGTGCCCGGCCCATCGATGTCTACCGGCTCGAAGGTGCAGCACCGGTGATCGAGGCGATCCGCGCCCACGAGCAGGGAGCCTTCGCCTAGTGGAATTCTGGCGCGTGCTGAACTATCACCCGGCGGCCGCTGACACCTCCGCGAACGGGCATCCCCTCTACATCTGGCCCAGACAGGGTTCCGGGCGGGTCGATGACCCTGACCGGGACTATCTGGTGCTCTATGTCGGCGATTCTCCGGAGGGTGCCATTGCTGAAGCCCTCGGCGACTACTCGGTCTGGAAGCCGGAAGTCCTGGATCCGTCGCCGGGGACGCCTGCCGGGACGGTAAAAGCCCTTGTGAAGTACGAGGGGGACCCGTCCATCCTGGATCTTGATGATCCGCAGGCGCTGCAGGACTGGTCGCTGCGGCCCAGCAGCGTTGTCTCCAAAGACCGGGCCTCCACCCAGCAGTGGGCGCGGTCCATGTACGACACCGGCGACTACGCCGGCCTGTCCTGGTGGTCCTTCTACGAGCCGCGCTGGGCAAGCTACGGACTGTGGGACGTTTCAGGGCTCAGTGTGGCCGGTGCCCCGGAGGCGCTCACCCTCAGCCACCCTGCAGTGCAGGACGCGGCGGCCCTGATCCGACGGGTGATCAGCTGACCCGGCAAGACCCGAGGGCCGGTGAGAGGGTTTCCTGACTTCGCACACATGAGAGGTAAGCAAACGGGCAACCGCCCATCTACCTCTTAGGAGAACATCATGGCCTCGATCCACGAATTCCCCGGCTCCCCGTTCCAGCGCGCACTTGCCGCTGGCGTCCGGGCCAACGTCCCGACCGGTGTTATCGGTGAGCCCGGCCAGGGCAAGACGGCCACCATGGAGTCCTCGACCTCCGGCTGGGGCCGTCACTGCGAAACCGTGATCGGCTCCAACCGTGAAGCAACCGACTTCCTGGGCTAGGTACGCTGCCTGCGCTGTCACAGTCTGCTGGTCAACGAGCGCGACAGCAATGTTGCGGGAGGGCGTTGAGTCGGAAACTAACGGACATTCGCAGGTCGGCCCGGGCCAGATTTGCGGTTCTTCGACCTAAGCACCTCAGCCGGTGCGGTCGGAATAAGTAGCCCGTAAATAGCCCTTCGTAGGATTTGCAGGCAAAACAAAACCCCGCCTTCATGGCCTAAGGCCAGTAAAGACGGGGTTTTTGTGGTGCACCCCCCGGGACTCGAACCCGGAACCCATTGATTAAGAGTCAATTGCTCTGCCAATTGAGCTAGAGGTGCATCTGTTGTTTCGTTTACCGGGCTTTTCGTTTCCCCGGTTGTTCTCCGCAACGACATGAAACTCTACACGAGATTCGATGCCGTGTGAAATCGACGTGGGCAGGGGTGGGGGTGCCTATCCGGGGAGGTTCAGAACCAGCACAAAGTCGGGGTTCTGGTTGTTGGTGAGCACCCAGAGGCGGCCGTCGGGTGACACTGAAACGTTCCGAATCCTGCCGTACTGACGGGTGAAATAGCTCACAGCTTCGCCCGCAAATTCCCCGCCGAGGGGGACAGCCCAGATTCGTTGGCCGCGGAGGGCGCCCAGGTAGGCCGTATCGCCGACTATTTCGAGTCCGCTGGGGGAGGACTCCGCCGTCGACGGCCACACGAGCTTCGCGTCAAGGAAGCCGCTGCGGTGCGGGGCGCCGGTCACGTCCGGCCAGCCGTAGTTGCCGCCGGGCACAATCAGGTTCAACTCGTCGTTCACGTCGGGACCGAATTCGCTGGCCCACAGCCGGCCGGCGCTGTCCCACGCGAGCCCCTGGACGTTGCGATGGCCGAGGCTGTACACCGGGTTGTCCCCGAACGGATTTCCCGGAGCGGGACGGCCCTCGGGCGTGAGCCGAAGGATTTTGCCGCCCAGGGCACCCGTGTTCTGTGGCTGTTCGCGGCGCTGCGAATCGCCCGTGCCGACGTACAGGTACCCGTCCGGCCCGAACCGGATCCGTCCGCCGTTGTGCGTGGACGCCTTCGGGATTCCGGCAAAGATGACTTCCGCCGGCCCCAGCCGCAACTGCCCGCCGTCGTCCTCGAGGCGCATTCGGGCGACTCTGTTGTCAGCCGCCGCCGTGAAATAGGCGTACAGGTACCGGTCCGACGCGAAATCCGGGGAGAGCGCCAACCCCAGCAGTCCGCCTTCGCCGCCGGGCACGACGTCGGGCACCCGGCCAACGATGCCGGCCCGCCCGCCGCTCACCGAGCCGCCGCTCACTGAGCCGACGCCGCCCGGTCCGCTGCTGATCGACCGGAGCAGGGCGCTGTCGCGTTCGGAAATGATGGCGGTGCCGTCGGGCAGGAAAACCGTCGACCACGGGACGCGCAACTCCGCATCGATCCGGCCGGCTACCGTCGGCGGGGCCGTATTCTGCGGAACACCCGATGCGGGGCTGCTGGCCGCAGGGCCGCCGCTGCCTGCCGGCAAAACCGGGGGACTGCCGCTGCCCGTGCAGGCCACCAGCAGAATCGAGGCGGCGGCCATCACCAGGGCACGGACGCCGGCCCGCATCGCAGTCCGGGGCGCAGCTGATGGCCTGCGCCCCGTCCTTGTCGTCATCCGCGCTCCCATTGCGGTGCGGCTCTTCTCTGCGGCCGTCAGCCGTGCCGACGACTACTGCCGTGACCGGCGGGGTGGCCGGAAGCCGGCGGCTTCGGCATGGGCAGAAGACAGGAACCAGACCTCGGCGGTGGTTTCCTCGAAAGCGGGGCTGGTGTCTTCGTGGTAGATCATCGAGGAGGCGTTGCCTTTGACGGTGAACCCTTCTGGGCCGCTGCCGTCGGCCGCGGGTGACGCCGATCCGTCGCCGTAGGGCTGGTCCAGGGCGAGATGGCCGGCCGGCTCGGCGGTGTGGCTCGCAGCAGTTTCGGCGGCGGCGGAGGACGCCGCCGTCTGTCGGGTTTCGGTCACGGCAAGGGGCGCCGGCTCTGCTGCCACTGGCCCTGCTGTCCCGGCGGCGACGGGTTCCGCGGCAGGTTCCGCCTCTGCACCCGGCGCAAAGGCAGCCTCGGCCGCGGCTGACTCCGCGCCGGGCAAAGTGGGCGCATGGGGCTCGGTGTACTCGGGGTGATGTACCGGGATGGCAGCCGCCGTCGGCTCTTCCGCCTGCGGCCCGGCAGCCGCGCCCCCTCCCGCCACCGTGTCGACGTGTGCCGTGGATCCGCCGTGAACCGGCTCATGGCGGACCGCCGCCTGCGGCTCGGCCGCTGGTGTCTCCGACCATTGGGTCTCCCACTCGGTGCTCGCCGGCGCCGGGGGCTCGCCCGCATCCGGAACCGTTGGAGCGGCCGCCGCCGCTGCCGGGTCCGGATACGGCGCCTCCGCTGGCGGCTCTGCCGCCGCCGTGTCTTCTGCCGTGGTGGGCGGCTCGGGTTCGGCCTGGCTGAAGCCGGCAGCCGTGGGTATCCCGGTGGTGGCGGCTGCGGTTGCGGACGCCGCGGCACCTCCACCGGAGAGGGCGCCGCCGTGTCCGGTATCAGGAATCGAAGCGGGTTTGGAGGCTTGCGCGGAAGCGGTTGTGCCGCCTCCGGCCGATGAGTCGCTGCCGCCGCGGGAGTTGTTGCGGTTCAGCAGCCACCAGACGACGGCGACAATCGCCACGATGACGACGAGCCAGATAATCCAGTCCATAGCAAGGCCTTTCTGTCCAGAGGGCAGTTCCATAAGGCAAGGTTGCCGTTGCTCGACGGTACGTCTGGGCCGAGCCGGCTGTCCAGCAGTGACGGACATGCCCTGTAGCCTCACATCATGGATTTCAAGCGACTGCGGATACTCCGGGAGTTGGCGGACCGCGGCACGGTCGGCGCCACCGCCGAGGCCATGAAGGTGACGCCCTCCGCGGTCTCACAACAGCTCAAGACCCTGCAGGAGGAACTCGGGGTGGTCCTGGTGGAGAAATCCGGCCGGGGAGTGCGGCTCACCGAGGCCGGTTTTGCGATGGCGGGAGCCGCCGCCGAGGTGGCCACCGCCATGGCGCGAGCGGAGGCCACCATCGACACGTACCGGCTCGGCTGGCAGACGCACGTCAAAGCGGCCTTCTTTCCCAGCGCCGCCGAAATGTTCCTCCCGGGGCTCCTGCACCGGGTCAAGGCCATCGACGGGCTCCGTTTCGAGGCGCACTTTGAAGACCCGAACGTGGCGGGCTTCGCAGGCCTCACTGCCGACTACGACGTAGTCCTGGCCCACAGCGTGGACGGCCCTGAAGTGTTTGCCCGGCTGGGTCTCACAGTGGTCCCGCTGCTGGATGAGCCGCTCGACGTCGCCATGCCGGAGGGCCATGTGCTCGCCGGCAAAGCTACCCTGCGGGCGGAAGACGTCATCGGCTTCCCCTGGATGGGCGTGCCCGACGGTTTCCCCTTCGACACCGTGCTGCGCCAGATCGAGGTTCAGGCCGATTCCCCGGCCGTCCGCGCCCAGCTCTTCCCCGACCTGCGGGTCCTTGAGGCCTTGGTCAGTGCCGGGCACGGCCTCAGCCTGCTGCCCCGCTACACGGCGCTGAAAAACCAGGGGAGGGGCTTTGTCCTCCGGCCGCTTGCGGGGGTCAAGGCCCGCCGCAGCATCGTCGCCCTGGCGCGCCCCGACGTCGCGGCCCGGACCACCATCCAGCAGGTCCTCACGATGCTCAAGGCGGAGGCGCAGGCCGTGGCCGAAGCCCCCGAGCTGCGTGACGCGGCGCACCTGAACTGAGCCGGAACAAACGGCCGAGTCCATCAGGTGAGACGAGAGTCCACTATTTGATCGAAATATTCCCGCTATTACGCTTAATGGTCCGTTCGGGGTCGTCCCCGTCCACGGCGGAGCCCTAGACTTTAGGCCATGAGTGAGGACACCCGAACAGCAGCAGGCACCAAACCGGACATCAAGCCCCGCAGTCGGGTGGTCACCGATGGCATCCACGCCGCACCGTCGCGCGGAATGCTCCGGGCTGTCGGCATGGGGGATGACGACTTCGCCAAACCGCAGATTGGTGTCGCCAGCTCCTGGAACGAAATCACGCCCTGCAACCTCTCCCTGAACCGGCTCGCCCAGGGCGCCAAGGAAGGCGTCTTCGCCGCCGGCGGCTTCCCCATGCAATTCGGCACCATCTCCGTCTCCGACGGCATCTCCATGGGCCACGAGGGCATGCACTTCTCCCTGGTGTCCCGCGAAGTCATCGCCGATTCGGTCGAAACCGTGATGCAGGCCGAGCGGATCGACGGCTCGGTGCTGCTGGCCGGCTGCGACAAGTCCCTGCCCGGCATGCTGATGGCAGCCGCCCGGCTGGACCTCGCCTCGGTCTTCCTCTACGCCGGGTCCATCATGCCCGGCTGGGTCAAGCTTGAGGACGGCTCCGAAAAGGAAGTCACCCTGATCGACGCCTTCGAAGCCGTGGGCGCCTGCGCCGCCGGCAAGATGAGCCGCGGGGACCTGGACCGCATCGAGCGGGCCATCTGCCCGGGCGAGGGTGCCTGCGGCGGCATGTACACGGCCAACACCATGGCCTGCATCGGCGAAGCACTGGGCATGTCCCTCCCCGGCTCCGCCGCTCCGCCGTCCGCCGACCGCCGCCGCGACGTTTTTGCGCACAAATCGGGCGAGGCCGTGGTGAACCTGCTCCGGCTCGGCATCACCGCCCGCGACATCATGACGAAGAAGGCCTTCGAGAACGCCATCGCCGTCACCATGGCCTTCGGCGGCTCCACCAACGCCGTGCTGCACCTGCTGGCCATCGCGCGCGAGGCAGAAGTGGACCTGAGCCTGGAGGACTTCAACCGCATCGGCGACAGGATCCCGCACCTGGGTGACCTTAAGCCGTTCGGCCGTTACGTCATGACCGACGTGGACAAGATCGGCGGCGTGCCGGTCATTATGAAGGCACTGCTCGACGCCGGCCTGATCCACGGCGACTGCCTCACCGTCACGGGCAAAACGGTGGCCGAGAACCTCGCCGCGATCAACCCGCCGGATCCCGACGGCAAGGTGCTCCGCGCCATGGACAACCCGATCCACAAGACGGGCGGCATCACCATCCTGCACGGTTCCATGGCGCCGGAAGGCGCCGTCGTGAAGAGCGCAGGCTTCGACGCCGACGTCTTCGAGGGTTCCGCCCGCGTGTTCGAGCGGGAACAGGGCGCCCTGGACGCACTCAACAACGGCCAGATCAAGGCCGGCGACGTCGTTGTCATCCGCTATGAAGGGCCCAAGGGCGGACCGGGCATGCGCGAAATGCTCGCTATCACCGGTGCCATCAAGGGCGCCGGTCTCGGCAAGGATGTCCTGCTGCTGACCGACGGCCGCTTCTCCGGCGGAACCACCGGACTGTGCATCGGCCACGTCGCCCCGGAAGCGGCCGACGGCGGCCCCATCGCCTTCGTCAGGGACGGCGACAGGATCCGCGTGGATATTGCGGCCCGCACCTTCGACCTGCTCGTGGACGACGCGGAGCTCGAGGGTCGCAAGGCAGGCTGGGAGCCCCTGCCGGCGAAGTTCACCAAGGGCGTGCTCGCCAAGTACGCCAAGCTGGTCCACAGCGCCTCCACGGGCGCTTACTGCGGCTAGCAGAGCTCGGGGACCAACAGGTGGACAATGAAGTCCAGATAGTGAGACGAGAGCCGTGCTCGTTGACACTCGTCTCACTCAGAGGGAAAACTGAATGCATGATCGCATTCGTTACCACCGGCGTCGTCGTCGTACTTACCAAGCGCGTGGCTCACTAGCCCGGCCGGTAACGAACCGTCACGCGCAACCCCTCGAAGAGCCGTCAGGCTGAGGGGTTTTTTTGTTTCCCGCAGCACAGCCAGCACTACGCACCAGCACAGCGCCTTCACCGCAGTTCCAAGATCACTGAAGATCCACCTCTGCAGTTCCACGATTACCAGATCCACAAAGGAAGAGTCCGATGAGCAAAGGATCGCCGATCAGCCCCGCGCTGATGGCCACGAAGTCCGCTGGAGCCACCAAGGCTCCGGAACGCGCCGAGCGTCCGGCTGCCGCCGGCGTCGACACTGCTGCCGCCGTCTCCCTTGTCCCCGGGCCGAACAACGTCGTACCCCCGACAGCGATGACCGGCTCACAAGCAATTGTCCGCTCGCTCGAGGAACTCGGCGTGGACGATATTTTTGGTTTGCCAGGTGGTGCGATCCTGCCCACCTATGACCCCCTGATGGCCTCCCGAATGAACCACATTCTGGTCCGTCACGAACAGGGCGCCGGCCACGCCGCGCAAGGCTACGCCATGGTCACCGGACGGGTTGGCGTCTGCATCGCCACCTCGGGCCCCGGCGCCACCAACCTCGTGACCGCCATCATGGATGCCCACATGGACTCGGTACCGATGGTGGCCATCACCGGACAGGTCGCCAGCGCCGTCATCGGCACCGATGCCTTCCAGGAAGCGGACATCGTCGGCATCACCATGCCGATCACCAAGCACTCCTTCCTCGTCACGGACCCGAACGAGATCCCGCACGTCATGGCCGAGGCCTTCCACCTCGCCTCGACAGGCCGGCCGGGCCCCGTGCTGGTGGACGTCGCCAAGGACGCCCAGCAGGGCCAGATGACCTTCTCTTGGCCGCCCAAGATCGATCTGCCCGGCTACCACCCCGTGCTCCGCGGCCACAACAAGCAGCTGCGCGAAGCCGCCCGGCTCATCGCGGCGGCCAGCAAGCCCGTGCTCTACGTGGGCGGCGGCGTGGTCAAGGCCCATGCCTCGGCGGAACTGCTGGAACTCGCCGAGCTCTCCGGCGCCCCCGTGGTCACCACCCTGATGGCCCGCGGCGTTTTCCCGGACTCGCACCCGCAGCACGTCGGCATGCCCGGCATGCACGGCACCGTGTCCGCCGTGACCGCGCTCCAGCAGTCCGATCTGCTGATCACCCTCGGCGCGCGCTTCGATGACCGGGTGACGGGCATCCTGAAGTCCTTCGCCCCCAACGCCAAGGTCATCCACGCGGACATCGACCCGGCGGAAATCTCCAAGAACCGCACGGCCGACGTCCCGATCGTCGGCTCGGTCAAGGAGATCATCCCGGAACTGAGCGAGGCCCTGCGGGCGCAGTTCGCGGCTACCGGCGCCCCGGACCTGAGCAACTGGTGGGTGTTCCTGAACAACCTCAAGGAGACCTACCCGCTCGGCTGGACCGAACCGGAGGACGGCCTGGTGGCACCGCAGCGGGTGATCGAACGCATCGGAGCCCTCACCGGCCCCGAGGGCGTGTACGTCGCCGGCGTGGGACAGCACCAGATGTGGGCCTCGCAGTTCATCAAGTACGAACGCCCGCACGCCTGGCTGAACTCCGGCGGGGCCGGCACCATGGGCTACGCCGTGCCGGCGGCCATGGGCGCCAAGGTGGGCGAGCCGGACCGGGTAGTCTGGGCGATCGACGGCGACGGCTGCTTCCAGATGACCAACCAGGAACTGGCCACCTGCGCCATCAACAAGATCCCGATCAAGGTGGCCATCATCAACAACTCCTCCCTCGGCATGGTGCGCCAGTGGCAGACCCTGTTCTACGAGGGCCGCTACTCCAACACCGACCTCAACACCGGCCACGACACCGTCCGCATCCCGGACTTCGTCAAGCTGGCGGACGCCTACGGCTGCGCGTCGTTCCGCTGCGAGCGCGACGAGGACATCGACGCCACCATCCAAAAGGCGCTGGCGATCAACGACCGCCCCGTGGTGGTTGATTTCGTCGTCAGCCCCAACTCCATGGTGTGGCCGATGGTCCCCGCCGGAGTCAGCAACGACCAGATCCAGGTTGCCCGCAACATGACCCCGGACTGGGAAGAAGAGGACTGAACATGACTACCCGCCACACACTATCCGTGCTGGTCGAAGACAAGCCCGGTGTGCTGACCCGCGTGGCCAGCCTCTTCGCCCGCCGCGCCTTCAACATCCACTCCCTGGCCGTGGGCCCGACGGAAGTTCCGGGCATGTCCCGGATGACCGTCGTCGTCGACGCCGACGGGGTACTGGTCGAACAGATCACCAAGCAGCTGAACAAGCTGGTCAACGTGATCAAGATCGTCGAGCTCACCCCCGAATCGTCCGTACAGCGCGACCACATCCTGGTCAAGGTCCGTGCGGATGCCGCAAACCGGCTGCAGGTTACCCAGGCTGCAGACCTGTTCCGCGCTGCCGTGGTGGACGTCTCCACCGAATCGGTGGTCATCGAGGCCACGGGCCACCCCGAAAAGCTCTCGGCCCTGCTCTCCGTGCTGGAGCCTTTCGGCGTCCGCGAAATCGTGCAGTCCGGCACCCTGGCCGTGGGCCGGGGATCCCGCTCCATGAGCGACAGGGCCTTACGCTCCGCGTAAAGGACAGCCTAGGCAGCACCACCACCAGTTTTTCCCGATACGCACCACAAGAATCCACTCAAAGGAGACACCCCAGTGACTGAAATGTTCTACGACGACGACGCCGACCTGTCGATCATCCAGGGCCGCACCGTCGCCGTCATCGGTTACGGCTCCCAGGGCCACGCCCACGCCCTCAGCCTGCGCGATTCCGGTGTTGACGTCCGCGTCGGCCTGAAGGAAGGCTCCACGTCCCGCGCCAAGGCCGAGGCCGAGGGCCTGCGCGTGCTGAATGTCGCCGAGGCCGTGGCCGAAGCCGACCTCATCATGGTCCTCACCCCGGACCAGGTCCAGCGCCACGTCTACGCCGAGGACATCGCCCCGAACCTGCAGCCGGGCGACGCCCTGTTCTTCGGCCACGGCTTCAACATCCGCTACGGCTACATCAAGGCCCCGGCCGACGTCGACGTCGCCCTTGTTGCCCCCAAGGGCCCGGGCCACATCGTCCGCCGCGAGTTCGAGGCCGGCCGCGGCGTGCCGGACCTGATCGCCGTCGAGCAGAACCCGTCCGGCAAAGCCAGGGAACTGGCCCTGTCCTACGCCAAGGCCATCGGCGGCACCCGCGCGGGTGTTATCGAGACCACGTTCACCGAAGAGACCGAAACCGACCTCTTCGGCGAGCAGGCTGTCCTCTGCGGCGGCGCCTCGCAGCTGGTCCAGTACGGCTTCGAGGTCCTCACCGAAGCCGGCTACAAGCCCGAGGTGGCCTACTTCGAGGTCCTGCACGAGCTCAAGCTGATCGTGGACCTGATGGTTGAAGGCGGCATCGCCAAGCAGCGCTGGAGCGTCTCGGATACCGCAGAATACGGCGACTACGTTTCCGGCCCGCGGGTCATCACCCCGGACGTGAAGGAAAACATGAAGGCGGTCCTGGCGGACATCCAGGACGGCACCTTCGCCAAGCGCTTCATCGACGATCAGGACGCCGGAGCCCCCGAGTTCAAGGCCCTGCGCCAGAAGGGCGAGGACCACCCGATCGAGGCGACCGGCCGCGAACTGCGCAAGCTGTTCTCCTGGATCAAGAACGAAGACGACTACACCGAAGGCTCAGTAGCCCGCTAGGCACTGACCGGCAGGGAAGCCGGACACCCACCCTGGGGTCCGGCTTCCCTGCTTTTCTGCACCACCTTTTCTGCACCACCCGCACTGCAGACGCTGCGCAACAATCCGCGCCTGTTATACAAGAGAGCTAAAGAGGTCACCGGTGACTAGCACCAAACCTGTAGTACTCCTCGCTGAGGAACTTTCGCCCGCCACGATCGAGGCCCTGGGCCCGGACTTTGAAATCCGCCAGACCGACGGCGCCGACCGTTCCCAGCTGCTCTCCGCGATCGCCGACGTCGACGCGATCCTGGTCCGCTCCGCCACGCGGCTGGACGCCGAGGCGATTGCCGCCGCGAAAAACCTCAAGGTGATCGCCCGCGCCGGCGTCGGCCTCGACAACGTCGATATCAAAGCCGCCACCCGGGCCGGCGTTATGGTGGTCAACGCGCCCACCTCCAACATCGTCTCCGCCGCAGAACTCACGGTCGGCCACATCCTGAGCCTCGCCCGCCACATCCCGCAGGCGTCCGCCGCGCTCAAGGACGGCGAGTGGAAGCGCTCCAAGTACACCGGCATCGAACTGTTCGAGAAGAAGATCGGCATCATCGGCCTCGGCCGGATCGGCGCCCTCGTCGCGGCCCGGCTGAAGGGCTTCGACACCAAAATCCTCGCCTACGATCCTTACATCACCTCGGCCCGGGCCGCGCAGCTCGGCGTGCAGCTGTTGACCCTCGACGAGCTCCTCGCACAGTCGGACTTCATCACCATCCACATGCCCAAGACGCCCGAGACAGTTGGCATGCTCGGCGCGGAATCCTTCAAGAAAATGAAGAGCACCGCGTACGTCGTCAACGTCGCCCGCGGCGGTCTGGTGGACGAGGAAGCCCTCTACGCGGCGCTGGAGTCCGGTGAAATTGCCGGCGCCGGCATCGACGTCTTCGTGGCGGAACCCAGCACCGACCTGCCCTTCTTCAAGCTCGATAACGTGGTGGTGACCCCGCACCTGGGCGCCTCCACCGACGAGGCGCAGGAAAAGGCTGGCGTCTCCGTTGCCAAATCCGTCCGGCTGGCCTTGGCCGGCGAGCTGGTGCCCGACGCCGTCAACGTTGCCGGCGGCGTCATCGACCCGGACGTCCGCCCGGGCATCCCGCTTATGGAGAAGCTGGGCCGGATCTTTACCGCCATGACCCACGCCTCGCTCACCCAGTTCGACGTCGAGGTGGCCGGCGAAATCTCCTCCCTCGACGTCAAGGTGCTGGAGCTGGCGGCGCTCAAGGGCATCTTCGCCGACATCGTGACCGAGCAGGTCTCCTACGTCAATGCCCCGGTGATCGCCGAACAGCGCGGCATCAACGTCCGCTTGATCACGACGCCGGACACGGAGTCCTACCGCAACGTCCTGACCCTGCGCGGCGCCCTCAGCGACGGCAGCCAGATCTCGGTGGCCGGCACCCTGACGGGACCCAAGCAGGTCCAGAAGCTGGTGGGAATCAACGGCTTCGAGGTGGAGATCCCCATCAGCGAACACCTGGTTGTGGTTGCCTACTCGGACCGCCCCGGCGTGATCGGCACCATCGGCCACATCCTCGGCATGAACAACATCAACATCGCCGGCATGCAGGTTGCCCGCCAGACGGAGGGCGGCCAGGTGCTCGCCCTGCTGACCATCGACAGCTCGGTTCCGCAGCAGGTCCTGGACGCCATCAAGGCCGGAATCGGCGCTGACATGGTACGCGAGGTGGATCTCGAGGACTAGCCTCGGGCATTCACGTTTCGCGTGGTGGTTACGTCGTGGCGGGATGATGAAAGTGCTCCTTATCTGGGGTCATTGAGCTTGTCTAAGAGTTCAATGTCCGCGCGGCGTCGTCTCCCTTGTGCGGGAGGATCACCAGGTTCCCGACCTTCCGGCCGGTGTCGATGCGTCGATGTGCCTCTCGCACGGATTCCAGTCCGCCGACGACCTCGGTGACCGGATCTAGGTGTCCGCTTGCAACGAGATCGAGGAGGAACGCAAAGTCCTCGCCCCGCTGAGGTGCGGGGCCCGCGAGCACACGCCCGCGGGCGCGGACCGTGTCGAGCAGGTCCGCGACAGCCAGGATGAGCGATCCGGTCGGCACCAAAAGGCGCAAGCCTTCTGCACGGGAGACGTTCCCGACCGCGTCGAAGACGACGTCGAAACGGTCGTCGAGTGTCGCAACGGGGGTCTCCGCGTAGTCGACCACCCGGTCCGCCCCCAGACGAACCACAAGATCCCGGTTCCGTGAGCTGGTGACCGCCGTCACTGTGGCGCCGAGGTGCTTGGCGAGCTGCACCGCGCTCGTCCCGACCGCGCCGGACGCTCCGTTGACGAGCACCCGCATCCCGGCCTTCACCCCCGCGCGGTCGCGGAGGAACCACAACGCCGTCGTGCCCCCGAAGAGCACCCCTGCGGCATCCACGTTCTTTACCTCGACGGGCTTGCGCACGAGCGCGCTCGCCGAGACGGCCACGTACTCGGCGTGCGCACCCATCCTCAAGCCAGTCATTCCAGCGACCTCGTCTCCCGGCAGGAACCGCGTGACATCCGGCGCGACCCGCTCGACGCGGCCCGAGAGCGTACTGCCCAGCACTCGGGCTCTCGGGCCACGGATGCCGACGCCGAGACGCGCGAGCAGGGCGAACCCCTTCGGGAAGCGGCCAGCTCGCAGGCGCGCATCGGCCGCGGTGACCGCAGCGGCCTCGACGCGGACCAACACCTCTCCACGGCGGAGCTCGGGCGTCGGCGTGTCGGATACAACGACGTGCTCCGGCGGGCCGTACCGCTCGATAGATGCTGCTCTCATGGAACCTCCCCTATGACTGTGAGTCGCTCTTCGACGAGAGTAGCCTTACGCTCGTAAGAGTTCAAGAGGCTTGCGTGAGGCGTTGTTGAAAGCCATCGAGGATGAGGTCGAGACCGACATCGAACTCGGTGCCGGCAAGTCTACGACGATGCGCTTGATCATGGGACTGGACCGGCCGACGTCGGGCACCGTCACGGTCAACGGCAAGCCCTACGGGCAGCACCGCTCCCCGCTGCGGGAGGTCGGCGCCCTGTTGCTATGCGGAGGCTCTCAGGGGCTCGAGGGCGGCTAGGACGAGGTCGAGGCCGAAGATGAACTGCTCCGCCGGGTCGAAGCCGGCAGTAACGAGCGCCGCGGCGGACTCGTTGAGGTAGGGGAACTCGTCAAGAGGAAGCTGGGGCAGGAAGACGTTCTCGGCCATGTCCGCGAGCTCATCGGCGGTGTCGAACGGCAGGCTGGCTTCCTGCAGGGCGAACCCGTAGACGTAGCTGTCGAGCAACCAGTTGGCGTGCGTCGCCATCAAGACCGGGAAGCCAGCCCTCCGCAGGCAGGCGGTGACTGCTTCGTGGTGGCGGAGGTTCGCGGGCCCCGGCGATGTCCGCGACTCCATCAGGCCGTTCGCCCACGGGTGGCGTGCGAGAACCTGTCGGGCGGATACCGCCCGCCGTCGCATCGCCGACTGCCAGTCGGTCTCTTCGGGTGGGAGCTCGATCTCCTCGAACACGATGTCGATCATGGCGTCCAGCAACTCCTCCTTGCTCGCCACGTAGTGGTAGAGCGACATCGCGCCCGCGCCGAGCGCGCCAGCCAGCCGGCGCATGCTCAGCCCGTCGACCCCCTCGCGGTCGGCGAGCCGGACCGCCTCGACCACCACCCGCTGCTTGCTCAGCCCCGCGCCTGACGCGACCTGGCGTTGTTCCCTCGCAGACATGGGTCTCCTCGCTTTCTCGAACCCCTTGACAATCGTACAGCGTACGAGCACAGTTTATCGTACAGCGTACGACGTACGGTGTACGGGCCAGCGAGGGTCGCAGCTCGGAGGTGAGGAGGCTTCTGTGGGAATCGAACAGCGATCTAATGCCGGAGCACGCCCGGTGTCGGGGGCGAGTCCGGCCGGTGCGGCGACGATGCGGATTGTTGGTGCGACGGCGATCGCGCTCGCAGCGTCGATGGCGATCCAGAACGCGATGTTCGCCGCGACCGGACCTCCCGCCTACGGGGACCCGATCGAGGAGGTGCTCGCCTGGCACCAGCAGAACCGGGTCGTGGTCGCGATCGCGGTCGGCCAGGAGGCGCTGCACCTGCCGCTGCTGCTCGGGTTCGTGACCGGTCTCCACGGGCTCGTTGGGTGTCGCGGGGGTGCGGGCGCAGACTGGTCGCGCCTCGCGGTGGCCGCGGGAGCGGCTCTCTCGGCGGTCTTCGCAATCTACAGCGTTCTGTGGATCGGAACCGTGCTGTCCGCCGGCGAGCTCGCCGAGCCGAGCCCGACGTTCGAGCTCGCCTGGCAGCTGCATGCAGCAGCGTACGCGCTGGCGCTGCCGGCGCTCGGCACCACCTTCATCGGCGCTGCGCTGGCGGCGCATACGAGCCGGCTGACGCCGCCGTGGCAGCGTCTGCTCGGCGTGGCCGGGGGAGGCCTGCTGCTCGCCGCCGGGGCGGCCAGCCTCGCGATCGCGGACGGCTCTGCGCTCCCGTTGGGGGTGGGGCTGGCCGGCCTCGCCGCCTGGCTCGTGTGGCTGCTTGTGACCGGCGTACGGCTGGTGCGCGCTCGAACAGCCGACCGTCCTGACAACGCATCGACCTACGACGAGGAGGAATGATGGGAACCGAAATCAAGGCAGCCGCGTTCGCCGCAACGCTTGGGTCGTTCGTCGAGGTGCGGCGGGGGTGCGATCGCCGATGCCGCGCTCGGGCTCGAGGGAGCGGTAGTGGGCGTCGTCTCGGCAGCACCCGAGGGAAGGTCGTGATCACCGTCTGACGACCGGACCGACGAGAACGACTCAACCCGAGCGTATGCACGCCCAGACCTGCCGCCACTCCGGCGGACGGACCACTCCTCCCGAAAGAAGAACCGATGACCATCCGAACGAACACCCCGAAACTGCTCGACAACCCTCCGATCCCCGTGCAGGCCAAGCTCGCCGCCGCCTGGACCAGCCTCATGTTCCTCGTCATCTACATCGACTACTTCCACCTCTACCAGCCCGGCGAAATCGACGAAATCCGGGGCGGCGTCATCTTTGAGTTCGACATCAGCGGGACGTTGATGTCCATCTTCTTCGTGATCATCGCCATCCCGGCCCTGATGGTGCTGCTCTCCATGACGCTGCCCGCCCGGGTGAACCGCGTCACGAACCTCGTCGTGGCATCGCTGTACATCCCCATCATGGTGTTCAACGCGGCAGGGGCGTCCTGGGACTGGGCCTTCTACTACGCCCTCACCATCGGAGTTGAGGTGCTGATCCTGGCCTTCATCCTGCGCTCCGCCTGGACCTGGCCCCGCCGCGTCGCATCGCCGGTGACCATGCCGACCAGCCGTGAGGCCGATCGCGCCCAGCAGCAAGCGTGAACCCAAGAGCAGTCCCCGTCCTGTTCGGAGCCATCTGCCTCGGTGCCGCGGTGTGGGCCTCCTGGCGGTGGGACACCAACTGCCACTGACCTGCCGGTAGGGGCCTTCCAAGGCCTCTACCGGCAGGTCATCGGATGCGCGCACAGGCCCACCGCATCGTCGACACCGACCCCAAGCGCGGCAACGTCGTCGTCCGCCTCACCGACCCGCCACGACGGGCACGCCGTGCCGTCGTGCCACCGGAAAGAAGCACAACCGTGAAATCCCCAACCCAGCGTGACTCAGCCCGTCGCAGCCCGGGCTTCGTTGCAGCCGAGAATCCGATCCGTCAACTCACCCTCGCCGGGGTGATCGGAGTCTGGGCGGCGGCCGCTGTGCCGATGGCCGTGCTGGCGTGGGTGATCGCGCCGCTGCTCGCCTCCGGTGGGAACTCGCCCGTCGCCCTCGCGCAGGCCCTCATCCTGCTCTTGACTGCGGGCATGGTCTGGCAGTTCGCGCTGGTCCTGATGCTCGTCTACAGGGAACAGCGAACTCTTAAGTGGTCAGTCGTTCGGGACGTGCTCTGGCTGCGGGCTCCCCGCAACCCCAAGACGGGCCGCCGCGGGGGGCGCATGTGGCTCGTTGTCCCGATCGTCGTCGCGGCGTTCGCTCTCGAAGAGTTCCTTCCGTTCGAGATCGCACCCGCCGCGGGACGCGACTTCGGTGACTTCCTGGGCTCCTCCGACGGGCAGGCGATGCTCTCCGGCTCATGGCTGTGGCTGGGCATCCTGCTCGCCTTCTTCGTCTTCAACACCGTGCTGGGTGAGGAACTGCTCTTCCGGGGGTACTTGCTCCCCCGTATGAAGGGCGTCTTCGGGTCGCGGGACTGGATCGCCAACGGTGTTCTCTTCGCCGTCTACCACCTCCACGTCCCGTGGGTAATCCCGATCACCCTCATCGACACGTTTATCCTCTCGCTACCCTCTCGCCGGTATCAGAGCGCCCTCATCGGGATCATCGCGCACAGCGCACAGAGCGTGTTCCTCTTCGCTCTCGTTCTGATGCTCTTCCTGACCCCGTAGTCCTCCGACCAAGGGTGGCGCCGGGCGCCGAAGTAACTGGGCAGGAACGTCGCGGCGCGTCGCATCGGGTGGGTCCGGTCAGGCGTTGGGTGGGTCCGGCGGGGTGGAATCTGGCTTCGCCGTCCGCTACCCGGACGCCGCGTGTCCGCCAACCGGACGCCCCGTGTCCGGCTTGCGGACGCCGTCCGCGGCCTGACCGCCGCCGGCGTCCGCGAGCCAGCGACCGGTCTGCGTACAATGGCTACGTCCGAATGTTCGGATCCGGCCGGCAGTCCGGCCTTTACTTTTGCACGCCCGGCAGCACGCCCGGCAGGGGACGCCTTCACTTCCTACGGATTGAACCTTCACTTCCTACGGATTGAACTGCGGCGTGCGCACGCAATCCAGCTTTCAGGAGCCCAATGAACGCCGTCCAGAGGTTCATCAGAAGCAGAGTGCTACTGCTGACCGCGTCCATTTTGATCGTGGCCATGTGCCTCTCGGTCCTCGTCCAGGGTCAATCGCAGGCGGCCCTGAACCGGACCGTGGACCAGAACTCCCGGGGGCTCTACGACGTCCTCGTCCAGGCCAAAGCCGACGAAACCGGCGGGCTGATGCAGCCTGAGATCGCCAGCGGCCAGGGCGGCATCAGCTTCGAGCAGCTGGACTCCATCCGCAAGCTCACCGGCACGTCCGTGGCGGCCCCGATCAGCCTGGTTTCCCGTGTCACCCAGAACCTCGAAGCCCCCCGGCTTGAAGCCACCGACTACCTCGGCTACAAGGCCGGACTCGCCGGCAGTGCCGGGGACCCGGGCGCCACCGATCCGAGCAACTGGCCGGCCGCCGAATCGGTCCTGTCCGAGACCCCCAGGAAGTACCGGCTCACCGCCAGCGCCGTCAGCTCCGACGGCCAGTCCGAGCAGACCCTGTTCAAGACCACGGCCGAAGGCTCCCTCGGCAAGGCCAAGCTCATCGAAGAGCAGGTGGCCGGCGGCAAGAACGTCCGCATCGCGGGCCCGGCAGGGGAGACCGGCATCAAGTTCCCCGCCCCGGCCGGCGGCTCTGAGCACAGCCTGTTTAACCTCGCCGTATCGCTGCCGCTTGCACCGCAGGTGACCGAGTCCGTCGTCGCCGTCGACCCCGTTTCCGAGCGTGCCCTGCTCGGCACCGCCGGGGACTTCCTCGCCCCGCTGGAGAAAGCCCCGCCGGCCGACGCCCGCAACGCCGCCGTGATCGGACGCCACTTCGAAAGCCTCTTCACGGGAGGCCTCGGCATGGACCAGCTCAAGGAAGGCCCGGACTTCCTTGGCGTCAAACTCAAGTACTGGGCCCCGCTGATGAGCCAGTACCAGCAGGCGAAGAGCGCCGGGGCGCTGACCGCCGACTCGCAGGCCATCCCGCTGATCGTCCGTTCCGGCACCTCGATGGACCTCAAATACTCGGTCAAGATCGAGGAAATCGACGCGGCCGGGAACGTCACCAGGGATGTGGGCACCGCCGCCCGTTCGCTGGACAAGGATTACCTGCCGTTCGTCTCCAAGTCCCCGTTCGCCCTCGCCTGGCCCGGCTCCAAGGACCTGTCCGCGTTGCTCGGGGACATGGGCAGCTTCAGCCAGGGCCTCTACAACCCCGCCACCTGGAGCACCGACTTCGCCTCCGCCCCCGCGTACAAGGACGGCGACACCGCCGGCAACGGCGCCGTCGACAAGACCGCCACGCCCGGCGACTGGGTGACCGTGAACCGGCTGCCGGAGAAGGCCGCCAACGGAGCCCCCGTGGACCAGACGCAGCGCAAACCCGTCGACGAGCGCTCCTACCGCGGGGACCTGGAGACCGGCAAGAAGCTTGCCACGCCGCTGGCCATGGTCTACGGAACGTTCGACGCCGGCAAGGTCAAAGAGGCTGCCGGCGACGTCAACCGCCTGCCGCTGGGCGGTTACGACCCCACCCCGTTCAGCCTGACGAAGGACGCAGCCGGCACGGACGTCCCGAACACCGAACTCAAGCCGTCGCTGAGCGCCACGGGACTGGCCAGCCAGTCCGCCGGTGCCATCACCGACTACTACGGCCTCGCGGCCGCCCGCGGCTACGAGCAGAACGCCGCCGCGATCGACGCCGTCCGGGTCCGGGCCAAGGTGCCCGGCAGCTGGAAGCAGGCGCAGCCGGAGGTGGAGAAGCTCGCCGGCGAGATCCGCGGCATGGGCCTGCAGGCCACCGTCGTCGCCGGTTCCGCCCGCGAGGACGCCAGCATCGCCGTCCCCGGCTACTCCAAGGACGACGCCGGCAAGGAATCGCCGCTGGGCACCGTCCAGCAGGCGTGGGTCCGCCAGGACGCCGCGGATGCGGTTTCCGGCTCCCTGACCGGAACCAACCTGACCCTGCTCTTCCTCACCCTCTGCGGAGCCGCCCTGCTGACCGGCGCCTCGACCGTCAGCTACGTCCGGAAACGGCGCAGCGAGGCCGGGACACTGCGTGCCATGGGGTGGACCCAGCGCCGGATCCGCTCCTGGGTGCTTGCGGAATTCGGCGTCGGAGCAGCCCTGCTGGCCGTCGCCGGCATCGCCCTGAGCCTGATCAGCTGGAACGCGGCCACGGCCATTGTTTCGGCGTCCGTCCTGGCCCTGTACGTGGGGGCCGCCTACTTCGCCGCGCAGCAGCTGCGCCACCGCGACGTGGTGGACCAGGAACCGCAGCACGATGAACGCCTCATCGCCGTCGATTCTCCGCTCACGTTCGCCAACCGGCAGCTGAGCACGAACAAGTTCAACACCGGCTCCCTGGCCGTTGCCGTCGGCGTCTTCGGGGCAGCGGCAGGCGGACTGATCGCCCTGCTGATCGACATTCCCCGGACCGCCGGCGCGAGCGCGCTCAGCGGGCTGGCTGCCGCCAGCATCGCGCTGCCCAGCATCGTCCTGGCCCTGTCCGGCGTCGCCGTCGGGCTGCTGCTGACCATGGTCACCGGCCGCTTCGAGCTGCAGGCCAAGCGCCAGTACCTCGGCACGCTGCAGGCCATGGGCTGGAACCCGGACATGCTGGGCCAGGTCCGCTTCTTCGAAAACGCCATGGTGGGGACGGTCGCGCTGCCCCTCGGTGTCCTCGGCGCCCTCGGCATCGGCCTCCTCCTTGCCCCCTACGCCGCACTCTGGGCCGGCCTCGCCGGACTCGTGGCAGTACTTATCTGGATTCCCATTGCAACGAAAGTGGTCCGATGAATAACGACCTGAACCTTGACCGGGACGCTCACGAACGGATGACGGAGAGCACCCGCCGGGGAGCCCACCAGACCCGCGCCAACACGATCGTGAAGGCCACGGACCACGCCACGCCGCTGGAGCTCAGCAACATCACCATCCACTACGGCGGCGGCAAGGGCGGTGCCGAGGCCGTCAACGTGGTGGACGACTTCAACCTGACGCTGCACGCCGGCGAGATGCACTGCGTCGCCGGCCGTTCCGGCTCCGGCAAGACCAGCATCCTGACCGTGGGCGCGGGCCTGACCCTGCCGACGTCGGGCCGGGTGTTCTGGGAGGGAGATTCGCTCGAGACCATGGGCGACGACGAGATCGCCGACCGCCGCCGCGCCCTGATCGGCTACGTTGACCAGGGCGGTGCCCTGATCGACGGGATGAGTGCGCTGGAGAACGTCCTGCTGCCCGCCGTGCCCGACGGCGAGGTGGACCAGCGCCGCGACATGGCCAAGGACCTCCTGGACCTGGTGGGCCTGGGCCGGCGCATGCGCCACCGCCCCGCGCAGCTCTCCGGCGGCGAACGCCAGCGTGTGGCGATCGCCCGGGCCCTGATCCTCGGCACCCGCGTGCTGGTGGTCGACGAACCCACCGCCAGCCTGGACCGGGCCTCGGCGAACCGCATCATCAGCATCCTCAAGGACACAACGTCGGACGGCATCGCCGTCCTGGTGGCTTCACATGACCACGAACTAGTCCGCCAGAGCGATACCCTGACCGAACTCATTTAGGTTTAGCACGTGAGAAATTCTGAAAAAATCCCGTTTTACATCACTACGGCCATCACATACCCCAACGGCGTGCCGCACATCGGCCACGCCTACGAGTACATCGCCACCGACGCGATGGCCCGCTTCAAGCGGCTCGACGGGTACGACGTCTTCTTCCTGACCGGCACGGACGAACACGGCATGAAAATTGCGCAGACGGCCGAGCAGGAGGGCGTCACGCCCCAGGAGCTGGTGGACCGCAACGCGGAAATCTACCAGGCAGCCCACGCAGCCCTGGGGATCTCCTATGACCGGTTCATCCGCACCACTGACGCGGACCACTACGCCGCGTCGCAGGCCATCTGGAAGACGATGGAAGCCAACGGGGACATCTACCTGTCCAAGTACGAGGGCTGGTACTCGGTCCGGGACGAAGCGTATTACGTCGAGGACGAGACCGTGGTGAAGGACGACGGCGTCCGCTACTCCCGCGAATCGGACACCGAGGTGACGTGGACTGCGGAGGAGAGCTACTTCTTCCGGCTTTCGGCCTACCAGGACAAACTGCTGGCCATGTATGCGGCCCACCCGGATTTCGGCGCGCCGCAGTACCGCTTCAACGAGGTCATGAGCTTCGTCAGGGGCGGCCTGGAGGACCTGTCCATCAGCCGCACCAGCTTCGATTGGGGTGTCCCGGTGCCAGGCAACCCGGATCACGTCATGTACGTGTGGGTGGACGCGCTGACGAACTACCTCACCGGTGTCGGCTACCCGGATACGGCATCGGCGTCCTTCAAGAAGTACTGGCCGGCCGACGTCCACGTGATCGGCAAGGACATCTCCCGGTTCCATGCCATCTACTGGCCCGCCTTCCTGATGAGCGCCGGACTGGAACTGCCCAAACGGGTGATGATCCACGGCTTCCTGCAGAACAACGGCGTCAAAATGTCCAAGTCACTGGGCAACGTGGTGGCGCCGGCGGACTTCGTGGCCCAGTACGGCCTGGACCAGGTGCGGTTCTTCTTGCTCCGGGAGGTGCCGTTCGGCGCCGACGGCAATTACAACCACGAGGCGATCGTCGGCCGGATGAACTCGGACCTCGCCAACAACTTCGGCAACCTGGCGCAGCGGTCCCTGTCCATGGTGGCCAAGAACTGTGCGGGTCTGGTTCCCGCTCCGGGTGCCTTCAGCGCCGAGGACACCGCGCTGCTGGGCCAGGCCGGCGGGCTACTGGAGACCGCGCGTGCTGCCTTCGAAAAGCAGGAATTCAGCCGGGCGCTCGAGGCGATCTGGGGCGTGCTGGGGGACACCAACGCGTACTTCGCCGAGCAGGCACCCTGGGTGCTGCGGAAGACAGACGTCGAACGCATGAATACGGTGCTGTACGTCACCCTCGAGGTGGTACGCATCGTGGCGATCCTCACCCAGCCGGTCATGCCGGCGGCGACGGCGGCCATCCTGGACACCCTGGGCCAGCCCGAGGGTGCGGCGCGCACGTTCGCGGCAATCCCGACGCCGATCGCCGCAGGCACCGCACTGCCCGCCCCCGCCCCGGTTTTCCCGAAGTACGAGGAGCCCGCCGGGGCCTGACCGCTTTGCCCCTCCGCCGAGGTGAGACTTAGCGCCCATGTTCTGCGTAAACATGGGCGCGAAGTCTCACCTCGGCGGAGTTAACGGGAAGGGAGCGTTCGAATGGTGAGACGACTTGACCAGCATGTGGATGACTTGGCTACGCTGAAAACATGAGCGCATCCACGATTGATCTGGCCGTTATCCCCGGCGACGGCATTGGCCCCGAAGTCACCGCCGAAGCGCTCAAGGTCCTGGCGAAGGCGGCCGCGGCGGAAGGCATCGCGCTGCAGCAGACGCACTACACACTCGGCGCGCAGCACTGGCTCGAAACGGGGGAGACCCTGCCCGAGGAGACCCTCGCGGATCTCCGCACCCGCGACGCCATCCTCTTCGGCGCGGTGGGGGCGGCCCCGGGCGATACCCGGATCCCTTCCGGCATCATCGAACGCGAACTGCTGCTCAAGCTCCGCTTCAGCCTGGACCACGCCGTTAACCTGCGGCCTTCCCGCCTCTACCCGGGAGTCAGCAGCCCGCTCGCCAACCCTGGCAACATCGATTTCGTCGTGGTCCGCGAGGGTACCGAGGGTCCCTATGTGGGCAACGGTGGCACGCTGCGGGCCGGCACCCCGCACGAGGTCGCCACCGAGGTCTCGCTGAACACCGCCCACGGCGTGGAGCGCGTCGTCCGCGATGCGTTCCGCCGCGCCAACGACCGGCCGCGCAAGAAGCTGACCCTCGTTCACAAGCACAATGTGCTGGTGTTTGCCGGCCACCTCTGGAAGCGCACCGTCGAGGCCGTGGCACAGGAGTTCCCCGGGGTCACCCACGACTACCTGCACATCGACGCCGCCACGATCTTTATGGTCACGGACCCGGCCCGCTTCGACGTGATCGTCACCGATAACCTCTTCGGCGACATCATCACCGACCTCGCCGCGGCCGTCACGGGGGGCATCGGCCTCGCCGCATCCGGCAACCTCAACATGGAACGGACCGCGCCGTCCATGTTCGAGCCTGTCCACGGTTCCGCCCCGGACATCGCCGGCCAGCAGAAGGCGGATCCCACGGCCGCCATCCTGTCCGCCGCACTGCTGCTGGAGCACCTCGGCTACACCGGCGCCGCGCGGAAGATCGAGGCTGCCGTCGTCGCCGACATCGCGGGCCGCGGCACTGCGGTGCGCAGCACCAGCGCGATCGGCGACGCCATCGCCGCGGCCCTGTAGGCGCCGCCCCATGGGCCCCGCCCTACGGCCGCGGCAACGGGCGTAAGCTTGTTTCGAATCACCAACATGCTGCCGTGGTCCCACGATGAACCACGTCCACACGCCCGGCAGCCTACCGTGGAGGAACCATGACTCAGACTGCCCATGGCGTCGAATTCAGCCAGCAGCCCTCGGCAACCCCGAAGTCCGCTGAAGAACGTGCTGCCATCCTGGCGAACCCGGGGTTCGGCAACTATTTCACCGACCACACGGCGATCGTGGACTGCAGCGTCGACGCCGCAGGCAAAGGCAGCTGGCACGACGCCCGCGTTGAAGCCTACGGACCCATCTCCCTGGATCCGTCCGCCGCGGTGCTGCACTACGGCCAGGAGATCTTCGAGGGCCTCAAGGCCTACCGCCATGCCGACGGCTCCATCTGGACCTTCCGGCCCGAGGCCAATGCCGCCCGGCTGAACAAGTCCGCCCGCCGCCTGGCTCTCCCCGAACTCCCGGAAGAATATTTCCTGGCTGCTATCCGCGAACTCGTGTCCGCGGACAAGGAATGGGTTCCCTCCGGCGACGGCGAGGCCCTCTACCTGCGGCCGTTTATGATCGCCACCGAGGCGTTCCTGGGCGTCCGCGCCGCCCGTGAAGTCTCCTTCCGCGTCATCGCCTCCCCGGCCGGCAACTACTTCGGCGGCGAACTCAAGCCCATCTCCATCTGGATCTCCCGCGAATACGCCCGCGCCGGCCGCGGCGGAACCGGCGCCGCCAAATGCGGCGGCAACTACGCCGCCTCACTGATCGCCCAGATGGAAGCGGAGGAGCACGGCTGCAAGCAGGTCCTCTTCCTGGACCAGTTCAATGACAACGCCGTGGAAGAACTCGGCGGCATGAACGTCTTCTTCGTGATGAAGGACGGCTCGCTGGCCACCCCGGCGCTGACCGGCACCATCCTGGAAGGCGTTACCCGGATGTCCGTGATGCAGGTGGCGAAGGACATGGGCCGAGAGGTCACCGAACGCAAGATCACCCTGGCCGAATGGCGTGACGGCGTGGCCTCCGGGGATATCGCCGAGGTCTTCGCCTGCGGCACCGCCGCCGTCATCACCCCCATTGGCGTGCTCAAGGACGCCACCGAGTTCATCGGCTCCGAGGACGCCAAGGCAGGGGAGACCACCATGGCCATCCGCGCGCAGCTGCTCGGCATCCAGACCGGAGCCATCGAGGACACCCACGGCTGGCTGACCCGCCTCGCCTAAGCGGGCGCCGCTCGGTAGTAGACAGTGTTCGACGGCGGCCCCCACCTTCCGGTGCGGGCCGCCGTCGCGTCAGTGGCCGGCGCCGAGTTTGCCGCCGAGGCGTTCGCGCATCAGGAGGCTGGCGTCGTTGAGTCCGACGATCAACACGTCCTTGCCGTGGTGGTGGTACTTCTCGGTGATGGCGTCCAGTGCGGCGATCGTCGAGGCATCCCAGAGGTGCGAGGCGTGCATGTCGATGACCACGTGCTCCGGGTCCAAGGCGTAGTCAAACTCGGTGTAGAGGTCGTTGGAGGAGGCGAAGAACAGTTCGCCGTCCACGACGTAGGTGGCTGTTTCGTGGCCGCCGATGGTGGTCACGCTGCGTTCGACAGTCACGAAGTGCGCCACCCGGCGGGCGAACATCACCATCGCGACGAGGACGCCGACGCCGACGCCGATCGCCAGGTTGTGGGTGGCCACGGTAACGGTCACGGTGGCGATCATGACCATGGTTTCGCTCCTGGGCATCATCTTCAGGGTGCGGGGACGGATGCTGTGCCAGTCGAACGTGGCCACGGAGACGAAGATCATGACGGCCACCAGCGCCGCCATCGGGATCAGGGAGACAATGTCGCCCAGGACCACGACGAGGACCAGCAGGAAGACGCCGGCCAGGAACGTGGAGATCCGTGTGCGGGCGCCGGAGGCTTTGACGTTGATCATGGTCTGGCCGATCATCGCGCAGCCGCCCATGCCACCGAAAAAGCCGGTGACGATGTTCGCCACACCCTGACCCCAGGCCTCGCGGGTTTTGTGGGAGCGGGTGTCCGTGACGTCGTCGACGAGCTTTGCGGTCATCAGGGATTCAAGCAGCCCTACAAAAGCCATCGCCAGCGCAAAGGGGAAAATAATCTGCAGGGTCTCGAGACAGATTGGTACGTCCGGGATGATCAGCGACGGCAGCGAATCAGGGAGGTCGCCCTTGTCGCCCACGGTGGGGACAGCGACGGCGGCGAACACGGTGATCATGGTGAGGGCCACGATGGCGACCAGCGGGGCCGGGACGGCCCTGGTCAGCTTCGGCAGCCCGAACACGATGAGCAAACCAAGAGCGGTCAGCGGGTAGACCAGCCACGGTACGCCGAGCAGTTCCGGGACCTGGGACATGAGGATCAGGATGGCCAGGGCGTTGACGAATCCGACCATGACTGACCGCGGAATGAACCGCATGAGCTTCGCCACCCCGGCCAGGCCCAGGACGATCTGGAAGATGCCAGCGAGGATGACGGCGGCGATGAAGTAGTCCACGCCGTGGGACTTCACCAGCGGCGCGATCACCAGGGCTATGGCGCCGGTGGCCGCCGAAATCATCGCGGGACGGCCGCCGACGAAAGCGATGGTGACCGCCATGGTGAAGGAGGCGAAGAGCCCGATCCGCGGGTCGACCCCGGCGATGATCGAGAAAGCGATCGCCTCCGGGATCAGGGCCAGGGCGACGACGAGTCCGGCCAGGACTTCGGTCTTCAGCCGGCGCGGGGACATCAGGGTACCCCTGACGGATTGCAGCTGTTCAGGCGTGAAGGCGGGGGCATCCCCGGCGGTTTTGACGGCCATTGCTGGCTCCGTTCGTGGTCAAAAAGACGCGCGTTGGCGTCTTTGTTTTGCTGAAGAGTGAGGGGGCGCAGCGACACGCCGGAAGAGTGTGGGATTACCCTTGAAGGTCTCACCACAAAGCTAAACTCTACCCTAACGTGATGGTAGGGTTTGAATCGAGAACGGGACGGAGGCCACTGATGACAGCGAAGGCGAACGCTATCACCATGCACATCGGTGAACTGGCGGAACGCACGGGGCTGTCCCTGCGGACCATCCGGCACTATGACGACGTGGGGCTCCTGCCGGCCACGGCACGCACGGACGGCGGCTTTCGGGTCTATTCGGAGGACGACGTCGGGCGGCTTATGGTCATCAAACAGATGAAGCCCCTGGGGTTTTCGCTGGAGGAAATGGCTGAGATCCTGGCAGCCCTGGCAGCCCCGGCAGCCCCGGGGGACGCGGTCCCTGCGGGATCAGCCAGCCTGGCGCTATTCCTGGAGAAGGCGGTCCAGCAGCGGGCCAAGATGGCCCGGAACCTGGCCCAGGCCGATGAGTTCATCCAGAGGCTCGGCGGACCGGCCGGAAGTCCATAGTCGCTGCCCTGTGGGGATGTGGACTCTAAAAGCGGGGTTCTGCAACGTGGGCGTGGTAGTGCTGGCTGCTTGTGTGACGGTGCGGTTCAGATCAGGTGCCGGCGGGACATGAGTGATCTATGCTAAATGAATTCACTGCGGAACCGGCATAACGAGCTAAACCTTGGGGAAATTGAAATGTCGATCCAATCGAAGACCTTAAGTCGCCGGAGCTTTCTGTACGCGGGTGCTTTCGGTGCCGCGGCCACCCTGGCGCCCACTAGCGCCGCCAACGGCGCAACCGAAAGTTATCCGTTTACGCCGAACACCGGGCTCGTTGATGCCTTTGTGGCCCGGCGCGGTGGCGCAATCGGGACCGGCGGCAAAGCGGCCATCGCCTTCCGCTGTGACCACCACCTCAACAAATTTGAATCCCGGCTCCTTCCTCTCCACCAGAAGTACGGAATTCCGGTCACCATCGCCGCCATGTCGCAGATGTTCAGGGTTGAGACCGGGACCAACGGCAGCACAAACCTTTCGTTCCCCCGCCTTCAGGCGCTGGCTCTTGCCAACGGCCTGGAAATCGCAAATCACGGAGCCACCCACACCGACGCGGACACACCCCAGCGCCTTCGGGAAGAAATCGTGTACTCACGCAATGCACTGTCGGCAGCATTGCCCAAACTTCCCCTGGAGTTGTTCATTCCGCCAGGAGTTGGCGGAACGCAGTACCTCGGGTTTGCTGGCGGCAAAACCCAATATTCGTTCCAGAGGTACCTCGCGGGCCGCCTGATTACCCAACAACACGCAATGTCGACAGGATACGTGCCGGGCTACTGGCCCATGACGGGAAACCCCCTGGACAGCATGGGAAACGTGCATGTCAGCATCGAAAACGCAGACTACGCACGCCGCGGGCCGGACTTTATCGCTGCCGCCCGGAAGCAGGGACGCGGGGTGTGCTTTATGTACCACCCCAGTCTTGTGGACGACACCGACTTGCAGGCCATCGACGGCTTCTTCGCCTGGTGCGCCCGCGAACGCGATGCGGATCGGTTGGAAATTCTCACGACCACCGGGCTGATGATGGCAAACTTTTCAACGTCGTCGCGCCACGACGTTATGTCCGCCGGTACAAGCTTCGTTCTCGGATGGAACGGGTGGAACGGGGCAGCGGCCAACTGGGCCCGGCGCACAGACTCAGGAGTCACCTACGCTCGACGCGGCTCACAGTCCCTGGCCTTGTTCAAAGACGTGCCGGTCGGCGCCTACGCTGGCTCGGCCAGGCAGCTTCGCGTCTCGATGCGCTCGACCACCGGGGTGCGGGTCAAAGTGGAGGTTTTTGACCCGGCCAACCAGGCATCATTCAGCGCTGCCAAGACCATCACCTTGTCTCCGGCGGCGGGATTCCAACAGGCGCATCAGTACGTCATCCTGCCGCTCACTGGAACTCCGCGGGTCCGCGTCCGCATAACCCCCCTCTCCGGCGGGGAGCTCCACGTGCAGGAACCCCGTTTGCTCGCTGCATAGTTCTCGGTGCGGTACAGAGGGAACGGCACTGCATCTGGACGGGTTCGGTGCGAAGATGAACCTGTGATCCCGGAACAATCCCACGCCGTCGTGCGAAGCACGGAGCTGACGCGCTTCCGCCTTGCGCCGAACCCGGGTCCGATGAGCCTGCAGGGCACCAGGTCCTATCTGATTTCGGCGCCCGGCGCGGCCGGAACCGTTGTGGTGGACCCGGGACCCCTCGATGAACCGCACCTGCAGGACCTGGCCCGGTCCGGCGCCGTCGAACTCATCCTCATCACCCACCGGCATGCCGACCACACGGCCGCCGCCCCCAGGTTCGCTGAACTGACCGGCGCCCCCGTCCGAGCCGCCGATCCGGCCCACTGCCACGGCGGCAGCCCGCTGTCGGACGGCGAAGTCATCCATGCCGCCGGGGTGGAAATCAGGGTCCTCGCGACGCCGGGCCACACCTCGGATTCGGTCTGCTTCCACTTGCCGGACGACGGCCCCCGGGGCTCGGTCCTCACCGGGGACACCATCCTGGGCGCGGGCACCACTGTCCTTGATTACCCCGACGGCACCCTGGGTCACTATTTCGCATCGCTGGACCGGCTGGAGGCACTGGGCTCCGCGACCGTCCTCCCGGCGCACGGCCCCATGCTTCCGGCGCTGGACAGCATCGTCCGCGCCTACCGCGACCACCGGCAGGAACGGCTGACCCAGGTCCGGGCCGCCCTGGCGGATCTTGGCGGGGACGCCGGCGTCGTGGACGTGGCCGACCTCGTCTATGCCGCCGTCGATCCTGCGGTGCGCCCGGCGGCGGAACTCTCGGTGGCCGCGCAGCTCCAGTTCCTGCGCTCCGGCCCTGCCTGAGCGGCCGGGCTGGAGGCGGTACGCTTGGGGCCATGCGTATCGCCCGGTTTGTAGTCGATTCTGATCCCCTCTACGGCATTGTTGACGGTGAGCCCGGCAGCGAGGAAGTCACTGTCATTAACGGCGACCCGTTCTTCCACGGCGTTGAACGAACCGCCGTCAGGCACAAGCTGGAGGACGTGCGCCTGCTTGCTCCGATCATCCCGCGCAGCAAAATCATCGGCGTCGGCCGCAACTTCGCGGAGCACGCCCGCGAACTCGGCCACGAGATTCCCCAGCAGCCGCTGCTCTTCCTGAAGCCCAACACCTCCGTGATCGGGCCCAACGATCCAATCGTTCTGCCGGAGTTCTCCGAGGAAGTGTCCTTCGAAGCCGAACTGTGTGTGGTGATCGGCCGGATCTGCAAGGACGTCCCCGAAGAGCGGGTCGACGACGTCATCTTCGGCTACACCTGCGGCAACGACCTCACCGCCCGCGACGTCCAGAAAACGGACCTGCAGTGGGCCAGGGCCAAGGGCTTTGACACCTCGGCACCTCTCGGCCCGTGGATCGAGACCGAACTCGACACTGAGGACCTGCAGATCCAGGGCCGGCTCAACGGCGAGCTGCGCCAGGACGGGAGCACCAGCCAGATGATCCGCGGCGTCCGCGAACTCGTCTCCATCGTCTCGCAGGCTTTCACCCTGCTGCCGGGCGACGTCATCATGACCGGCACCCCGGCTGGCGTGGGCCTGGTCCAGGCCGGCGACCGCTTCGAGGTGGAGATCGAGGGCATCGGCCGCCTCTCCAACCCTGTGGTGCGCCGCTAGGCCGGACGCGGGGGAACGGGACATGAACAACGGCTGGTGGCGCGGCCCCCGGCAGGGCTCCCGGCGAAGCCGTTCCTTCCTGCTCTTCGCCTTGGGGTCCGTCGGCACGTTTTCGATGGCCGCACGCGCCGTCCACTGGCTGGACGGCCCGCTCTGGCTCGCGCTGGCCTTCCTCGGGGCGGGCCTCGCGCTGGCCGGGTACTACCTGGTGCGGGCGCTGGCCCGCCCGCGGGCCGCGCGCGGCGCCAGGCGGTAAAGTGCCCGGCACCAAGCGGTAAAGTTGGTACCACTATGACTACTCCTTCTGCGCCCGACGCCGTCTCCAGCCCCGCCCCCAGCGCGACCAGGGAAGTGACCACCGAAGTCACCGCCGGCACCCCGGTCCGGGTCCGGTTCTGCCCGTCGCCCACCGGCACGCCGCACGTCGGCCTGATCCGCACGGCCCTCTTCAACTGGGCGCACGCCCGGCACACCAAGGGCACCTTCGTGTTCCGCATCGAGGACACGGACGCAGCGCGCGACTCGGAGGAGAGCTACCAGCAGCTGCTGGAGGCCCTCAAATGGCTCGGCATCAGCTGGGAAGAGGGCGTGGAAGTCGGCGGCCCGCACGCCCCGTACCGGCAGTCGCAGCGCCTGGACCTGTACAAGGATGTCGTCGCCAAGCTCATGGAGACCGGCTACGCCTACGAGTGCTACTCCTCCCCGGCGGAGGTCGAGGCCCGTCACCGCGCCGCGGGCCGGGACCCCAAGCTCGGCTACGACAACTTCGACCGCGAGCTGTCCGATGAGCAGCTGGCCGCGTTCAAGGCCGAGGGCCGCCAGCCGGTGCTCCGGGTGCGGATGCCCGCCGAGGACGTCACCTTCACTGACATGGTCCGCGGCGAGATCACCTTCAAGGCCGGCAGTATCCCGGACTACGTGATTGTCCGCGCCGACGGCTCCCCGCTCTACACCCTGGTCAATCCGGTGGACGACGCCCTGATGGGCATCACGCACGTGCTCCGCGGCGAGGACCTGCTCTCCTCTACCCCGCGCCAGGTGGTGCTTATCCGCGCTCTGATGGAGATCGGCGTCGCCAGCTACATGCCCGTGTTCGCCCACCTGCCCTACGTGATGGGCGAGGGCAACAAGAAGCTCTCCAAGCGCGATCCCGAGTCCAACCTGTTCCTGCTCCGGGACCGCGGCTTCATCCCCGAAGGACTGCTGAACTACCTCTCGCTGCTGGGCTGGAGCCTCTCCGCCGACGAGGACATTTTCACGGTGGACCAGATGATCGAGAATTTCGATGTCAACGACGTGCTCGCCAACCCGGCGCGCTTCGACATCAAGAAGGCCGAGGCGATCAACGGTACCCACATCCGGATGCTCGACGCTGAGGATTTCCGCACCCGGCTCGTCCCGTACCTGCGCACAGCCGGTTTTGTGGGGGGGACCCTCACCAAGCGGGAGGACGAGATCCTGGCCGAGGCGGCACCCCTGATCCAGGAGCGCATCTCGCTGCTGGGTGAAGCACCCGAGATGCTCGCCTTCCTGTTTAAGAACGACGACGCGATCGACGTCGCCGCCGACGCCCGCAAGGGGCTCCCCGAGAACCTCACCGAGATCCTCGACGCCGCCCTCGCGGCGCTGGAACCCCTTGCGGACTGGACCGCGGAGAACATCCAGGCCGCCTTGAAGGAGGCCCTCGTGGAGGGCCTCGGCGTGAAGCCTCGGCTGGCCTTCGGCCCGGTCCGCACGGCCATCTCCGGCCGCCGGATCTCCCCGCCGTTGTTCGAATCCATGGTCATCCTGGGCAAGGATTCGTCCCTGGCCCGGCTGCGCGGCTTCCGCGGCTGATGAGCACACCCCGGACCCGGACCGGCACCCAAACTAGCGCCCTGGCCACTAGCCTGGGCGGGATCCGCGGCGTCCTGTTCGACATCGACGACACCCTGGTGGACCTCGAATTCGCCATGACGGCGGCCCTGCGTGACGTCAGCGAACACCTCCTGCCCGGTCTGGATGCGGCCGGGTGGGAGAAGTTCGGGCGGATCTTCACCCGCGAGACCACGCACTTCTACGACCGCTACCTCACCGGTGAATTGAGCTTCAACGAGCAGCGCCTGCTCCGCGGCCGGGCTGCCCTGGGGCACTTCGGTGTGGAGTTGGAGGAGGGCGAGCAGGCCCACCACTGGGTGAGTTCCTACGCCAGCCGGCAGCACGGCTACATCCGCGCCTTCGACGACGTCACCCCGGTGCTGGACGCCCTGGACTCCGCCGGGATCCCCTTCGGTGCCGTGAGCAACAACGTCCACGACTACCAGCGGGTCAAGCTGGACGCGGCTGGCCTGGAACGCATTGCCGTTCTGGTGGGCACGGACACCGTGGGCGCCGCGAAGCCGGATCCCGCCATCTACCTTGAGGGCGTCCGGCGCCTCGGCACCGGCGCCGGCGAAACGCTGTATGTGGGGGACAACCGGTTGCTGGATGCTGAAGGTTCGACGGCGGCCGGCCTGCTGGGCGTCTGGCTGAACCGCGGCGGGGAGCCGGCTCAGGACTTCGCCGGACGCGAGGTCGGCTCCCTGCTGGAGCTGCTGGAGCTGCTGGAGCTGCTGGCCTGACTGCAGGGTGCACCCCGCGGCTGTGATGCAGTTAACGCCAATCATTGGCGCCCAAAACTGCCGGCTCGGCCGCGGGGGAGGGAGTCAACCCAGCGCTGTCCGGCTGAGGACCGGCCCGCAGTGGTGGATTCGCGGGGAATTTCAGCCCGTAGAGCATCGTTGGCCCGCCGCGGGCGACTGGGCGCGCTCATCCGGGGGCTGAGCGATTCGATTTGTGCAAGCGGAAACTCTCGGGTAAAGTCATTACTCGTGCTGAGGCGCCGGGAGCGCGGGTTTAGACCTACGGATCCGGTCCGAAAGTTCCTTTGGGATATGGTGTAATTGGCAACACTACGGTTTCTGGTACCGTCATTCTAGGTTCGAGTCCTGGTATCCCAGCTTGCTGAGTATATGAAATAATCACTCAGCGCGAATGGCAGTGATGCTGTTCTGGAGAGTACGCGGCCCCATCGTATAGCGGCCTAGTACGCTGCCCTCTCACGGCGGTAACGCGGGTTCGAATCCCGCTGGGGTCACAGCTAAAGCGGTCCCGGGCATCAGCCCGGGGCCGTTTTTCGTTGCCCCGTGCAGGTCCATGACTGGAACAATTGAGTAGATCAGGGTCGTAGGCATAGTGCGCTGAACTGGCATGATGATGCTGTGAGCTCAGACGAAACCTCCCGCCAGGCCGTCGCACTGCTGGAAGCGGTCCACCGCGACCTCGCAGCAACCGACCTTTTCCTCGCCCTGCCCGGCTCGGACGAGGCTCGGCTGGACATCCGCAACGCCCTGGCCCAGCTGGACGACTACATCCTGCCGCGCTACCGCAGTCTTGATGCGCCCCTGCTCGCGGTGGTGGGAGGCTCAACCGGCGCCGGAAAATCCACCCTGGTCAACGGCCTCGTGGGCCACGCCGTCACCCGTGCCGGGGCCATCCGGCCCACCACGCGCCAGCCCATCCTGTTGCACCACCCGTCCGATGCGCGCTGGTTCGAGGACCAGCGGGTCCTCCCAAGCCTGAGCCGGATCCGCGGCACAGTGCTCAGGGACCCCCTGCCTGCCAGCCAAGCCGGGCCTACGCCCGATCCCGCCGCGGTCTCCTCGCTGGTGCTGGCCGCCGAGCCCGCCGTGCCACCGGGAATCGCCCTGCTGGACGCTCCCGACGTCGACTCCGTCTCCGAAGCCAACCGCCAACTCGCGGGACAGCTCCTTGCCGCAGCCGATCTGTGGATCTTCGTCACCACGGCAAACCGCTATGCCGACGCCGTCCCCTGGCGGCTGCTGCTGGACGCAGCGTCGCGGGACATCATGGTGGCCGTGGTGCTGGACCGGGTCCCGCCCGCCGCCGAGGCCGAGGTCAGCGCTGACCTGCAGTCCATGCTCAGCCGGGAAGGCCTGGGGGCGGCCCGGCTGTTCGTGGTGCCGGAGGTGGCCCTGGACGGAATGGGGATGCTTCCGTCCGCCGCCGTGGAGCCGCTGCGGCTGTGGTTGCAGGAACTCGCCGCCGACGCCGCCGGGCGCGCGGGGATCGCCCGGCGGACCCTTAACGGCACCGTCAGGGCACTCGGCAGCAGAGTGGAGGCCGTGGTGCTGGCGGCGTCGGCCCAGCAGCGCTCGGCGTCGACCCTCGCCGCAGACGTGCAGGATGCCTATCAGTCCGCCGTGGACAGGATCCTGGAAGCCACCCGCGACGGTGCGCTGCTGCGCGGTGAGGTGCTGGCCCGCTGGCAGGACTTCGTGGGCACGGGCGAATTCTTCCGGGCCATGGAACAGAACATCGGACGGTTCCGGGACCGGGCGGGTGCCTTTTTCCGCGGCGAACCGGCCCCCGCGGTCAGGGTCGAGACGGCGATTGAAACCGGGCTGCAGGCCGTCATCATCGATGAAGCGGCCAATGCCGCGGAAGATGCGGACCAGCGGTGGCGCTCGGATCCTGCGGGCCGCCAACTGCTGGGCAGCGACGACCTCTCCGGAACCTCCGACGGCTTCGGAGGGAACGCTGCTGCCGAGATCAGGGCCTGGCAGGGGAGCCTGATGGAACTCATCCGTACCGAGGGCCAGGGCAAGCGCACCCGGGCCCGCTGGCTTTCCTTCGGCATCAACGGCCTTGGCGCCGCCCTCATGATCGTGGTGTTCTCCATGACCGCCGGACTGACCGGGCTGGAGATCGGCGTTGCAGGCGGCACCGCCGTCGCGGGCCAGCGGCTGCTGGAGGCGGTCTTCGGCGAGGATGCCGTCCGGCGGCTCGCGCAGACCGCCCGGAAGGATCTCCACGCCCGCTGCCAGCGGTTGCTCCAGTCAGAACAGCAGCGCTTCCTGGCCCGGCTTGAGATCCCCGGCGGGGTGCCGCCGGCAGTGCTCGCCGGCCATGCCGCTGCGCTGCACCGGCTGGCGGCCTCCACATGAGCCGCCACGGCGCCGCCGGCGAGTCCTCAAAACTGCACCGCCGGCTCGAAGCCTTGAACGAGGCCCGAGAGCTCGCCGCCGGTGCGCTGCCGGAAGAGGCGCTGGAGGAGGTGCTGCAAGTGCTGGACCGGGCGAGTTCCCGGCGGTCCCTCTCAGCGGACCACACCGTCGTCGGCTTCTTCGGGGCCACCGGCAGCGGGAAGTCCTCGCTCTTCAACGCCGTCAGCGGCGAGGAAATCGCGACGGCGGCGGCCCGCCGCCCGACGACGTCCGAGCCGCTCGCCGGCATCTGGGGAGCCGAGGGCAGCGAAGGACTGCTGGACTGGCTGGAGGTCCGGAACCGGCACCGCGCCACGCCGGTCCCCGGCTTCGCCGACGACGGCACGGGCCTGATCCTATTGGACCTTCCCGACTTCGATTCCACCCGCGCCGCCAACCGCGAGGTCGTGGAACGGATGGTGGGACTCGTCGACGTCCTCGTCTGGGTGCTCGATCCGCAGAAATACGCCGACGCCGCCGTGCACAACGACTTCCTCACCCCGCTGGCGTCGCACGGCGCCGTCACCCTGGTGGTGCTGAACCAGATCGACAGGCTCCCGGACCGGGACATTCCCCAGGTGCTGGAGTCGCTCAAGGGCATCCTGGCGCGGGACGGTCTGGGCAAGGTGCAGGTCATAGGTGCCTCCGCGGTCGTGGGAACCGGAGTGGAGAAGGTCCGGGCCGCCATCCGCCTGGTGGCCCTGCAGCGGCAGGCCCTCTCACAGCGCCTGGCTGCGGATGTCACCCGGGCCTCGGCCCGGCTCGCTGATGCTTCCGGAGCGGGCCAGGCGGCCGGGGTCAATGCAGCGCCCAAGGCCCGGCTGGCCGAGGAACTGGCCGTCGCGGCCAACGTCCCGCTCGTGGTGGAGGCCGTCGTCCGGTCCTACCGGCTTGAGGCGACCCGCCGCACAGGCTGGCCCGTCACGCGCTGGCTGGTCCGGTTTCGCCCCGATCCTCTGCGGCGCCTGAACCTGCGCCGTGAGGGCGCCCGGCCGGAGCTGAACCGCACGTCGCTCCCGCCTGCCGGGGCACCGGAACGGGCCCGGACCGACGCCGCCGTCCGGGAGTTTGCGGATGCGGCGTCCGACGGCGCCCCGGGGCCGTGGCGTGCGGTCATCCGCGGGGCCGCCCGCGAGGGCCGGGAGCAGCTTCCCGATGCCCTGGACCAGGCCATCGCCTCCACGGAGCTGAAGGCCGGCCGGACGTCCTGGTGGTGGACGGCGTTCAATGTCGTCCAGTGGCTTGCGCTGCTGACGGCATTCGGCGGATTCGCCTGGCTCGGTGTGCTGGCAGCCCTCGGGTATCTGCAGTTACCCCTCCCGGAGGTGCCGCTGGTGCAGGGCTGGCCTGTTCCGACCGTGATGATCGCCGGGGGAGCCTTGCTGGGCATCGTGTTGGCGATCGCGGCGAAGTTCATCTCGGGCGCGGCGGCCAGGGCTCGGGGAGCGGCGGCCCGGAAACGCCTCAAGTCCGCGGTCGCTGCCGTGGCGGCGGAGCTGGTGGTACAGCCGGTGGAGCTCGAGGTCAGCCGGCTGGCGTCTTTCAACAAGGCACTGTGGGCGGCGCGCTAGGTCAAGTCCGAGACTTATAGAGACTGCACGGGCAGTGCCCATCAGTCACCTGCAGGAGAGGCTCGTGGAACGTTGCGGCGGTGTCAGTGCCGCTGATTTCCGATACTCTGTATGAAGTCATCGACCCCTTGTTATATGGATACTCCTCCGTAACTGGGCTGGGTCCCTGGTGCGACGCTGTCGTCGGCTCTGGTGGTAACCGGCGAATATGCTGAAAAAGGAATATATGAAGAACCACCTCGACTCCGATTCGGTTGCCGCGGAACCAAATAGCGTTGAACACTGCGGCCGAAGCTCTGTAGTGGATTCCGCGCCTCGACCAGTGGGTACTGAACGGGCACTCTTGGCGCAGTTAGAGCTCTCCAAGCTCAGAGAAATGAAGGCACGCAAGGAGCTTCAGTACGTTCGGGCTGACAACGTAAGGATCAAAGATACTTTTGAAGCTTTCCGTGACGACGAAGAGAAACGCTCAAACATTCAACTCGCAATCCACGGTGCCGAGCAAGATCATCTCCAGCGGATCATTTTAGATCTTGAGACCATTTCGCTGACGGCAAAAGCGACTTCTGACCGGCAGCAAGAGGAATATTCCACTCTCAACACGAGGCTGTTGCTGAAGGTCGCCGAACTGGAGGCAGCCGAGGGAAGACTCGAAGTGGAAATCCTCCGGCTGAAGAATGAGACCGCATCTTACAGTAGGACCCTGGTAAGGAAGGAGTCCTTTGGGCGCGATAAAGCTCGACGCCTGGATACTGCGTTGGCGGTCCTCGCCAACGAGCGTTCCAAAATCTCGAACCTGCAGCAGTCAAGCTCTATGAGAATTGGCAGACTGATCACATCTTCGTTGAAGCATCCGCTTTCTGCGTTTGCTCTAATGTGGCGCCTGCCTAGAATGATCTATCAGGAGACACAAACGATTTCTGGAGAAATGAAAAAATGAGTCTGGCAGAAAATGGTCCCGACAACGCATACTCAGAGATTGCTGCGTCGGAGCGAAATTCCATCCTGCTAATGGATATTCGAGACCTTCAGCAGGATAAAAGTAACCTTGAGTTCAGGCTCGAGGAAGTTGAAGAACTATTGGAGCGGACCGCGATAGGGCGAGATCGAACTCTCGCATCCCTCCGTGAGGACAGAGACGCGCTTCTGAGGTCACTGACTATCCTGCGGAATCGGCTCGATCTAGCCCACAAGTCCCAAAACGAAGACTCCAAAGGCGGTGTGGGGTCTGTCGCTAGATCTTGGAGGATGCCCGAAACCCGGGACGTTTCAAGTCTTCGAGTAGCAGTAATTATGGACGAGTTCACAACTCACGCCTTTACTAAGGCGTGCAGCCTCTTTCCATTGTCTTTGGAAAACTGGAAAGCAGACATTGCAGCGGCACGTCCGAATCTACTTCTGGTTGAATCAGCGTGGGAAGGAAACGGAGGGGCCTGGCGAGGGAAGATTAACCATCTGTCTCCTGAGCTAATTGAACTGGTTTCCTGGTGTAAGGAACGTTCCATACCAACGGTGTTTTGGAACAAGGAAGATCCCGTCCACTTCAATTCATTCGTAAGTAGTGCTTCGATTTTCGATTTTATATTTACCACTGACTTTGACAGTATCGAAAATTATAAAAGCAAATTTGGCCATGATAGTGCTTTCGTACTTCCTTTTTTTGGTGAACCGAAACTTCACAGCCCGGTTCAGACGCTTCCAAGACTTCCTGGATTCAGCTTTGCAGGTACGTATTACGCCCGGTACCCAGAACGTCAGCAAAACTTTGAATCGATCATCGATGCCACGAGTGAGATCGGTGACACTGTAATATTCGACAGGCGGTTCGGGGGTACTGACCCGGCCTTTGTGTTCCCTGAAAAATATGGACCTCTTATTCAGGGCAATCTGCCCTTTTCGGAGGTTGAAAAATCATACAAAGGCTTTGAGTTTGGGATCAACCTGAATTCTGTGAAGCAGTCGCAAACCATGTACGCGAGGCGGGCCCTTGACCTCATGGTTTCAAACACTCATGTCGTGAGCAACTACTCGCGCGGGCTCCGCCTTATGTTTGGAGATCTGGTTGTTTCTAGCGATGATGTCAACGAGATTCAGCGGCAAGTCAGATCACTACTGGACCCTGCTGATGCTTCCAAGACATCGGTCCTAGCGGCGTACAAGCGCCTGTTGGCGCTCAGGAAAGTGTTGTCCGAGCACACAACCGCCAACCGCCTGGAATATGTGGCTGAGAAGATTTGGGGCGGCTCGGTAAAACGACAGCTTCCATGGGTAAGAATTGTCGGTCACGCGGGCGACACCGAGACTACGAAGCAACTCCTAGAAGTCTTTCAAAACCAGTCGTGGCTGAACAAGCGCCTAACGCTAGTTGTGGGACCTGATGTTGACACTCGGGGGATCCTGGCCAGCCAAGGCGTCGACGTCCTCCGGGAATCGGACGCAGAGTATTTACACGGGTATGAGTTGACCGAAGATGCGGTCGCTTTTCTAAGTGCCGACGATGCCTACGGTCCTGACTACATCACCGATCTGGCACTGGCGTTTCTTTATAGCGATGCCGAAGTCGTGGGCAAGTCGGAACAGTCTGACGAAGCCACGCATGACCGGACGCTCGAATACATATGGAAGACCTCAACTCCCATCAGGTCCAGCGTTTGCAGGACGGCGGCCTTGGGCAAGATCAGCTTGATGGCATGGCTGGAAGACTGCGATAGTACTGTGTTTGCAGGGGACAAGGTCTTGGTCATCGACAGGTTCAATTACCGGCGAGAATCTCCCTCAGGTGGAGCAGTCTTTGACGACGGCTCCCACTACGACGCAGGTAGGTCTATGAAATCGATCCAACGCGCTGCGGAGGCGATTGTTCCGACGCGCGAGAAGGGCACACCTACTCAGGGCCTGCTGGGGGAGGAGTTGGCAAAGCTGTTTAGCGGGAGATCCAGGAGCGAACATCTGAAACTGGAGACCCAGGATGCTGGGCTCCAGATCCGGTCTGATTTGCAGGCATCCAAACATTCGTATGTCTACGCCGGGGAGCGGATACCCCGAGACCTACTTCCTGACGACGGTGGCACTCTGACCATCCATCCGATCGCGTCAGCGGGCCTTAAACTGTCGGTCGTTGTCGTCTTTTTTGACTCGGCCGCGAATCGCATGAGTCACGTTGTACTCAACCCCGGACAAAATCACGAAGTGGCGATACCGGAGGATGCTTCCAGCGTCCTCTTCGGACTCCGTGCCCAGGGCAGCGGCACTTGTACCCTACGAGGCATTGCGCTAGAGACAGTCGAAGCGCCGGCGCATACTGCCCCGCAGCTCATTCGGCCCAAGAAATTGATTTTGACCAACGTCTATCCCTCGGCCTCCGCTTTGTACCGCAACGGATTCATCCATAGCCGCGTCAAGGGTTACGAGGACGCCGGCGTCCATTGTGAGGTCTTCTGTCTAAACCCCCGGGCCAACCCTCACTCGTACGAGTTCGAAGGTGTTGATGTGCACGTTGGGAGCGCTGCTGACTTGCGTCGGTTCTTGGGCCAGCAGGCAGTGGACCACGTCCTCGTTCACTTCTTGGATGCCGAGATGTGGCCGGTTGTCTCTGATTATTCCAAATCGGGTCGTGTAACAATCTGGATCCACGGTGCGGAGGTCCAGCCGTGGTACAGGCGCGACTTCAATTACTCCAGCGAAGCTGAACGTTCTGACGCCAAATCGGCTAGTGAAGTTCGGATGTCGCTGTGGCGAACGGTGTTTGTTGACGTGCACCCTAACGTCCATTTTGTATTCGTTTCACAGTACTTTGCCGAAGAGGTTATGGAGGATGTGGGAATTACTCTTCCCGCAAGTCGGTTCTCAATTGTGCACAATTACATTGACACTGAATTGTTTAACTATGTCGAGAAGTCGCCAGAACACCGATTCAATTTGTTGAGCATTCGCCCCTTCGCGTCAAGAAAATACGCGAATGACCTTACGGTCGAATCAATATTGCTGCTCAGTAACGAGGATTTTTTTGACAAGCTTGACATCAAGATTATCGGTGATGGAGTCCTATTTGACCAGACCTTGGAGCCGCTGAGGGAATTCAAAAACGTTACGATCGAACAGCGTTTCCTGTCAAGATCTGAAATTACTTCCATACATAAGAATTATGGACTGTTCATCACTCCCACGCGAATGGATTCCCAGGGCGTCTCTAGAGATGAGGCCATGTCCTCGGGGCTCGTTCCGGTTACGACTGCTGTTACCGCGATTCCTGAATTTGTTGACAAGTCATGTGGAATTCTTGCGGCGGGAGAAGATGCCGCGGGGATGGCAGCAGGGATAGCGGAGATCATACGGAACCCGACTGATTTCGTGAACATGTCTGCCGCCGCGGCGAGGCGCGTCAGGCGTCAAAGTGCGTATGCACAGACGATCGGGGCCGAATTGAACATGATGAATTGATCTTGGCCAGCCACTGACCGGGTAAGGTCTCTTAAGAATTTTGTAAGCGATCTTTGACCTTGCCTTAGTCTGAATGGAGGTTGGGGACGTAAGAGAGCATGATTGTCTCTTCGTGGTTGCTGGGGAATCAATACGGAGTCTATACTGGAACGGGCCCGCGAACCCGGCCCGAGACGCAGCCAGCTCCTGGAGATCGCCGATAGCTTAGTTGCAATTCCCACGGACGATGTGAAGGTGGCTAGTCAGGATTTACCTCGAATGCCCGTTTGGAAATCGTCGTGGTTCGTGGCCAATTGATTCCGTGTTTTAGCGGCTCTTCATGGTTCCCGGGGAAATAGGTTCGTGTTGCAGATAGCAGAGGGCTCGTGGTTCTTCCCGCCGGGGTGCCCGGGCTGCGGGGTGATCGCCTCCAGAGTAAAGGAACGCCGATGCCAGCGCCTGCGTGACATTCCGGTCGCCGGCGCGGTGGTGCTGCTCTGGGACAAACGGCGCTTGTTCTGTGACGAGTACCTGTGCGAGCGGAAATCGTTCTGCAAGGCGACGCCGCTGGTGCCGCGGCGGCCACGGTCGACACGGCGGCTGCGGGAGACGGTACTGGAGGGGGTCGACTCAGGACGAGCCGTGTCCGAGACCGCCTTGGCGTTCGGGATCTCGTGGTGGCTGGTCCAGCAGGCCATCGGTGACGCCGCCCTCCGCCTGCCGGACGTGGACCTGCTGCGCCGCGCATGCTGGGTATCGATGAGAACACCGCTACCGGTCCGTGCGGTTCTTCCAGGACCCCGGCACGAAGGCCTGGACCCGGTACGAGCCCTGGATGACAACCATCGTGGACCTGTACACCGGCCAAGTGCTGGGCATCGTGGACGGACGCGATCAAAAGGGCGTCGCCGACTGGCTCTTCGCCCGTCCGCTGCAATGGTGATTCGGGGTCCAGGTCGTCGCGATCGATCCCTCCGCGGCGTTCAAGAAAGCGCTGCGGATGCGGCTGACGGATGCTGCTGCTGAAAGCCGATGAAAACCTCTCAGAACGCGGGCAGCACCGCCTGGCCGGCGTCTTCGACACCGACGACCCGAGCGACAAACTCAAGGCCGCCTGGCAGGTCAAGGAACAACTCCGGACTCTGCATCGCACCGGCTCCCTCGAAGACGCCGCCGCGGCGAAGACCGCTCTGGGCTACGTCGTGGAACGGGCTGCGCTGCCAGAAACAAACACGCACTACCGGACCGTGTGCCGCTGGTGGGCCGAGATCGAAGTCCTCATCGTCACCGGCGCCACAACGGCCAGGGCAGAGGCCAACAAGACTGCAATCAAGCACATCAAACGAACCACACGGGGCTACTGGAACCCGGACAAGTACAAATCGCGCATCCTCTTGAGAAGTGCAGCCCGGATGGCAGGATGAGCAATTATCTCAGCAGACCATTCCCCGGGAACCTTGAAGAGCCGGCAATCCTTTTTCCCACGAACCTGACGAGCGGGAGTTCACCACGAGCGTCGGCGCGCCAACAACACCGTCATCAAGCAAATCAAGCGCAGCTCGCGTGGCTATCGCGACAACGCTAACTCTAAATCGACTAGTCCGTTGGGACGTGCCCGTAGAACTCCATGGCATCCGTGAATCCAATCTCAAAGAAACCAGCCACCAAGAGCCCCCACATCACCCTTATGCAGAGACCACTTGGAGCCCGGATATCTCGTCGAGGGAAATCAGATACTTGGAAGTTTCGCTGACGGTCAAGCGCCAACCCGCGCCATGATCGGTGGGCCTAACGTCGACACTTGTGTTCGCAGTGATGAGCGTGACGAAGTCCGTGCCTTGACCATGTGAAACGAAATTAGCGACCGACGTGGGCTTTCGTGTGCCCTGAGCCGTTGCAACCCATCCGGACAATGGATTTTTCTGACCTCGCTGAGTTTGAATAGAATCAACAGGCAGCAACTGAGTAATGCTAAGGGTTACGTTATTGAGTCTAGCCGCCAGCATTTGGGGAGTCTCCTCCACTATCTCCATATCCGGCGAGAGGTGCCATCGCTGGCAAAACTGCGTGACGTTCGCTGCCCAAATACGGTCACGAACAACTAGAGCTTTCAGCTCCTTAAGGAAAACGACAGTGCGTTCCCTCTTTATACCGACATACGGCCAGCCGACAAGTTGGTGCCTGGCCCATTTAGGTGCTGTCGTGTTAGATGTCAGAAGTGTTGGCCGGTTGGTTAGATATGGACCGTAGCCCTCGACCACCACTGTGTTGTGGGCCAAGGCCGATCTTTCATAGTGATAGAACTCGAGATCACCGTACCCACCGAACCCCGCCTCAGTGACTAGTGGTTGACGTTGCGAGAAAAAGGTCAACGAGGTTCCGTCGGCATGACCGTGTACAGAAGCTCCCGGTCCGAACCTAAGAGAATAGAAACTCTCATTCTCAAAATCTCTCTGTGTTCCCCAGCCACTTCTACCAAAGATCCAACCATTGTCAAACATCCGAACGTCGTCCTGAGGGACCGAGCCCCTTTGTCCCTGTGTGGCGGGGTATTCAGCATCGGTGTCCACCAGATCGTAGGCTTTGCAAATGGGAGTGTCCCCCAACACAACGTATTCGCCGTTGGGTTGAGTTGCGTGTGCGAGAAAAGTCGGAACCGCCTTTCGATTGAGAATGGAAGTCGGAACCGAGTGTCCACAAAGCACCAAGGCGTCGGCGATCTTCCCCAGCAGGGCGTACACATAGTAGGTGTAGCCCACAGCTTGTTCGCTGGAGACACCTTGTCTGTCTACCATCGCTGCGGCACTCTGTCCGGAACGGACTTTGGCCAGTTCGATCCATTCGTCCGCCCCGAGGGCTCCGCCTATGGCCAGCAGGCCAAGGTCTTGGTCTAGCCCGTGGTTGTGGACCGCCTCATAGACGTCGGCACGTGCTAGTTCCTCGCCGTGTCGAACCATCATGGCGACGTACCAATCCTCGGAGCAAAGTGGGTGGAGATAGGAGATCACCTGGGCTCGAAGAGCCGTGGTATGCCCTTTCCAGTTGTAGGAACTGTGCCCGCTCTCTGTCTCGACTCGCCACCAATCCTGCAACAGTTTGACGCTCAGTGTCTGGAGAGATGAGTCTTTCCTAAGCTCTCCTACATGTACTGCGTCATAAAGAAATTGAAAGCTGTTCAGTGCCCATTTCCACGTATTGTCAAATGGATTGGCATCCCAGTCGATGGGGAAGGCATATGGGACAGGGTCGTATCTATAGAGCTTAAAAAATCCGTTCTGTAGGGCTTGGGCTATGTCGGTGTTAGCGTGCCGGGCTGGCCGCTGACCATGAGGCCCCGGCGTAATTAAATTCTCTGACATAATGAGTGCTTTCACTGGGAATATTGAGGGTTCTTTGGCGGACCCAAGCGAATTCATGTATTCTTAGGGAGGGAGTTTAGGGCACCTAAGGTCTTATGATAGAAGCTGTCCACATAGTGAAATGGCGAAAGCCCCCATTTATGTCCTGATTTTGCTCGAATATCATCTTCGTCATAGTCGATGTAGTGAACAGTCGGATCTGTCAATACGTGAGCATATAACCTGCTCAGAATTGCGTTGTTTTTTACGGCCAGTGCCAAATCGCCGATGTCCTGATCCGACTCGTCTGAAGTTGCCCAGAAAGCCTTATTTAGAACGATTTTATCGGCGGGAACTATCGTGATTAGCTTGTTCCATCCAGATTCAAATGCAGAAAAGTACTCTTCGGAGCCAATTGGCACAAGCTCATGGATATGTGAATCGAAGCCAGCGCGACTCAACTCAGGTGAAAAGGTGTCGTAACCTTGAGGCGAGCGAATGAGTTGAAGCCTTTCGTCAATGAAATCGACAAGGAGGTAATCAAAATGAGACGCGATTAGCAATTCGCTGAGATCCTTAGCCAGATCGCTCGCCACCATTCGGCGCTGGAAGGCACTGGAGTTCATTTCTAAGTCAATTTTAGTCATGAGTCCAGTGGTTGCACTGAATGCACTACCAAGACCGCTTCTGGCCCGATACTCAACAAGACTGGGTGCCCCTGGCATTTCGAAAGCATCTCGGGAGACACAGCTGCCGTAAATGAAAATCTGAACCGACCTGTTGTTGTCGCCGCTCGCAACAGTGTCATCCGCGGTGGCTCCTGTCGGCCTTGCAGCTAACTCAGGCGCATCCGATTCTGATTCGCGTTTGCGCATAATGGGCACAGTCACGATTCCTAGCTGATTGCCAAAGCCGTCCGCGAACTCCACCTCTGCCCTAATCGCTTCCCCTTGCGAGAGACTCAGGTGGGGATCGCGGAGCGGTCCCGACTGCTGCAGGCGCATGGATGTGCCGTAAGTGCGAAGTATTGCTGTTACTCCGCCAGTCCCTGGTTTGTAGTGGTTCCAATCAACGGACAAGTTAAGCTTTCCGGTTGACTCCACAACCTTTATGCCGAACATTGGCTTCGCAGAGTTTGCCCACTCTTGGCGCATGTCGCGGGGGAGAAGGTGGTAATTCTTTGGAAGTTTCCCTTGGTTGATGAGTTCATTGTATATGGACCGAGTGCTGCGGTGGGGCGCCAGCATTCTTTGGATTACAGCATGAATTACGTCGACGGGCGGTGCGGCATGTCCGTTGCCGTATTCAGATATGACTACTGCATGATTCTTTTCGTTGGAGTAAAACCCATTTCCCTTATGACTATATTCATTTTCAGACATATAAGGTAGAAGATGTTTGGTGACGTGCCAGTCCGTGGAATTCTGTAGATAAAATACTCGACCAGCGTTTGACAATTGAAGCTTTTGTTCAATGGAAGACTCTTCCAGAGCAGCATTAGCCTCTTCCTTCCAGAGAGCACGTGAGTCACGTATCGCATGATCGGGTATTGCCGTGTCCAGATACTTCATCACGGCAGTCGGCTCATATTCGAGGATGGACGTTTGCGGATTCCAAACAAATGCCGAGGCTTGTGCGCCGACCTTGTGGGCAAACATCAACGATGCGAAACCTCCGCCGGATCCACCAATGAGAAGAAGTTGCCGACCGCTCTTTTCGGTGAAACGCTTCAAAATCTCGGTAATTGAATTCTGTAGTTGATCTTTTTGACTTCCCGCGTACCACCCCAGGGGCAAGTCCCCATTGAGGTTTAGGGCAGGGTCTGAGAAGGCGATGAACGGAATTCCCAGGGCCTGTGCCACTCGGGCGCCCGAAAAGTACGGCCCAAGCTTTCCTGCGCGGTTCGTCAGTGCCCCCGAGAAGAACACGGCAACGCAATCTCTTTCACCGCGGCTCAGCGGATCGGATTGCATCAAGACGTCCAGATGGTTCCCGTTGGAAAGCTCGACAACATGGATGCCGTCTTCCCACCCGCTCTGTTCACTGAACGTTCCGACACTTTCCCAATTGTGAACCGGCTGCTTCCAGGCAGGATAGTTGGTAGCCTCCAAACCATGTCCCTTCGTAGTGCTTTGGTCAACCTCTTACCTGTCGACTTTAGGTCAACGGGCGGCGTTCCCTAAACTGAAGCGTCAATCCGCTTGAGGTCGGCGGCGGCGACGCGGACCTTGGTCATGGTGCGCAAGTTGCGGGTCGTGGTGGAGGCTTTGTACTTCGGCTTCGAGGACAGCTTGCTGAACGGACTGTCCAGGGTGCCGCCGGCGGGCGCCAGTCACGCCCGGGCTTCGGGCCCCAGCCGTGTTAGCTCAGTCTCGTCCGGGTCGGTGCCGGCTTCTTGCAGTTCAGCAAAGACCTCGGCGTCCGAGCCGAGGGTGAGGTACGTGTGGGCGGATGAGTCGTCCGCGGGGTAGGGGCAGGCCGCGACCAGTTCGGTCACCCGCTCCGCGGCCAGAACCACCACCCAGGCGTCGTAGCCGAAGGTTTCCCGGAGGCTGACCTCGAATTCCTTCTTGACGTCGACGGCGGCCCGCTCAGTTGCGAGCACGACATTTCCGCTGGCCAGCAGCGTCTTCTCCGCCGAAAACGGACGGGACTTCAGGGCTTCCTTCAGTTCGGCTATTTCGATCGTGATGCCGCCGACATTGACCCGCGCAGGAACACCGCATAGCTGTTCCTGCGGACAGCCTATGCGTCAGTCGTTGGTCTTGCGCAGAGCCTCGGTCAGCACGCGAGCGGCGTTGCAGACCACTTCTGCGAGCAGCCGGCCTGGCTGGCGGGTCAGGCGTTCAACCGGGCCGGAGATGGACACGGCGGCGTTCACTCGGCCGGACGGGCCGCGCACGGGGGCCGAAACGGAGGCAACACCCGGCTCGCGTTCGCCGAGGCTTTGGCCCCGGCCCCGGCTGGAAGCGGTGATCGGCGAGGGCGCCGTGCGCCGGCTCGCCAAAACTGCCCGCGAGGATCTTCACACCCGTTGCCAGAAGCTGCTCCAGGACGAATGGCAGCGTTTCCTGGACCGGCTCGAGATCTCCAGCGGGGTCACCCCAGCGGCGCTCGCCAGCAGGCTCGGCGCCCTGAACGTGGCACGCAAACTGGCCGCCGGGGCGCTCCCTGACGACGTCCTGGACGGCGTGCTTCAGGTTCTGGACCGGGCGGGTTCCCGGCGCTCCCTCTCGGCGGACCACACCGTCGTCGGATTCTTCGGGGCCGCCGGCAGCGGAAAGTCGTCCCCGTTCAACGCGGTCAGCGACGAGGAGTTCAGGTCCTTGGCGCCTCCGCCGTCGTGGGAACCGGCGTGGACAAAGTCCGGGCCGCCATCCGCCAGGTGGCCACGCAGCGGCAGGCCCAGACCCAGCGTCTCGGCGCCGACGTCACCCGGGCCTCCGCCCGGCTGGCCGAAGCATCTGGAACGGGCGAGGCGGTCGGGGTCAAAGCGGCGTCGAAGTCCCGGCTGGCGGAGGAACTGGCCGTCGCGGCGAACGTCCCGCTCGTCGTGGACGCCGTCGTCCGGTCCTGCCAGCTGGAGTCGGCCCGCCGCACGGGCTGGCCCGTCACCCGCTGGCTGGTCCGCTTCAGGCCCGATCCGCTGCGGCGGCTGAACCTGCGCCGGGAGGGCGCCAACCCGGAGCTGTACCGCACCTCTCTGCCGCCGGCCGGCGGCCCGGAACGGGCCCGCACAGACGCCGCCGTCCGGGAATTCGCCGATGCAGCATCCGACGGCGCCCCCGGCCCCTGGCGGGGCCGTGATCCGTGGAGCCGCGCGTGAGGGAAAGGAGCAGCTTCCCAATGCGCTGGACCAAGCCATCGCGTCCACGGAGCTGAAGGCCGGGATTACAGCCTGGTGGTGGACGCCGTTCAACATCCTGCAGTGGCTGGCGTTGCTGACCGCCCTTGGCGGCTTCGCCTGGCTCGGGGTGCTTGCCGCGCTGGGTTATTTGCAGCTCCCCGTGCCGGAGGTTCCCCTGGTGCAGGGCTGGCCGGTGCCGACCGTGATGATCGCCGGCGGGACGCTGCTCGGAATAGTCCTGGCCATCCTCGCGAAGTTCATCGCGGGCGCCGCGGCCCGGGCGCGTGGCGCAGCGGCTCGTAAACGGCTCAAGGCTGCCGTCGCTGCCGTGGCGGAAAAGCTGGTGGTGGAGCCTGTGGAGCTCGAGGTCAGCCGGCTGGCGTCGTTCAATACCGCGCTGAAAGCTGCCGGCGCCCAGTAGCCCGGATGCCACTTCGTCCGGCGCGGATGCTGCAGGTCCCCGAGTTCGTCGGCCATGCAGCCATGCATCCCTGCATCTATGTCAGCGATGGGACAGCTGATTAATTTCTAAAGGTTTTTGCAAGCTCCTCTCGCTAGCTTCATTAGGAAACAACCGGTAGTTCCTTGACGAGGACGGCTAGCCGAGATGTATCCAGTAAGAGAAGTAGGGCGACGCAGCTTTCTATCACTGGCCGTCGGCGTGGGGGCAGGCGCGGCACTATATGTCGGAAACAACACCGCCTTCGCGAACGTTCCGACGAACTCCCTGGACGCGATAGGCGGCACCGAAGTTCCCCTATCCATTGTCGGAACTGAGCCTTCTGCGGTTTTGCGCCGGTATCCAAACGTCTTCAGAAGCAGCCCCAATCCCACCGCGCATTTTTTCCGAAACAAAGCTGGCGCCCTCAAACTCGTGGCCGCCTGCCGGGGCCTTTCCGGACAGGTTCAAGTAATCGATGCCGCCACCGGGCAACTTGAGCTGTCCGTAACGCCGTTCCCAGGAGCAGGAGGGGGTGCTGGCAGGGTTGTTTATGAGCCGTCTTCAGACGCAGTGGTTGCCTATGGCCCGTCGGCTATGGCTAAGCGTGTGAGCCTTGCGGGGCCCGTAGTCGACGCTTACAAGGGCGCGCCGGGTGCAACCAGTGTTGCTTTTATTCCGGCAGTCGATTCGAAGGGCAGGATCTGGAGCGGGAATTACCCCTTGGGATGCGCAACGCGGTTCGACCCATCCACGAATCAGACTCTCCATTCGCCTCAGGTGCATCCTGGGGCACAGTATGTTCGATGCTTGGCCATTGATGCCCAAGACAACGTCTACGCCGGGTCCGGCGTGCTGAACCCCCGGATCGTGACGTGGCACACGAACAGCCCCACGGAGATGCGGGAGATCGCGCTGCCAGGTGCTGCTGCGGAGGGGTTTGTATATGCCATGGCAGCCCACTCAGGCCTTCTCTTCGTGTACTACGAAGCTGAAGGAAGCAATGAAGTGTTCAGGGTATACGACCTGGAAGCCGAGACATGGAAGACCTTGCCGTGGACTTGGTCTCCCTCTATGCGCGCATCCGCGGCGTTGCCCAATGGAGGCGATATCTATGCCATCCGGAACACAGCCGGCGTCTTCGAATTGATACGAATCGACTCGAAAACCCTGGTGGCCGAGGTGGTATGCACCGTTCCAGGCGCACCGCATGCCCTGAACATCGAAACCTCGAATGGAGAATTACAAATAAACGTCCTGTGCGGAATGGGACAGCTTCATCAATACGTCCGGATCCCAGTTGCGGAGAAGAAGATCATCCAGTCGGTCAACTTTGGTCTGGCCGACACCCCGCTTCGAGTGCAGGCTCTAACCGCGACCGCGTCCGGAACCACTATGTATCTTGGCGGCTACATGGGCGACGGGATCGGATCAGTGGATCTGGTCACTCGGGAAACCTGGCGGTCCGCTACTGACACCGGAATCGCTCAGATCGAGGGGATGTACCAGTACGACGAATCCACTATTTACGTGGGGTCTTATACGGCGGGCCGCCTGTTCCGGTTCAATCCGCAGACCAAGAGCGTCACAAAACTCATCGAACTCCGCGATGGGTATCTGCAGTCTCGTCCGTTTGCCTGGACCCAAGCCGGAGGCAGAGTGGTCGCGGGCACCGTCGCCGAGTACGGACATAACACGGGCGCTCTGGAAATAATCAATCCCCTGAACAATGCAGATATCAAAGTGATCAGCGGTCCCATTCCGGGTCAATCCGTCCTCGGCCTTGCCGGGGAGGGCGACATCGTCTACGGAACCACCGGGATCAAGGGCGGTTATGGTTCAGTGGACGACACCAAACCAGCACACGTGTTTGCTTGGAATGTCAGGGAGAATCGGCTGGTCTGGAAGCAACCCCTGCCGGGGGAAACTGAGATAAACAGCCCCCTCCTGGTTCGCGGCATATTGTACGTGAGCACCAACAACGGCGTCATTAGGCTCAACAAGGCGAGCGGAAGTCTGGTCTTCACTTTCAAACTCCTCAACCGGAGCTCCGACCCTGGATACAAGACGAGTGAGATCACGTATCTTCCGCAACACAACTCCATCGTGCACCTCAGCGGTGGGACGGCAACCGTTCTGGACATGGAGTCGCGGACCCGAAAGGAAATACTCCGGGGCAACTACTCGGATATGGTTGCGACCGGTGAGGGCAGGCTCTATTTCGCGGAGGACGGCACTAACGTCGTCGAGATTGATGCAGTTCAGAGGGCAACCGTCCGTTCCACCGCCGATCTCGTCACTGTTGGAGCCGACGGCTGGCTGTATGTTGCGCGGTCACTCGGGAACGGGAAATATGCACAGCCTTTCCGTGCCGCCTCAGGATTCGGTTCCCTTGTCCGCTCCTGTCATGTGGTGGACTGGAACGGAGACGGCGTTCTTGATGTGCTGACCAGTAAAGGTGACGGGACGCTTCAACTTCACCGAGGCCTAGTTGAAGGTGGCTTCGCCGCCCCCGTCAGGTTAGCGTCGAGCGGCTGGCAAAACCGACAGCTGGCGGTAGGCATTTGGGGGGCGGAACTAACCATCGTCTCAGCGGACAACAGCAGCGGGCAACTGCTTGCGTGGCCAGTCCTAGCATCGGGGGCAGTCGGTCAGCCGGCGACAATCGGCTCAGGGTGGAGAGGTAAGCAAATGGTGATGCTTGTGCCGTCAAGGACGTTGGCATCCGCCCTGATAGTCAATGACAATGGTTCCCTCTACCGGTATGCGAAGGGGGCGGGAGGAAAGATTTCGACGGCGCCCGTACGTTTGAGCGTTGGTGGTTACTCGGGAATGACTGCATTCTCTCCCGTAGTGGGGCACAAAGCAGGCTATAACGGCATTGCGGGAATCGATTCCGTGGGCGCGGTCAGATATACCGACGTCGCGTCCAGCGCGGTGGGAAAACCCATCAGCTACGCCTTTATGATGAAGTCAAACAGGTTCGCCAGCGGGTAGTGAGCCGGGACAACGGTTTGGGTCGACCTACAGTGTCGCCGCGGCGTCGCGGACCTTGACCATGGTACGCAGATTGCGGGTGGTGGTGTAGGCCTTGTATCTGGGCTTCGAGGACAGCTTGCTGAAGGGACTGTCCAGTGTGCCGCCGGCGGGAGCAATCCATGTCAGAGCCTCGGACCCCAGTCTGATCAGCCCAGCCCCTTCCATGGCGCTGCCGGCATCGTATAGCTCGGCTAGCACATCGGAATCCGAGCCGAGTGTGATGTAGGTGTGGGTGGAGGTGTCGTCCGGGGAATAGGGACAGGCCGCTACCAGTTCGCCCACCCGCTCCGCCGCCAGAACCACGACCCAGGCCTCATAACCGAAGGCCTCCCGGAGGCACGACTCGAATTCCTTCTCGACGCCAGCAGCGGGCAGCCCGCTCGAGAGCACGACGTTTCCGCTGGCCAGGAGCGTCTTGACTCCCGAAAACGGCCGGGACTTCAGGGCTTCCTTCAGTTCGGCCATCTTGATGGTGATGCCGCCGACGTTAACCCCGCGCAGGAACACTGCATAGCTCTTCATGTGTCAATTCTTGCGGCTGAATCTTCAACTGGACAACCTGGCTCCGGATTTCTAATGACCCGCCCGATTCGTTGGTGTTTCAGACGGGCTCCCCGGTGTAACTCGCGTAGCTGCCCATATCCCTTGAGATAATCTTCGCGGGCACCCCAGCTACCACGCAATTGTCCGGAACCGAGTTAAGGACGACAGCGTTGGCACCCACGACCACGTTGCTGCCGATCTTTCCACCCAGACATTTGGCACCGGGACCAACGTAGACGTTATCGCCCAAGTTCGGCATGTCGTCGGTCTTGCCGCGGGACCCCAGCGTGACGTTTTGGGAGATCAGGCAATTTCTGCCCACTATCGATTCAGGGTGAAACACTGTGCCAAGGCCGTTGTACCCAAGTCGTGTTCCTTCCCCCAGCTGAACTTTGTAGGGGAGACGGCAGCTGAAGTGGTGAAAGATGAAGTTCTGAAGATAGGTGGCGCCCCTGGTGAGATCCAATTCGTACAACATGCAGGATTTCCTGTAGACGTCCATGACGCCCATTCTGAAGAGCTCCGCAGAAAGCACATCCCGCGCCCCCGTTTCGAGTTCGAAAGCCTCAAATTCAGCGGCTCCGGCGTCGATTGTTAGGCCTTTGGGCACCCAGAGAGCGCAGCCTGGGGCAACATCGTCCCACCCGATGACGGGCGCTCCGAAGAATTTACTGCCCACAAGCTGCCCCGTCGGATCCAGGATTCCTGCAATTTCCCGACGGTCATTCACCGTGTGCAGTGCGGCCGCAGTGGTGCGATTGATTCCCGCCAGCACGATTGGCCACGGGTCCTTCGGTACACCAATGTCGCGCAGACCGTCGACACGCACCGAGTCCGTGACGGAAGTACTCACTTCGGCTCCCGGCACGCGGGTGAAAGTCTTGACTCGATAGTTTCCCGGTTCACGAATGAAGAAACTGAACGTCTTGCCACGGCTATATGGCGTCTTTTCCACGGTCTCACGGCCGTTAAGCAAGTGTAGCGCCGTGTAAAAAGGGCCGGACGCCACCGTGACCCGCAATTCATACGAATTGACGATCTCCACCCCAGGCTGGCCGAGCTTGTCTGTTGTAGCCATATCCACTTCCAAAAGGCGCCGCTTGCAAAGTGAGAACACTATCACTGCACTCCGGAGGTTCCGATGCGTCGGGAGGACCAGCGGGACACAGGCCGTCAGGATGGGGCGGCAGGTCAGTCGCTGGTCTTGCGCAGCGCCTCAGTCAGGACACGGGCCGCGTTGCAGACCACTTCGGCGTGCAGCCGGCCGGGCTGGCGGGTCAGGCGTTCGATCGGGCCGGAGATGGACACCGCGGCGATCACCCGGCCGGACGGACCGCGGACGGGGGCCGACACGGAGGCGACCCCGGGCTCGCGTTCGCCGAGGCTCTGTCCCCAGCCCCGGCGTCGTACTCCGGCCAGCACGGTGGGCGTGAAGCGGGCGGCGTGCAGGCCTTCCAGCAGACGGTCATGGTCCTCCCAGGCGAGCAGCACCTGAGCGGCGGATCCGGCCTTCATGGACAGCTGGGTACCCACGGGAATGGTGTCGCGGAGGCCAATGGGCCGTTCGGCGGAGGCGACGCAGACGCGCCACTCACCCTGCCGGCGGAAAATCTGGGCGCTCTCGCCGGTGGCGTCGCGCAGCTGGACAAGGACGGGCCCCGCCGAGGCAATCAGGCGGTCCTCGCCGGCGGCGGAGGCCAGCTCCACAAGACGGCTGCCGAGCACAAAGCGGCCCTGGATGTCGCGGCTGACCAGCCGGTGATGGACCAGCGCCAGCGCCAGCCGGTGCACGGTGGGCCGCGCCAGTCCCGTGGCCGCAACAAGCTGCGCCAGGGTGGTAGGGCCGGCCTCAAGTGCGTCAAGCACATGGGCCGCTTTATCGATGACGCCGACTCCACTAGAACTGTCCATGTAATGATATTGCCGTCTCATTATCTGAGATGCAAGTCCACTCGCTGGCGCATTACGCGGGAGTGCTGATTCAGTGGAGATAACCAGCCGGCAGGAATCAACACCGCAGTGAAGGGAGAAGGCCGTGGCACAGACACTGGCCGAGAAAGTCTGGGACGCACACGTGGTGCGCAAGGGCGACGGCGAAGGAGCCAACGCCCAACCGGACATGCTCTTCATCGACCTCCACCTGGTGCATGAGGTGACGTCCCCGCAGGCGTTTGAAGGCCTGCGCCTCGCGGGCCGCAGGCTGCGCCGGCCGGACCTCACCATCGCCACCGAGGACCACAACACTCCCACGCTGGACATCGACAAGCCAATCGCGGATCTGACCAGCCGCACCCAGATCCAGACCCTGCGCAACAACTGCCAGGAATTCGGCGTCCGGCTGCACTCCCTCGGTGATGCCGAACAGGGAATTGTGCACGTGGTGGGCCCGCAGCTCGGTCTCACCCAGCCCGGCATGACCGTGGTCTGCGGCGACTCGCATACCTCCACGCACGGAGCCTTCGGCGCACTCGCGATGGGCATCGGCACCTCCGAGGTGGAGCACGTCATGGCCACCCAGACGCTGTCGCTGAAGCCGTTCAAGACCATGGCCATCAACGTCGAGGGCACCCTGCGGCCCGGTGTGTCCGCCAAGGACATCATCCTGGCCGTCATCGCTAAGATCGGCACCGGCGGAGGCCAGGGCTTCGTGCTCGAATACCGCGGCTCCGCGATCCGGGCGCTGTCCATGGAAGCCCGGATGACCATCTGCAACATGTCCATCGAAGCCGGCGCCCGCGCCGGACTCGTCGCCCCGGACCAGACCACGTACGACTACATGTTCGGCCGCCCGCACGCGCCGCAGGGTGCGGACTGGGACGCCGCCGTCGAATACTGGACCACGCTGCGCACCGACGACGACGCGGCGTTCGACGTCGAGGTGGACCTCGACGCCGACACCCTGGAACCGTTTGTGACGTGGGGGACCAACCCCGGCCAGGGTGTGTCCCTCTCCGCGACGGTGCCCTCGCCCGGGGACTTCGGCGACGAAAACGCCAAGGCCGCGGCGGAACGGGCCCTGCAGTACATGGGGCTGGAAGCCGGCACCCCGATGAAGGACATCCGGGTGGACACGGTCTTCCTGGGGTCCTGCACCAACTCCCGGATGGAGGACCTCCGCGCCGCCGCCGACATCATCCGGGGCCGGACCAAGGACCCTGACATCCGGATGCTCGTGGTGCCCGGTTCCGCCCGGGTCCGCCTTGAGGCCGAGGCCGAGGGGCTGGACCGGGTCTTCACGGACTTCGGGGCCGAGTGGCGTTTTGCCGGCTGCTCCATGTGCCTGGGCATGAACCCGGACCAGCTGGAACCGGGGGAGCGCTGCGCCTCCACCTCCAACCGCAACTTCGAGGGCCGCCAGGGCAAGGGCGGCCGCACCCACCTGGTCTCCCCGGTGGTGGCCGCGGCGACGGCGGTGCGCGGCACCCTGAGCTCGCCCTCGGACCTGGACCCCGCTCCGGAGTCCGCCGCCATCCGCACCGACGCCGCCTAAGAGGATCCCGCCATGGAAAAGTTCACCACCCACACCGGCATCGGTGTCCCGCTGCGCCAGAGCAACGTCGACACGGACCAGATCATCCCGGCCGTCTACCTCAAGCGCATCACGCGCACGGGTTTCGAGGACGCGCTCTTCGCGGGCTGGCGCAAGGATCCGGCGTTTATCCTGAACCAGGAACCCTTCAACGCCGGCTCCGTGCTGGTGGCCGGCCCGGACTTCGGCACCGGCTCCTCCCGGGAACACGCCGTCTGGGCCCTCAAGGATTACGGTTTCAAGACCGTGCTGTCCTCCCGCTTCGCCGACATCTTCCGCGGCAACTCAGGCAAGCAGGGCCTGCTGGCCGCCGAACTGGCCCAGGATGACATCGAACTCATCTGGAAGGAACTGGAAAACGCCCCCGGCACCGCGGTCACGGTGGACCTCGTCTCCAAGACGGTCCAGTGCGGCAACCTCGTGGCGCCGTTCGAGATCGACGACTACACCCGCTGGCGCCTGCTGGAGGGCCTGGATGACATCGGCCTGACCCTCAAGCACGAGGAAGAAATCACCGCCTTCGAGGCCACCCGGCCTGCGTTCATGCCAAAGACCCTGCCGGCCAGGCTGTCCTAAGGAGAAGGATCCTGCCGAGGCACGAGGGCTGCTGGATACCGTGCCCTGTTTCTCTGGGTCGGAGCTCTGTCGGCGGTCGCAAAAACGACTTCAGTACTGGGTTATGTTTGATTGTCCCGCCCCGAACCTGAATCGAGACAGCTCTTGCAGTCAGCCCCAGTTATTTTCCACTCGACGGTGCGCCGGGCGATTACGGAGGGATGCGAGGTCTTTCCCAATAGCTACCTCGTAGGCGCCAAAATCGGGCCTGGGACCTCACACCGCGCCGTCGTGGCGGCACATGGTGCGGGAGTACTGCGAGGTCGCCTTATCGATGATGCTGAGGCCGCCGCAGACGTCGTAGAGCGGAACGATAAAACTACCCTCGAGGAGCTGGGCCAGGACATCAGGGGCTCGCTTACGCTTTACGTTCTCGAACTCGAGGCGCAACGCCTGAGCGTTCTCCCCGATCCGCTTGGCGGGGGCTTAGTATTTTTGTGGAAGGGTGCGGAGGGGTATGCTATCTCCTCCGACTTGGCGGCCCTAGTTTCCTTTTTGGAACAAATCGGTGCGGGACCGCAAAAATCTTTGGAGTATGTCGCAGCCTATGTGGCTACGGGAAGCGGCGGACTGGTCGACTCCAGTTACGAAGATGTCTTTGCGCTTTCCCAATTCTCCTATATCGAGGTTTCGCCGGCCGGAGTTGCAATTCATGAGTATCCACGGAAACGCGACTTCTATAATTCAACATTATCGTATGATGACTCCCTTCAGGCCACCCAAGGGGAAATTACAGCAAACGTCAAGGCTTTCGCCGAATCAAACCACAGTCGAAAAGTCGCCCATCTAACCGGTGGCGTCGATTCCCGTTTGGTTTTGGCTTCTATTTTGTCAAGCAGTAAAGAAGCTGAATTCGCTTTCTATTGCTCGGGAGGGCCAACCGAGCCCGACAAAATCGTGGCCCAGAATCTCGCCGTCGAGTTCGGTCTAACAATGACCAATCATGGTGGATTGGAATCAAAGACCGTTCCGGTCACACTGGATGATCAGTTGCTTTGGCCGTTCCAACACACGTCAGGAATAATTTCTGGTGTTGTCCACGCAGGTAATGCACCGACCGCGACAGCCGTAGCCAGCGGTGGATACGGTGAGCTGTTTCGCTCGTTCTATAACAAAGGGACAGCTCATACCGGTAGTATGCAGGACGCCGCCGAGCGCATGTTCGGTCGTCTAGCGTTCGGAGTCGAAGCGGACCGGCGGCTTCTCTCGGACGGGTTCTCACATAAGGCGCAGGCTCGCCTTGCCACAATTATCGAATCAGCTGCGACTAGTGGTGTGCGTGAGGATGCCCGCTTGGATTTTGTTTACATGAACCGACGAAACCGTTATTACGTGGGTGAGATTTCAAGGTCGCTGTCACCGTTTGCTGCTCGATTTGATCCGCTCTACTCCTTGGCCGGCGCATCACTCGGTTTGCGCGTGGATGGCACAATGCGTCAAGCCAACGTCATCGGCATGGACCTTATTGAAAGAATGTATCCGGGTCTGTCCTTGTTGCCCTTCGATACTGACAGATTCACGGGAGCCTATAGCGATCTCCGTGGAACTCCGGACGGAAGGCCTTTCAAGCGCTCAGGGAGCCCAGCATTTGACGGTGCGGAAAGAATGCGCCCGGACAATGCGAACAATGTGGAGGGTGTTCGCCCAAGCCGTTCGGACATCGAGAGGGCCAATAAGCTCCGCATGCCCCCCCGGCTCATAACCCAGTTCCCAGCCATTCGCGACGGCCTCAAGGAGATCATTACCGGATTGCCGAGTGGCGAGTTCGCGTCAGTTTTCAACCGACGCGCAGTGTCCCTGCTGATCGACCGCGAGCCTTCACATCGCGCCTACTATCGCACAGCCCGCGACCTCTATGCGGCGTTATTGTGGTACGCACGGGGGTAGCTGCGAATGGCATCACCCTGTCGGATTGCGCGGAGCGAATCTGGATACAAGATGTAATTGACTGAACGGAAATAATTGCCTTCGGCGGCTATTTGACACTTGTGTCACACTATTGAGGTGGTGTCAGTATTGTCGGGTCCTGAGGGACCCCTGGCAGCCGGATGAATGCTGTAGGTCCAACCAGTGGGAGAAGGCAACTATGAAGGAACCCTCAGTGGAAGTCAGGCGTAGGACCGTTCTCTCTTTTGCCGTCGCTCTCGGAGCGGGATCTGCTCTCAGCGCGGGCACGGGCGCGGCTCCGGCGACGGCCCAAGTTCCTGCGAGTTCCCTCGACCTGCTCAAAGACATCGAGACCGACCTCACTGTGGTTGGGTCTGAGCCCGCGGCGCTGCTCCGGCGCTACCGCAACGTTTTCGCCAGTCTCCCGGATCCCAACGCACTTTTCTTCCGAACACAATCTGGCGTGCTCAAGATCGCCGCGGGTTCTGCCGGTCTCTCCGATCAGGTCCAAGTACTAGATGCGGCGACGGGGCGGCGGGACGCGACCTCGGTCCCCTTCCCGGGATTGGGTGGCGGGGCAGGGAGCGTCGTCTATGAGCCCTTCGGGAACACAATCCTGGCGTTTGGGGCTTCCGCGGAGATCAAGAGAGTTAGTTTGACTGGTGTCGTTACGACCGGCTACACAGCCTCTCCGGGAACGACCAACGCTTCGTATAGCCCCGCAACGGATTCGAAGGGAAGGATCTGGAGCGGAAACTATCCCACAGGAACTGCCACGAGATTTGACCCGACTACTGGCTCCGTCGTTCATACGGCTTCTCTCCACCAAGGGGCACAATATGTGCGGAGTCTGGCCATAGACAGCAATGACAATGTCTACGCAGGCACTGGGACTGATCACCCGCGCATCGTGACGTGGCACACGGACAATCCTGCGTCGCTCCGGGAGATTGCGCTGCCAGCGGCCGCTGCTGTGGGATTTGTTCGCCGAATCGTCGCTCACCGCGGCACACTTTTCGTTTACTACGACGGTCCCGACGGCGGCGTAAAGTTTGGGGCTTATGACACTGACGCTGCGCGCTGGATGCAGGTCCCCTGGACCTGGATGCCTTCCGGCCGAGTGACAGCGTCCTTGCCCGGCAGCAACGATATCTATGCCGTGTGGAACACCGTTGGGCTCCACAAACTCATGCGGATCGATTCAAGGACCCTGTCCGCCGAATTCATCTGCCTGGTTCCCGACACGGCGCGATCGATGCTTGTCGAGATCGACGCCGCGGGCACTATGGTCAACATTCTCTGTGGCGAGGATGGCCGTTACGAATGGGTCCGAGTGTCCGTTTCGGAACTGAAGGTCATCCGTAGTGTACTGATGGACTTCGCTGTTGGGGCCTTTAAGGTTCAGACCCTCCTCGCCTCGTTGAACGGCGCCTTGTTGTACTTCGGCGGATATCTGGGGGATGGGATTGGATCTGTTGATGTGACAACCCGCGAAGCGTGGCGCTCTGGCACGCAGACGGGAATCGAGCAGATCGAGGGCATGTTCCAATACGACGAAAACTCTATTTTCGTCGGGTCCTACACCGGTGGGGGATTGTTCCGCTTCAACCCAACTACCCGCAGCGTAAGAAGGCTGGTTAAACTAGCCGACGCCTACTCCCAGGACCGTCCTGTTGCCTGGGCGGCCGCTGGGGGTCGGGTCATAGCCGGCACCGTGCCAATTGCTGGCCGGACCGGGGGATCACTTGCGATTATCAACCCGGAAAACGACGCGGACATTGTTGTGGTCCCCAGCCCAATTCCCGGACAGTCCGTGCTTGGCCTTATCGGTGAAGGCGACTTTGTCTACGGTACGACCGGCATCAAAGGCGGGTACGGGTCCGTAGACGACACGAAACCTGCCCACGTCTTTGCCTTCGACGTACGGAGGAACCGGATCGTCTGGACGCGACCGGTGGCGGGGGAAGTCGAAATTAACAGTCCGCTTCTGTTACGGGGCGTGCTGTACGTGAGCACAAACAACGGTGTGGTCCGGCTGAATAAGGCCAGCGGGAGCCTGGTCGCCAGTTTCAGGCTTCTGGACCGCACGGCCAAGCCGGGTTACAGAACAAGCAGTATCTCCCTGATGCCACGAACGAACTGCATAGTCCATCTTTGCGGAGGAACGGTGACTGTCTTGGACCCTTACAGCAGAAGCCGCCATGAAATTCTGCAGGGTAGCTATTCCAGCATGGTGGTGAGCAGCAGGGGGCGGCTCTACTTCGCCGAAGCCGGAACAAACATCGTCGAGATTGACGCCACGCGGAAGGCATCCATCCGTTCCGCCGCCGACTTGGTCACGGTGGGACCTGACGGTTGGCTGTACATTGCACGCTCCCTCGGGTCCGGCAAGTACGGAAAACCCTTTCGCGCAAATTCCGCGTTTGCTGTCGGTGTCCGATCCTGCCACGTCGTCGACTGGAACGGCGACGGAATATTCGATGTGCTAACCAACCGCACTGACGGCACTCTGCAGTTGCACCGAGGCACGGCCACCGGTGGATTTCAGCCAGCGACAATCGTGGGCAACAGCGTTTGGAACACCAAGACGCTCTCCGTTGGAATGTGGGGAGGGGTGCTCACCGTGATCTCAGCGGACAAAGTCAGCGGGGCGCTCCAATCGTGGCCAGTACTCAGCACGGGGTTGCTCGGTCAAGCCTCCACGATCGGTTCAGGGTGGGGAAATCGAGGATTCGTCATGCTAGTTCCGTCGCGGTCGACAGCTGCCGCCCTCATCACCAATCAGGGCGGGTCGCTCTACCGGTATGCCCGGGTGGCCGGCGGGAAAGTGTCCACGTCGCCGACCCGGTTGAGTTCTGGCGCCCACACGTGGATGACTGCCTTCAGCCCAATTACCGGACACAAAGAAGGCTACAACGGGATAGCTGGAATAGACGGAGCCGGGCAGATCCGCTATTTCGACGTGGCCCCAGCTTCGGTGGGGAGTGCCCTGAGCTATGCCTTCCCGATAAAGAGTCACAAGTTGGCCAGCAGCTAGCCTCGATCTTTCATGAGGCGGGGTTCCGGCAGGGTCGGGGCTTACTGGCTGCCTGACGTGTCTGATTTTGGCAGGCGGGTATGACAATTTGGCCGCTGACCGGTGGCGGCGGTTCGGTTACGGTTCCACGTCCGTCACGTGCTGCGGGGCTTGCTTCCCTGTTCCGGGGTTGATTGGTTGGCCTGATGGTTATGGCGGGCTGAGCGCGGCGAGACGGTTCAGTCCTTTGATCAGCAGCCCGGTTTCGGGTGCTTTGGCGGCAAGATGGACGGTGATCCTGCGGGCATGCCTGCTGATTTTGGCGGCGATTTCAAAGATCCTGGTCCGGAGTTTCTTCGGTTCCCACCGCCGGGCCGCGGTGCCGGCGAAGGCGAGCATCTGGGTCCAGGCCATGAGCTCGGCCGCGAGCATGACCAGGTGACACCACAGCGTGTTCGCCGCGAAGGAGTGCAGGGGAAGGTTCGCCAGGCCGGTGTCCTTGGCGTTGCGGATCCTGTCCTCACACCGTGCCCGAAGACGGTGTCGGACTTCAAGGTCCGCGAGCTGGCCGGTGGCCTGGTTCGTGGCGAAGGCGGTGTAGCGCATCCCGTCGATGTCGGTGATGCGCAGCTGCGCGCCGGGGTGTGGTTCTTCCTTCCGCACGATCACCCGCATCCCTGCCGGCCAGGAGGAGAGATCCAGCATTCCGGTGATGTCGGCGACCCAGGCCCCGTCACGTTCGGCGCCGTCGCTGTTGTAGGCGCGGGTCCAGGCGTTCTTCGGGATCCGTGGCAGGGCCGCTTCGATGGCGCCGTGGATGGGGAACCCGACCGTGTAGCCCAGGTTCCGGCGCCCGGCGGTGAGCCAGGTCAGGAAGCCGTGCGTGCCGCCGGCGGAGTCGGTGCGGATCATGATTCTCCGGCCTGAACGGTAACCGGTGGGCAGCTGTTTGAGGGCGTCTTTGACGACCTGGATGTGGTCGGCGGCGGTGTTGGATCCGGCGTTGCCCGGGCGAAGCAGCACGGAGAGGGGCTCTCCGGTTCCTTCGGCGCCGTGGTCAAGGAACGCGGCCAACGGATGGAAGCCGTAGCCTTTCTTCCACGTAGGTCTGGCTTCTTCCTTCTCAGAGTGGGAGGCGATGAGGGTGGCGTCCAAATCGATCACCAGCGGCTTCTCTGCGCTGATGCCATGCAAGGGCGAATCGTCTCCGGCAGCAGCCCAGACATGCGCCCGGGCAGCTGCTCTGGCGGCGTTGATTGCCGCCAAAGCCTTCGCTGGTTTGGCCGCGGAGAGCGACTTGATCAAGCGGCTGATCGTCGGATCCGAAGCCACCGGTCCATACACCTCCGGCTGGGCGCGAAGCCGGTCAATATCGGAGACACAGTCACCACCGGTCGCGAGCGAGAGCATGATATCGGTGAGGATCTTAGCCGGATCATGGCGGGCGAAGGGCTTGCGCCACGGCTCCAATGCCTTTGAGAGCCCGGCACCGAGGCCGGAGACACGCACCGTCCGGGCCAGCAACAGGCCACCTGCCTGGGACACCACGCCGTTCCCGGCGGAATCAACACGGACAGACGGGTACATGCCGGTAATATTGTTCACCAGAAAGGTGCTCCTTGAACTGTGTAAAAAATGCTGTGTGGTAACAACATTTTCCCAGCTCAGGAGCACTTTTCGTCGTTTAAACACGCGGCTGGCGGCGCACCCTCATGAAAGGCCGAGGCTAGAGTGACCGAGGCTGGAGACCCAGCGGCCAGACGGCGTCACCAGCGGGCGGGCAGCATCCTGCCTACTGGAGCTGACAGCCCCGTTCCGGTAGTCCAGCCGCGTTTCGCGGCGCAGACCTTTACGGTCAGGCTGCGGAAAGCCGCATCCGCAGCCGTCACCGTGTAGCTGGAGCCGGTGGCGCCGGAAATCGGAATCGAGCGGTCGCGTAGCCACTTATACCGGTAGCTAAGGACCGGCTGCGACCATGTCCCAGGGGTGGCTTGGAGGACCGTACCAACGACCGGAGCGCTGGTGAGCGCAGGCAGGGTCCGGTTGTGCACATTGGCGGACGACGGGGCAACGGATCTGGCACCCAGAACTGTCTTGGTCAACGAGGTGAACAGGGGCTTGCTTCCTGTGACCCGAACAGCGATCCGCTGGCCGCGGTCCGGTTCGGTGAGCCTGTAGGAGCTCGCGGAGGTACCGGCTATAACGTCGCCGTTGCGGAGCCAACGGTAGGAGTGCGATGTGCCCCTTGTCCAAGTACCGGGAGCCACTGTTAGGACCGACCCGACCCGGCCCGTACCGGACACCACGGGAGCGCCTGGAGCCAGAGAGTATCCCTTGACCGGAGTTTCGGCCATAAACGTTTCGCTGGCATTCTGGTAGAAGTCTGCCTCGCCGTGGGACGTGAGGCCGATCGTCATGCCGATGTCGGCATCCGTGAGCTGGTATGTGGCAGAGGTGGCCCCCGCGACAGGCGTGCCGTTGCGCAGCCATTGGTACGTGATGAGCGTCCAGCGCAGGTCATTCGGGGGCGCGACGGCGCTGAGTGTGGATCCGACTGTCATGGTGCCGGTTATCTGGGAAGGTAGTGATAAGGGGCGTCATTCAGCTCCCAAGTCGGGCCCCACCAGCACTGCTCCTCCCCGGTGACAGGGTCGGGGGCATCGCAGAAGCGTTCCAGTGGTGGTTCTTGGCTCCTGTTGTTCCGGCCGTGATGCAGGCAGCGAGAAGGCAGGTCAAGAGCCCACGCAGCGTTTTACGCGAAAGCGAAGACGACTTCAAGGTTCCCCCAGGGTATTCAGTAAGCCAGAGGCCGACATTACCAGCGCTTGGCTGCGGGGGCGGGAAATGGAACTGCTTCTGTTAAGGTTCATACAATGCACAAGAACCTCATGATCTACGGCAGCTGCGTCTCCAGGGATGCCTTTCCCCTCCTTGGTTCAGCTTTCAAACTTCTGAGCTACGTTGCCCGCCAATCCATGATTAGTGCCATTTCCAAGCCGACAACGCTGCTCGAGGGCGCTGAGTTGACTTCGGCCTTCCAGAACCGGTCGCTCGCCGGTGATATCAGGTCAAACATGCTTAAGCTCGTGCGCAGGCATGCCGCCGAAATTGATGTCCTGCTGATAGACCTGACGGACGAGCGCCTCGGCGTGATCCAGCTGCCGGACGGCAACTATGTGACGCGTTCCCAGGAGCTGGTCAGTTCCGGGAGGCTGGACGGTGTGCAGGGCCGAATGCGTCAAATCAATGTCCTTTCAGAGCGGCACTGGACTCTTTGGGAAAATGCGGCCACTCGGCTGTTCAGCGCTGTGACGGAGCTCGGCCTGCGTGAGAAGACAATCGTGCTGAACACCCCCTGGGCAGAGCTGACCGACGCGGGCGAGCCGGTCGACCGGTTCCGAGGCTTGGAGACAGCTGAATTGAACGCCTATCTGGGTGAATGCTGCGCCCACATCAGAAGCCTTGGTTTCAGGGTCCTCGACATGCCTAAAGAGCTGGCCTATTCCTCGATCCAGCACCGCTGGGGCGTTGCTCCTTACCACTTGGGCGAGCCTGCCCGGCAATGGATAGCGGCTCAGGTCAGGGAAGCCGCGAGGGCCCCGGTCATTGGCTGAGCCCGCCGCGTATGCCCGGCCTAGAGTGCCCCGTATTTCAGATCGGTAACGCAAGCTCCTATGCTTAGCAGGTGCCTTTGCAAGGATTTGGGGGCGAGTAGTCGTGAGGAAACCGGTATACGAGTAGTGTTCTGACAATCCGCGGAGGCGTCCCGCTGACCGGCCGTGTCACCGTGCGGGGGGCCAAGAATCTTGTCCCCAAAGCGATGGTGGCCGCGCTGCTGGGCAATGAACCGTCCGTGCTGCGCAACGTCCCCGAAATCAAGGACGTCGAGGTTGTCACCAGCCTGCTCCAGATCCACGGTGTCACTGTGGAGAAGGACTCCGTCACCGGGGATCTGACCCTGGACCCGAGCAACGCGAAGACGGCCTCCCACACGGCCATCGATGCACATGCCGGCGACTCCCGCATCCCGATCCTGCTGTGTGGACCCTTGATCCATGCGATCGGCGAGGCCTTCATCCCGGACCTCGGCGGCTGCAAGATCGGCGACCGCCCCATCGACTACCACCTGGATGTACTGCGCCAGTTCGGCGCCGTCGTGGAAAAGCGCCCCGGCGGCATTCACATCTCCGCACCCCACGGCCTCAAGGGCGCCAAAATCTCCCTGCCGTACCCGTCCGTCGGCGCCACCGAGCAGGTCCTGCTGAGCGCCACCCGCGCCGATGGCATCACCGAACTTTCCGGTGCGGCCACCGAGCCGGAGATCGTGGACCTCATTGCCGTGCTGCAGAAGATGGGCGCGATCATCAGCGTCCAGACGGACCGCACCATCCGGATCGAAGGCGTCCAGAGCCTTTGCAGCCGGGACGACGGCGGGACCCCTTCTTCTTCGGGAGGTTACTCACCAAAAACTTCTGGTTCGGGAGGAGACCCACCCAGAATGATTACGCAAGCATTCTGTAGCCTAATTTTGTTTAGGTAAGGCTTGTCTAATAACATCGGTCGAGTGACCACGGACCTTCATTTAGCGCAGGTCTCCTTTGCCGCGGAACTTGCGAGCTACGGGGACAGGCCCGCAATTCTCACCGAGAGCCTCAGTCTGTCCTACCGGGAGCTGGCGGATCGCGTTGATGCCTTCGCCCTCCGCCTCGGCACCGGGAGGCGTCTCGTGGCGCTGACCGCCGCCAACGACGTCGACTCCCTGGTCGCCTACCTGGCGGCCTTGGCAGCCGGGCACCCGCTGATCCTGCTGCCGGAAGACAAACCGGCAGCCTTGGAGTCCCTGGTAACGGCCTACGATCCTGACGTCCTTGTACGGTCCGTGAACGGTCAGACCGTCCTGGAGGAGCGCAGGCCCGGCACACGGCACGCGCTGCACCCTGACCTCGCCCTGCTGCTCAGCACGTCCGGCTCCACCGGCTCTCCCAAGCTTGTGCGCCTCTCGCATGCCAACCTGCAGTCCAACGCGGAGTCCATTGCCCAGTACCTGAGGATAGGCACGGACGACACCGCGGCCACCACCCTGCCGATGTCCTACTGTTACGGGCTTTCCGTGATCAACAGTCACCTGCTCCGCGGGGCAGGGCTGGTGCTCACCGGCCTGTCGGTTGTTGATCCCTGTTTCTGGGACCTGTTCCGCCGTGCGGGTGCGACGTCGTTCGCAGCCGTCCCGTACACGTTCGACCTGTTGGAGCGGGTGGGGTTCGCCGAGATGGATCTGCCGGGTCTGCGCTACGTGACCCAGGCCGGGGGCCGGCTCGCCCCCGACGCGGTGCGCCGTTTTGCCGAGCTCGGCTGCCGGCGCGGCTGGGACCTCTTCGTTATGTATGGCGCGACGGAGGCCACCGCCCGGATGGCCTACCTGCCGCCGGAACTCGCAGCCGAGGTCCCCGGCGCCATCGGCGTCGCGGTGCCGGGCGGCTCTTTCCGGATCGACCCGGTCCCCGGGCTGGAGCACGGGGAACTCGTGTACACCGGCCCAAATGTCATGCTCGGCTACGCAGAGAGTCCGGAGGACCTCGGAAAGGGCCGGACCATCGGCGAGCTCCGCACCGGTGACCTCGCCCGGAAGCATCCCGCCGGAGTCTTCGAAGTGGTGGGGCGGCGCAGCAGGTTCGTCAAGATCGTGGGGCTGCGCGTTGACCTCGGGCAGGTGGAGAGATTCCTTGCCGACCTCGGAGTGGACGCGGCCAGCGCCGGTACCGACGACGGGCTGGTTGTCGCCGTCGAAGGCGGGCACGACCCTCACCTGCTGGCCAAGGTTCTCGCCCAAGGCGTCGGGCTGCCGCGTGCGGCCCTCGAAGTGCACGCCGTCGAACATCTGCCCAGGCTGGCCACCGGCAAACTGGACTACCCCGCGGTCCTTGCACTCTCGCGGCCTGAACCGGCGGAGCCTGCGCCCGGGTATGGCACTGCCGCCGGTCCCGACAATGTCCGAAAAATCTTCGCGGACACACTGGAGTGCGCTGACATCGCCGACGACGACACGTTCGTCTCGCTCGGCGGGGACTCCCTGTCCTACGTGGCGGCGTCCGTCAGGCTGGAACAGGTTTTGGGGCATCTCCCGCGGGATTGGCACGTGACGACGGTCCGCGACCTGGAACCTCGCCGGCGGGAAATGCCGGTCCGGAGGCTGGGACGGTTCTTCGCTCCGATCGAAACCGGCATTGTGTTGAGGGCCGTGTCCATCATCCTGATCGTCAGCACCCACGTGGGCTTGTTCAGGTGGCAGGGCGCGGCCCACGTGCTCATGGCGGTGGCGGGTTACAACTTCGCGCGGTTCCAGCTTTCCGGGAAGCGGCTCCCGCGCCTTCGGCGGCAGCTGGCCAGCCTGGCCAGAGTCGTCGTGCCCAGTGTGGCCTTCATCGGTGTGGCCTATCTGATCACGGATAACTACAGCCCTGCCAACATCCTGCTCCTGAACGCCGTCCTCGGACCGGAGACGGTGACCACGCAGTGGCACTTCTGGTTCGTCGAAGTACTTGTCTACCTGCTCGTGGGAATGACTGCCCTGCTCGCGGTTCCCTCGGCGGACCGCGCTGAAAAGCGGTTCCCGCTCCTCTTTCCGCTGGCACTCACAGGAGCCGGGCTGTTGACACGCTATGACGTGATCGATCCTGGTGTGCCGCACACGGCGCCGGCGCTTTGGCTCTTCGCGATGGGTTGGGCCATTGCACGGACCCGGAACGTGGCCCAGCGCTGCGCCGTCTCCGCCGTCGCGGCCCTGACCGTTCCGGGGTTCTTTGAGGACGCAAACCGTGAATTCACGTTACTCATCGGAATCCTGCTGCTCATCTGGCTGCCCAGCATTCCCGTGCCGAAAGCCCTCCGACGCGTGACGATACTGCTGGCCAGCGCCTCCCTCTACGCTTACCTGGTCCACTGGCTGGTCTACCCGCTGCTGGCCCCGTTCAGTCCTCTGCTGGCCGTGGCAGCCTCGCTTGCCGCCGGGGTGGCATACTGGGCGGTCTGCATGCGCGTGATCAGCATGGTCACCCGCCGTCGGACCCGCCCCGCCACCGCAACGCGGGGTCACCTACGGCCCGTCCTGCGGCTTGGGATGGGCCGTAGGTGACCCCGCGTTGCAGTTTGGATTGACGGGGCGGGCGGCGGGGATCACACCAGCCGTCAGCACGCCGTATTTCAGATCGGTAACGCAAGCTCCTATGCTTAGCAGGTGCCTTTGTAAGGATTTGGGGGCGAGTAGTCGTGAGGAAACCGGTATATGAGTAGTGTTCTGACAATCCGCGGAGGCGTCCCGCTGACCGGCCGCGTCACCGTGCGGGGGGCCAAGAATCTTGTCCCCAAGGCGATGGTGGCCGCGCTGCTGGGCAATGAACCGTCCGTGCTGCGCAACGTCCCCGAAATCAAGGACGTCGAGGTTGTCACCAGCCTGCTCCAGATCCACGGTGTCACTGTGGAGAAGGACCCCGCCACCGGGGATCTGACCCTGGACCCGAGCAACGCAAAGACGGCCTCCCACACGGCCATCGATGCCCACGCCGGCGACTCCCGCATCCCGATCCTGCTGTGCGGACCCTTGATCCATGCGATCGGCGAGGCCTTCATCCCGGACCTCGGCGGCTGTAAGATCGGCGACCGTCCCATCGACTACCACCTGGATGTACTGCGCCAGTTCGGCGCCGTCGTGGAAAAGCGCCCCGGCGGCATTCACATCTCCGCACCCCACGGCCTCAAGGGCGCCAAAATCTCCCTGCCGTACCCGTCCGTCGGCGCCACAGAGCAGGTCCTGCTGAGCGCCACCCGCGCCGATGGCATCACCGAGCTTTCCGGGGCGGCCACCGAGCCGGAGATCGTGGACCTCATTGCCGTGCTGCAGAAGATGGGCGCGATCATCAGCGTCCAGACGGACCGCACCATCCGGATCGAAGGCGTCCAGAGCCTGGGCGGCTACAACCACCGCGCCCTCTCGGACCGCAACGAATCCGCCTCCTGGGCCTCGGCCGCCCTTGTCACCCGCGGCGACATCTTCGTCGAAGGCGCCACCCAGCGCGACATGATGACCTTCCTCAACACCTACCGCAAGGTGGGCGGCGGCATGGACATCGGCGACGACGGCATCCGCTTCTACCACCGCGGCGGCAAGCTCAACCCGCTGGTCCTCGAAACGGATGTGCACCCCGGCTTTATGACCGACTGGCAGCAGCCGCTGATCGTCGCGCTGACCCAGGCCGAGGGCGTATCGATCGTCCACGAGACCGTCTACGAGAACCGCTTCGGATTCACCGAGGCCCTCCTCCGGATGGGCGCCAACATCCAGGTCCACCGCGAATGCCTCGGCAGCGTGCCGTGCCGCTTCGGCCAGCGCAACTTCCTGCACTCCGCCGTGATCTCCGGGCCCACCCAGCTGACCGGTACCGACATCGACGTGCCGGATCTGCGCGGCGGCTTCAGCCACCTGATCGCGGCCCTGGCCGCCACCGGAACTTCTCGGGTCACCGGAATCGACATCATCAACCGGGGCTACGAGCGCTTCACCGAAAAGCTCGCCGGCCTGGGCGCCGATTTCGACATCACCTCAGATAAGTAGCGGGGACCGAAGTGAAGGAAACGGCCAGGAGCCGCATCACCTTTGTCATCGCGGCCGGAATTGTCCGGCCCGCCATGAACTTGCTGATGGCCAAAAAGTGGATCGGCCTGGAAAAACTGCCCGCCGGGGGCTTCATCGCAGCACCCAACCACTGCACCGAGATCGACCCGCTGGTGGTGGCGCACATGCTCTACAACCAGAAGCGGATGCCGCGATTCCTGGCCAAGGCCGGGCTCTTCAAGGTTCCGGTCCTCGGGACGGTGCTGCGCAACACCATGCAGATCCCGGTGGAGCGGTCCTCGGCGGGGGCGAACCGCTCGCTGCAGATCGCCAAGGAAGTCGTGGACGGGGGCGGTGCCATCATCATCTACCCCGAAGGCACACTGACCCGCGACCCCGAGCTGTGGCCGATGAAGGGCCACACCGGCGCCGCCCGGATGGCACTTGAGAGTGGCATCCCGGTGGTCCCCATCGCCCACTGGGGAGCCCACGAGGTCTTCCCCCGTTACGCCAAACGCTTCCACATCTTCCCGCGAAAGACCTCGCGCCTGGTAGTCGGCGAACCCGTGGACCTCAGCGCCTTCGCGGGACGGCCGCTGGATGGGGCGACCCTGGGCGAGGCGACCAACGTCATCATGGACGCCATCACCGAGCTGCTCGCCACCCTCCGCGGCGGACAGCCGCCCCTGGTGCGCTGGGACCCCTCGGCACACCAACAGTCCCCCCACGGCCGCTTCATCGAGCGCGGCGGGGCCGCCGGCGGTTCCGCTGGCGGATCTTCAGGAACTTCCGCGGACGACGGCGGCACAGGCACCCCCGCGGACGACGGCAGATGACGGCGGATATCCGCGGAACGGACGCCGCCACCAGGGTGGCCGTTCTCGGGGCCGGTTCCTGGGGCACCACCTTCGCGAAGGTCCTCGCCGACGCCGCCGCCGCTTCCGGCGTCGAGCGTGAGATCCGACTCTGGGGCCGCCGCCGCGAAGTCGTGGAGCAGATCAACCTCAAGCACCGCAACGAGCAGTACCTCAAAGACACACCGCTGCCGCCCAGCATTACCGCGTCCACAGACGTCGCCGAGGTTCTTGCCGGCGCCGAGCTGGTGGTGCTTGCCGTGCCGGCGCAGACCCTGCGGCCCCAGCTGCGCGAATGGAAGGACCTGGTGGAGCCGGGCGCGTTCGTCGTCTCACTCATGAAGGGCCTCGAGCTCCATTCCGACGCGCGGATGAGCGAAGTCATCTGCGAAGAGCTGGGCATCCCGGCAAACCGCGTCGCTGTGGTCTCCGGGCCCAACTTGGCCATGGAGATCGCCCGCGAAGAGCCCACCGCTTCCGTCGTTGCCTGCACCGACCCCACCGCGGCCGGCTGGATTGCGCGCAGCTGCACCGCCCCGTACTTCCGTCCGTACACCACCGCGGACGTCGTCGGCGTCGAAATCGGCGGGATCGTGAAGAACATCATCGCCCTGGCCGTCGGCATCTGCGAAGGCAAGCAGATGGGCGACAACACCAAGGCATCGGTCATCACCCGCGGCCTCGCGGAAACGTCAAGACTTTCGCTCGCCCTCGGCGGCGAGGCCCAGACGATGGCGGGCCTTGCCGGCCTGGGCGACCTCGTGGCGACCTGTTCCTCCCCGCTGTCCCGGAACCACACCGCAGGGCGGCTGCTCGGCAAGGGGCTGACCCTGGACCAGGTCACGGCGGAAATGACGCAGACGGCCGAGGGCATCAAGTCCGCGCAGGCCGTCCACGAACTTGCCGGTAAACTCGGCGTCGAGATGCCCATCACCGCGGCCGTCGTCGCGGTGCTGGCCGGAAAACTGTCCGTCGACGAACTGGGGCCGCTGCTGCTGTCCCGGAACCTGAAACCCGAAGGCGACTATTGAGCGTGGCGGAAGACAACGTGACCACAGCAGGCCGGACCGGCGAGTCAAGGCCCCGCGTGGCGGTGCTGTTCGGCGGCCGCTCCAGCGAACACGCCGTCAGTTGCGTGACAGCGGCCGGCGTCCTGGGCGCCATCGACCAGACCAAGTACGAGGTCATCCCGATCGGGATCGCCAAAACGGGGCAGTGGGTGCTGGCCACCGGCGACACCCACGACTGGTCACTTTCGGCATCGTCGCTGCCCGAGGTGGCGTCCTCGGCGCAGACCGTGGCGCTGGCCGAAATCGGTGGCGAGCACCAGCTGATCGTGGCCTCCCCGAACGCGGTCCCGCAGGAACTGGGCGCCGTGGACGTAGTCTTCCCGCTGCTGCACGGCCCGTTCGGCGAGGACGGCACCATCCAGGGCTTCCTGGAGCTGTCCGACACCCGTTACGTGGGTGCCGGCGTGCTGGCCTCCGCCGTCGGCATGGACAAGCACTTCATGAAGGTGGTGTTTGAGTCCGCCGGGCTGCGGGTGGGGCCGTACATCGCCGTCACGGACCGGCAGTGGCTCAATGACCCGGAGACCGTCCGCAAGCGCGTGGACCAGCTCGGCTTCCCGGTGTTCGTCAAGCCGGCCCGGGCTGGTTCCTCGATGGGCATCTCCAAGGTGGATTCGCTCCTGGACCTGGACGCCGCGATCGAGGCGGCCCGTGAACATGATCCGAAGCTGGTCATCGAGGCCGGCATTGTGGGCCGCGAGATCGAGTGCGCCGTGCTGGAGGGCCGGGGGACCGACGCTCCGCGGACGTCCATGCCGGGGGAGATTTCCGTGGCCGGCGGCGGCCACGAGTTCTACGACTTTAACGCCAAATACGTGGAGGACGACGCCGCCGCGCTCAGCTGCCCGGCCGACCTCCCCGACGAGGCCATCGCCCGGGTCCGTGAGCTGGCCGCCGTCGCGTTCGACGCCGTCGGCGCCGAGGGGCTAAGCCGGGTCGATTTCTTCTACACTCCCGAGGGCGAACTCATCATCAACGAGATCAACACGATGCCCGGGTTCACGCCCAAGAGCATGTACCCGCAGATGTGGAAGGCCTCCGGCCTGGGCTACGCGGAGCTGATCGACGAACTGATCCACCTGGCGCTGCACCGCAAGACCGGCCTGCGTTAGGGGCTATTTGCTCGGCGGCAGGTTCTGCAGGTCCGCCTGGCCCACGCAGTTCCGGGTCGCGGGGACCTTCGCGGCGGCGGCGGCGAGATCGGCCAGCACGGTGGCCGAACTGATCTTGTCCGGGTCCATCAGGATCTCGGTGGCCGGTTCGCGACCGAACGTGGTCAGCGTCCAGACCGGGCTGCCCTCCTTGATGACCCAGTCGACGCCGTTGACGCTCACGCAGCGGTCCGTCGTGGGGCCCGGGACGTTCACGCCGCAGCGCAGCACCACAAGGGACGGTTCGCCCCAGGCAGCGGTGGCCTGGCTGTTGGTCTTGCGCAGCCCGGCTTCGCCGATGGCGTCCGGCAGGGCCACCATCATCGGGGCGCAGGCGGCATTCGCCGCGTCCTTGGCGGGCGCGACGTCGACTACCGGAGCGCAGGCACTCAGGGCGAGCCCTGCGGCTGCCGCGGCCGCCAGAAGCCGGAGCGGACGTGCGGAAGCCGGGGCGCGGAACTGGTGCATTCGTCAAGCCTATCCCCGCCGGACAGCCCCTACCGCCGGGTCCGCCACCCCGGCAGATGCTTTTGTGGCCACCCCGCGCTGTACCGTCTAGTAGACTTGGCGGAACCGTGCAACTCTGGGGCGCTGCCGACGAGAACGTTACTTTTGGCCAGAACCGCGCACATTCTATTCAATCTCGTACGTGGGGGAGGGTCTGTCGATGAAGTCGTGCAGCCAGAAAACAAGGTCAGTACGCGCTGGCTTGGGTGCTCTTCTGCTGGCACTAAGCCTGGGCGTTGCCGCGCCATCAGCCTACGCTGACGACGCTGTTCTCCCGGACCCCTTGACGGTTGTCCTTACTCCAACGCCTCCGGCTCCAGTTGAGCCGACACCGGTTGATCCCGCGCCGGTTGACCCGGCGCCCGTTGATCCCGCGCCGGTTGACCCGCCGCCCGTTGAGCCAGCACCCGTACAGCCCCCCGAGCTCGCCCCGGCTCCGGTGGAAATCCCGCCCGCTTTCATCGCATCCCCGCCGGCCGGCGAGGTGCCCAGTGCGCCTGTCCCCGCCCCACAGGTACCGGCTGCTGTGGTTGCGCCGCTGCCCGGCGTCGTTCCGGCCGTCCAGCCGTCGGCACAGCAGCCGTCCCAAGAGGCAAGCGCAACAGCCGAGGCGACACCTTCTCCGACCCCAGCACCGGCACGTACAACGGAACCTGCCGCAGTGGCAGCTCCGGCCGCGCCTCCCACGATTGTCACTGCAGAAATCCATGCCGCCGTCGCCTCCGTGACCGGCAGTCCGCTGTCGGTGCAGGTTATTACCGTCATGATTCTGCTGGGACTAGGGTTCGTGTATTTCAGGTTTCTTGGCGGGAAGAGCCGCGGCCTGGCCGCAAAGGCAGAAAAGTAACTGATCGTGGTACCCGAAGAAGCCCTTGGCTGGGCTATGCCCGGCCAACCGGGGCACGGTCGTATACGTTTTGCAGCCACTCGATGATCCAATTCCTGACGAACGTGCGGCTCGCCGCTCACACCGCATTGCAGCACCTCACCGACGATCCGATGGTGCTGTTCCTCCAGTTGTCCAGACGTTTGCCTGCATCGCTTGTCCATCCGCTGGCACGTATTGTTTCTGCGGCGGCAGGGGAGAGTTCTACGGCAATTCCGGCAGTGCTGGCGTCAATCACGAGCGGTGACGAGCGGGATGTGGCCCGCCGGCTCCAGCTCGCCGTCGATCACGAGGTCAGCGGCGAACGGGCGCGGAGGCTCGCCGACATCGCACTCGCCGCGAATCTGCCGGAGTTTTCGGATGCTCTTTTGGCAGGCGCACGGCATTCCCGCGGGCTCAAGGCTGCCCAGGCGCGGAGGCAGTGGCACGACGGCGCCGTGAGTGGCGCCGTGGCCGTCCTCGAAGGCTCTCGTTGGCACAGACGGCGGCAGCTTGCGCGCCTCGTGGGTGAGCTGGCTGTCCTGAAAGGGGCTGCGCCCTCGCTGGTCCGGCACGAATATGTTCCCATCCCCGGAAGGGTGCTTCACTTCCTGACCAACTCCCTGCCCCACACGGCCAGTGGCTACGCTCAGCGTTCCCACTCCATCATGCTGGCCCAGCAGCAGGCTGGGTGGGACATCCTTGCTGTCACGCGTCTCGGCTATCCCGTGCAGGTCGGAAAGCTGCGGGCCGGCTCCAGTGACGTTGTGGACGGCCTGCGCTACCGGCGGCTCCTCCCGGCTCGTCTGGCGGCGACGCTGGATGCTCGTCTCCAGCAACAGGCGGAGGAACTGCTGAGCGTGGCTTTGGAGTTCAGGCCGAGCGTTCTGCATACCACTACCCACTTCGTCAACGGTATGGTGGTCCGGGCGGTGGCGGAGGCACTGGACATCCCCTGGGTTTACGAAGTCCGTGGCCAGTTGGCTGATACTTGGGCTTCCACCCGGGGGAAGGCTGCCCGCGACAGCGAAAAATACAGACTGTTCCAGCAGCGCGAGGCTGAGGTTATGGCTGCGGCGGACCTCGTGGTGACACTGGGGGAGGCTATGAAGGCGAACATCGTTGCCTCCGGCATTGCAGAGGACAGAATCATTATCACGCCGAATGGTATTGGCGGGGAGTTCCTGGAAGAACCGCTGGACGCGCGCACGGCCAGACGAGAGCTGGGCCTTCCCGAACAGGGAACCTACATCGGCACTGTCAGCAGTCTGGTACCGTACGAGGGAATCGATGACCTGATCGCCGCCTTCGGATTCTTGGCACCCAAGATTCCCGACCTTCGTCTGCTGATCGTTGGCGATGGTGCATCGCTGCCATCCCTGAAGCGACTGGCCCGGCGAAGCGGGTTCGACGACCGCATCATCTTTCCGGGGCGCGTTCCACGAGACAAGGCCCACCTTTTCCATCAGGCTTTGGATGTCTTCGTGGTCCCGCGCAAGGACCTTGATGTCACCCGCTCGGTAACACCACTCAAACCGGTTGAAGCGTTGGCGTGCGCGCGGCCCGTGGTTGCCAGCCGGCTTACAGCCCTGCAAGAAATTGTGACGGACGGCGCGAACGGCCTGATCGCGACGGCGGAGGACCCCCGGGACTTGGCCGCTAAACTGGAACGGCTCCTCGACTCCGAGGAGTTAAGAGCCCTCTTGGGCCAGGCAGGGAGACAGGCCGTGTTGGAAAGCCGCACGTGGGGAGCGAACGCGCTAACCCTGGCTGGCGCCTATGAGCATTTAATGGAGGCTCGAATTTGAGCACTGATACTTCGGCAGTCCCGCAGGGGCCGATACCAACTGCGGTCGCCACTTCAGTCAACCTGCGCGACCTACGCCGGGTCGGTGCCAGGCCGCCTTTTCTCGACTACCTGGTGTCGCTCTGGGACTACCGGCACTTCATCTATTACGACGCACAGTCGCGGGTGCAGACTGGCAACGAGCAAGACCGGCTGGGCCGGGCCTGGCTCGTCCTCGGCCCACTCCTGAACGGGCTGATGTTCTATCTCATCATGGGGGTGCTGCTGAATTCAGGGGGCGGAATTGAGAACTTCGTCGCCTTCCTCATCATCGGCGTATTCCTCTTTCAGATGTCCACCCGTGCCATCACGTCGTCATCCCGCGTTGTTACTGCCAACAAGAACGTTATCCACGCATTCCAGTTTCCCCGCGCGAGCCTTGTGCTGGCGGCCAACCTGCGCGAGCTGCTGTCGAACATCCCGGTCTTGATCACGATGCTCATCCTGGTTATCGTTTTGCCGCCCTCTGAAGAGATTTCCTGGCGATGGCTGCTGTTGATTCCGGTGGTGATGCTGCAGTTCGTCTTCAATCTCGGAATCGGACTGATCCTCGCCAGGGTGGTCTCGGTCTTCAACGACGCCAGCCAGCTGATTTCCTACGCACTTCGCCTGTGGATGTACGCCTCCTGCTTGTTCTTCTCAATTGAGAGGTTCAATGACATGCCGATAGCAAAGACGATCATGGAATACAACCCCCTGTACAACGTCCTGTACCTGGCCAGGGAAGCGCTGCTCTACGGGACTGCCGGGGCTTGGCGCGCGTGGGCGATTCTTGCGCTTTGGTCGATCCTGGCCCTGGCCATTGGGACCATTGTGTTCTGGCGTGGGGAGGAAACGTATGGCCGAGAGCTCTGAGCTGAAATTTGTCGAGGGGACGCCGTCAGTCGTCATCGACAAAGTCAGCATGACCTATAATACAACATCCCGGTCCCGGGATGAGGCGGGGCCCGCCGGATCTACCTGGCAGATACTCAAGCAGAACGTTGGCAGAACGACGGCTGTAAGCGTCACCGCCCTGAAAGAGTTGTCCCTCGTCGTGGAGCACGGGGAGTCAGTGGGCATCATCGGCAGGAATGGTTCTGGCAAGAGCACTTTGCTGAAAGTCGTAGGTGGGCAGATCCCGCCGACGTCGGGCGCAGTGTATGCGACGTCCACGCCGGTCATGCTTGGCGTCAACGCCGCCTTGATACCAGGACTGTCCGGCGACCAGAACGTAATACTGGGTTGCCTGGCCATGGGCATGACCAGGCAGCAGATCGATGAAAAGTATGCTGCGATTGTTGAATTGTCAGGCTTGGAGGAGGCGATCCATATGCCGATGAAATCCTACTCCGCGGGCATGGGGTCTCGGCTTCGCTTTGCAATCGCCGCAGCGATCGATCCGGAAATACTCATTATCGACGAGGCGTTGAACACCGGTGATGCCCAGTTTAGGGACAGAACGCGCAAACGCATGCTGGAGCTGCTTGGCCAGGCGGGCACAGTCTTTTTGGTGAGCCACAGCATGTCAACCGTTCTTGACTTGTGCAACAGGGCAATCTGGATCGATCAAGGTGAACTTCTCGCTGACGGAACTCCGGCTGATGTGGTCAAGTTCTACCGGTTGTTCACCCAAAGACTGGCCGACGGCGATCGGGTAGGCGCCCTAAAACTTCGCCGACGCATGATTAACGACCTCGAAGTAGCCGACGTCAGTGACCGCAACTCACTTCGGCGGTCCAAAGCATGAGGGCGGATGTCGCAACGCTGAGGAGACTCATTTGGCATTTCAGGTCTGGCGGGACCCGGCAGGTCCGTACCTGGCTCGCGCGAGAAGCATTTGAGGCGGGCCACCGGAAGCTCGACACAGTACGGGGTGCGGAGGGTGTCTGGGTGGGCCGCGGTAAGAACAAACGCCTCACATTCCGGCCATCGGCGGTGCCTTCGTCCCGCGCCGGCTCCGTGTCCGCTGCACGCGCTGCAGTAATCCTCGACGACTTTTCCGCACTGGCCTTCGGCAACGAATGGACCTGTACGCCTTTGTCGCCCGGTTCCTGGCTGGAACAATTGTTGGATAGTGCGGTTGATTTCCTGTTCGTGGAATCCGCCTGGAATGGAAACAGGGGGCAGTGGACCGGAAAAATTGTCGGCAGGGAACACGCTGCTCCCTCAACACTGGCTCAACTGACGTCTTGGTGCCGCGAGCAGGGGATTCCGACGGTCTTCTGGAATAAGGAGGACCCGCCTCACTACGACGACTTCATCGCTGCGGCCAAGTTGTTCGACTTTGTGTTTACGAGCGACGCCAACCGGCTCGACGCGTATGTGAGGGATCTCGGGCACAACCGAGTGGACGTACTGTCATTTGCTGCCCAACCAATCATCCATAACCCGGTCCGTCCGAAATACGGCTGGCACGAGAGGGACGTGGCTTTTGGCGGGATGTACTTCGCCGAGAAATATCCCGAACGCCGAGAGCAGCTCGACATCCTGCTAGAGGCCGCCGCGGCCGCTTCGCCCATAATGGAAACAGGGTTGGAAATTTTCTCCCGGCAGATGGGCGGGGACTCCAGATACCAGTTTCCCCCTCCGTTCGCCGACAGGGTTGTGGGCTCGCTCGACTATCCCGAGATGCTCACGGCCTACAAGGCTTACAAGACGTTCCTCAACGTTAATTCGGTGGTCGATTCGCCCACCATGTGCTCGCGGCGAATTTTCGAGATCATTGCCTCCGGATCGAACGTCCTGACTACCCCCAGTGCCGCAATCGGAACGCACTTCAGTCCGGATGAAATCTTCACCGTTACCACCGCAACGGAAGCGGAGCAACTCTTGCGCGCATTGCACAGGAACCCGGAGTTGGGCGAGCGCCAACTGCACCGGGGCCAGCGGAGGATATGGCGGGAACATACTTACCGGGCTCGCAGCAACCAAATACTGGCCGCCGTCGCCCCCCAGCTACCCCATCAAATCCGTCGCCCGACCGTATCACTGCTGGTGTCAACGATTCGGCCCTGGCAACTTGAGCACGTTTTCCAGACCGTCGGAAGCCAGCGTGATGTGGACGCAGAGTTAGTGCTCCTGACTCATGGCTTCAAAGCGGACGCCGCAACGATCAGTCACCTGAAAGAACAATACGGTGTTTCAGCTGTGACCTTGCTGACAGCGGAAGCTCACGTTTCATTGGGGGAATGCCTGAATAAGTGCGTGTCAGCGGCGGAGGGACAGGTCCTGACCAAGATGGACGACGACGACTTCTACGCCGCGGACTACCTCAGTGATCAGCTTCACGCGTTGGAGTATTCCGCCGCGGACGTCGTGGGAAAACAGGCTCACTACATGTATCTCGCGGACCGGAACGCAACGCTTCTTCGCTTCTCCGAGTGGGAGCACCGGTATACTCGGACGGTCATGGGACCCACAATTATGGGATCCGCGGACGTTTTCCGTAGCAGCCCTTTTGCAGCAGTGGGCAGCGGTGAAGATACACGCTTCCTTCGTGATGTTGGTGCTGGCGGCGGTGTGGTTTATGCGTCAGATAGGTTCAACTACTGTCAACAGCGTGCCTCTGAAGGCCACACCTGGAATATTAGCGGTGCCGAGTTGATGGCCAGCAGTGTGTTGAAGTTTTTTGGAAATTACAGAGATCAAGTCTCTGTCTGAGTGGGGGTTCGCCTTGAATACTATAGAAACCGTAGCTGTCATCGGATTGGGCTACATCGGTCTGCCGACAGCGGCGATTCTTGCCGGAAACGGCATCCACGTCATCGGTGTAGACGTTAACCCGGACACCGTCGAGTCCGTCAACCGCGGTGAACTTCCCTTTGTTGAGCCAGACCTGGCATCCTACGTAGCCGGCGCCGTAAGCCAGCACAAGCTAAGCGCATCCGCTGAGACTCCCGCTGTGCAGGCATACATCGTGGCCGTCCCCACCCCCTTCAACACCGACCACACCGCTGACGTGACATACATCAAGGCCGCAGCGCGCGCCATCGCCCCCCAGCTTGTGGGTGGAGAGCTCGTAATTCTTGAGTCCACGTCGCCTCCAGGAACCACGCAGCTCCTCGGTGACTACCTCGTCAGCCTGCGGCCGGACTTGAGTCTCGACGGAGCGCACGGCAAACCGTCCATCCATGTAGCTCACTGCCCGGAGCGTGTGCTGCCCGGCCGGATCATGATTGAACTTGTCACCAATGATCGCATCGTCGGGGGCCTAACCCCCGAGGCAGCCCGGCTCGCCAAAGCCTTGTACGCCGTCTTCTGCCAGGGCGAGATCCTCGTCACCGATGCAGCCACAGCGGAGATGGCCAAGCTTGTCGAAAACTCCTACCGGGACGTCAATATTGCCTTCGCGAACGAGCTTTCGGTCATCAGCGACAAACTGGGCATCAACGTCTGGGAACTCATTAAACTCGCCAACCACCACCCCCGCGTCAACATCCTGCAGCCGGGCCCCGGCGTGGGCGGACACTGCATCGCCGTCGATCCCTGGTTCATTGTCGCCGCTGCCCCGGAGGAAGCCAGGCTGATCCGGCAGGCACGCGAAACCAACGACTCGAAGCCCGACTGGGTCGTCAAGAAAGTACAGGAAGCTGTGGGGGAGACAGTAGCGCCCAAGATCGCTGTCTTGGGGCTGGCGTTCAAGGCAAACATTGATGACCTCCGCGAGTCACCCGCCGTCGCAATTGTCGAAAAGCTCAGCGCGAAGCTGGACGGCGCAGAACTCCTGGTTGTGGAACCGCATGTGGATCAGCTCCCGCGGCAGCTTGCAGGTCTCAGCAATGTAGTCCTGCAGGACCTGGATGCGGCGGTGGCTGCGGCCGACGCCGTTCTGCTCCTCGTCGACCACGACGACTTCAGAGAAATGGACCTGCAGCTCATGGCTGACAAGCACGTGTTCGATACACGGGGAATCTGGCAGTAATTTGCCCGACGCGGACACGGAGTGAAGCCTTGAAGTATGCAGATGAAGTCGCCCAGGTGGCGACAGTCAAATTGGCCAAGCGCAAAAGGTATCTGCAGGATATCGACGGTGTCATCCAGGACTATGAGCGACTTCTGTCCCATGAAGCCGGGAGCCGGCGTCAGGTGGAGGTTTTGGAGAAAGATCTCCGCGCCATGCGAAGGGCCCGGGACAATGCAAAAGCTGAGTTGAACTCGGCGAACGATGACCGCAAGAAACTCAGGTCAGCGCTGAAAGCGCTCCGCTCCTCCAAGAGCCTGCGGGTAGGGCAGGCAATTCTTGCTCCCGCTCGGAGTCTCGCTCGCGCATTTGGAGACTCGGGGACGCCGACCCGGGCCATCCCAGCATCGCCCGAGCCCACTTCCAGAGCAGGATCGGGACGATCGTCGTCCAGGAAGTCGGACGGGTCCGTGGACAGGTCAGCCGCGGTCAAGCCGGTCAGTGCTTCGACGGTTTCTGTTGTCAGGCGTGAAGACCTCTTCGGTGAGTTTGCTGCGCAGCCGTCCAAGGCCGCCGCGATGAAGCTGATCTCCCACGATTACTTCGTCGAGGGAGCGATCCTGGAACCCGCAGAGTTCATTCTGCAGAACCCTGCACTCCTCGCGGATCTCGCCGGTTCTGAACTCGCGCTTGTGCAAAATATCCTTGGGCAGCGCGAATTGCTGACCCGGGAGCAGTTCCTCTCCCCACGGCAACCCAATGCAGGGTACGCTGCGGAGCGCAACCGGATCATGTACTGTGCACACAGCACCGGACACTTCAACAGCAACGGCTATTCGACGCGAACCGGCGGTGTCGTCGCCGGACTGAATGCCAACGGCGAAGACGTCCTCGTTGTGGCACGCCCGGGGTACCCATGGGATTCGAAGGTCGATGTTGAAGTATCTTCCAAGGAACGCTTCGAGCGTGAAATTAGTGGTGTCACGCATATCTACAACCCTGGACCAAGTTGGACCGTTGACCGCCTGGACTACTATCTGGCCGAGGCCGTAGATGTCTACGTTCGCGAGGCCCAGCGTAACCGGGTGTCGCTGATTCAGTCTGCCTCGAATTACGTAACGGCATTGCCGGCACTCATGGCGGCCCGTCGGCTGGGAATCCCCTTTGCCTATGAAGTCCGGGGACTCTGGGAGGTCACGCAGCTGTCAAACAACCCCGGCTGGCGAGAGACCGACCGCTTTAATCTAGCCGTCAAACTCGAAACCCTGGTGGCAACAGAGTCCGATCTCGTTCTGGCAATAACTAGCCAGGTGCGGGACGAATTGGTGCGGCGCGGGATCGACTCATCCTTGATCAGCCTGATGCCTAATTCGGTGGACACCGATACGTTCTCTCCGATGCCCGCTCTGGAGCCCCTGCGTCGGAAGCTTGGACTGGCGGAGACCACAACCGTTGTCGGCTACGCGGGTAGCCTTGTGGCTTATGAGGGCTTGGACGATCTCCTGGATGCCGCCAAATTAGTCCTGGACGAGGGCTTGGACGTTACTTTGGTGATTGTCGGGGACGGCGTTCAGTTGCCCGAGCTGAAACGGAGGGCCGTTGAACTCGGAATCGCTGACAACGTGAAGTTCACAGGTAGAGTCCCGGCTGGAGAAATCCCTAACTACGTGAGCCTTTTCGACATCATGCCCTGTCCCCGGCGGCGGCTACCGGTTACTGAGATGGTTTCGCCGCTCAAACCTCTCGAGGCTATGGCCAGCGCCAAGGCCTTGATCCTCAGTGACCTCGCCCCGTTGCGCGACCTTGCAGGACCCGATCAGGGGCGCGCTTTGCTCTCCGAAGCAGGAAACCCCAACTCCCTTGCGGAGGCAATCACAGTTTTGGCCAGGGACTCCGAGCGGCGAACCGCGATGGGCAGACGAGCCCGCCTCTGGGCCATAGACGAACGCACTTGGCGCTCCACCGGCAGCAAAGCCGTCGCAGCGCACGGCCGGGCGGGCAACAGCGTAGCACCTGCGGCAGGACGCAAACTGTCGGAGTTGACCGTTGGAATAATCGCCGACGAATTCACTCTCGAGGGTATGCGCGGCGAAACGTCACTGGTCGAGCTCCGACCGGATTCTTGGCGACAGCAAATCGATGCACAGCCGCTTGACGCGCTCTTCGTGGAGTCCGCCTGGGAAGGGATTGACGGCTCCTGGAAGCAAAAGGTCGGCTATTACGACGACGAGCGATTCACCGCGTTGAGAGCCATCCTGGAACACTGCAACAACGTGGGTGTCCCGACGATCTTCTGGAATAAGGAAGATCCGGTGCACTTCAACAGGTTCAGCCGAACGGCCGCTCATTTTGACCACGTATTCACGACAGATTCGGATTGTATCCGCAGATACAAAGCGGACGCCGGTCCCCGGCAGCGAACGGTCGCTTCGCTTCCCTTTTACGCCCAACCCCGGTTACATAACATCGTTCCGTCCGACCGCCCCTATGATCACTCCGTCGCCTACGCCGGTTCCTACTATGGCGACCGATATAAGGTCCGGTCCGAGGAATTGGCGACGGTTCTTGACGTTGCAGAGAACCACGGCCTGGCTATCTACGACAGGCAGCATCTGAATCCGGAGAGCCCCTACCGCTTCCCAGACCACCTGACCCGATATGTGCGGGGAGGGCTGAGCTACGCTGAAATGGTTGACGCCTACAAGTCCCATCCTGTGCACATAAATGTCAACTCTGTAGAAGCCTCGCCCACGATGTTTTCCCGGCGCGTCATGGAAGTCGCCGCATCCGGCTCGGCAGTCCTGAGCGGCAGAGGAATCGGCGTTGAACACATAATGAATGGCCTTGTGCCGGTCGTCGAGGGGTCAGAAGAGATAGACCTACTGGTCACCGAATGGATGAACAACGAGCCGTCGCGCATTAGGGACGCGTGGCTCGCCTACAGGCATGTGCACAGGGGTCACACTGCGGGACACCGTCTGGCTTATGTCCTTCGCACTGCGGGGCTCATCGTGGAAGCTCCTGAGCTGCCCGGCTATGCGGTTTTTGTGGAAAGCCTTACGCCCGAAATCGCCTCGGTACTCGCGATTCAGACCGTGCAACCCATTCGGATCTACTCCACAAGTGGCGGGAGGGCCGGGGACTTGCCAGTGGAGATTGTGGCAGATTTCGCCGACGCAGCCAAGCTGGCGAAAGAGGAGGGGACCTCGTTCATCGGATTCCCGGGAACGGGACATTGCGATCGCACAGTATTTGAGGACATGCTCACTGCCACCAGCTTCGGAACCTGGAGTTCGGTGGGTATATCAAGTGATGACTTGGACGTCCCGGGCGTCGGGCTCGGCCGTCGTGGCTCGGCGGTTTCGGGAAGCCCGTCGCTAAGAGCCCTCGATGCCTGTCAGGCCGACCACCACTTCTGTCTTCGCAGGGAACTTGTACCAATGGACCAGCCATCGGGGGCGCAGCCCCCTAGCAAGCCCAAGAATGTGCTGGTTGCCGGGCACGACCTAAAATTTGCCACGGGCCTCATCTCAGAACTTGAGGCGCTGGGGCACAGCGTCTTGATCGACAAGTGGACGGATCACAACACACACGATGAAGGGGAAAGCCAGCGCCTACTTGCGCAGGCTGATGTCATTTTCTGTGAATGGACGCTCGGCAATGCCGTCTGGTACTCGAAGAACAAATCCTCACACCAGCGTCTGGTGACACGACTTCACCTCCAGGAAATCTCTCGGCCCTTCGTTAAGAACGTTTCGTACGCAGCCGTGGATGAAGTGGTTTTCGTCGGAAGGCACATTCTTGAGGTAGCGGTTCGCGATCACAAAGTTCCACGGGAAATAAGTCGAGTCGTCCCAAATTCGGTCGCCACAGTGGAACTGCGGCAGGACAAGGTTGCCGGCGCCAGGTTCAATCTTGGGTTCGTCGGAATCGTTCCCGCCCGCAAGCGCTTGGACACTGCCTTGGATGTACTGAGGCTGCTCCGGATGCTGGACGACCGGTACCGTCTGTTTATCAAGGGCAAGCGGCCCGAAGATTTCGCGTGGATGGCCAATCGCCCCGAAGAAATGTTGTTCTACGATGAACAGTACCGGCGAATCGAAACTGATCCGCTGCTCGTCGGAGCAGTTGCCTTTGATGCCCAGGGCGACGACATGGCTGCGTGGTACCGGAAGATCGGAGTGGTGCTGTCGGTCAGCGACTTTGAATCCTTCCACTTGACGCTGCCGGACGGTGCCGCTTCCGGCGCTCTGCCAGCCAGCCTCGCGTGGCCGGGCGCGGATCAGATCTACCCGACAAGTTGGTTGCATGCCGATGCGCGCGAACTGGCCGAATTCGTCGGCTCCCTAGACGAGGCGTCATGGGGTCATGCTGCGGAGGTCGCCCAAGACTACGTTGTCTCCCAGTTCGAATCACGCCATGTGCTGTCGACACTGACAAGTGTCATCCTCGGTGAAGGCGCGGCCGACCCTGCACGTCCGGAGGCGTAGCTGCGCGTCCTGTCCTGCACATCACTAGTGCAGTACGGGGCGATGGCTACCGCTCGCCGCCAATTCTGCGGAGCTCAGCCTGCTGATGCCCGTGGGCTGCAATTAACGATGCCACCAGTCGGGCGGGCTCAGGGGAGAGTCACCCACGGCGTGGTGAAGGAGCGGACAACATCCTCTTTGGGGTTTCTTAGAAATACCCTTGCCCGGTACCGGCCGGCAGGTTTTGCACTCCATCTGGCTTTGTTGTCGTTGCCGAAGGGTGTTCGAGCTACGGACTCGACACCACGAAAAAGTCGGGAGGCAAGCTCCCAGCCGACTGGCAACTGCACCTCAAGGCAGAGGCCAGCCGGATCCTCGCTGGAACGCCGGAAGGAGTAGGGCACAGCCTCTTCGCCTGATCCAGAGATCTCCTGCTGGATATTTGCGGTCAGGAATTGCCCATACACCGCTCCGATTTCAGCATGGGGGAGGCCGGGCAGGACCGTCAGTTCCAGGTCTTTTAGCTGAGTCTCAGCGTAGGATTTCAGGGGCAAAACGTGGTTCTTGTAGTGATGGTCTGCCTCACCCACCAGAATCGACAGGCGGGTTGTATCAAGCATGTCGTCGATGGCATTGAAGACCACCTCATCGAGGGCGCTCACTGAGTCCTCGCTGGTGTCTCCCGTCATGAAACGCAGGATGTTGGCGTGCGGATCCCGGAGGAACGAGCCGATTCTGACTTGTGGTGCGCCTACGATGATACGTCCGGCTCCGGCGGCGATGCCATGGAGTATGGCTGCGCTCCCGCCTTTGGACGATCCTGCCGTGATGAGATCCTTGGCGGTGAGGCCCAGTCGGTCAAGCTCCTGACCGATGAGCGCTTGAGTCGCGGAGAAGATGGATCTGTCGCCGTGGTCCGACAAATAATACGAACCCTGGTCTCCGAAATCGTCAAGGATATACAGGGCGTGCACCCCGGACGTATCAACGGATTTCTTGTAATTGAAAGTAAAGTCGCCCTGCTGGTGAATAGCGGTGAAGACGACGGCAAGTTTTCGCGCGCCTGAGTGCGAGCCCGCCGGTACCGAGAGGTAGTTCAGTCCTACGCTCCCGCTGCTGCGCCGCCAAGCATTCGATTCCACTTTAAGTCCCCGGTCGAGGTAGCTGAAATCAGACAATCGGATTTGCGTGTTGAGCTGAGCGCCACTGCCTTCGAACGAGATCTTGACGACCGGAGCCGGCACGGCTTCGCCGAAACGCGGAAAGCGCCAGCCGAGGTGCTTGGGCCGTTTCTCGCCCCTATGGAGCGAGACTTTGGTGGGGACATTCGCATCGAATCGAAGATCCATCAATTTGCGGCCACCGTGGAACAGTTCGAAACCCTGCCCGTGGACGACAGCTTCAACGTCCTGCCCGAGATTCCATAGGAGCTCGTAGCTATGTTCCTCTTGGCTTTCAATAGTGTCCGACACTTCGAGGTAGGGAACGCCTTCCCGCTCTTGGATGTCGACGGTTCTGGAATGAGTTGTGTCCCTCAACCGCCCCGTACGCCCGGTGACCCGGTAACCGTCCGCGCGAACTTCGTGGGCCTCCATGGTGGTGAGGTGAGCTGACTCGTCGGTACGAGGCAGGGAGATGCCGTCCACAACGATGCAATTGTGCGCATAGGACGAGTAGCCGTACTTAGTCAGAGGATCTTTGTAGTCGTAGCCGTAGGCGCCGGCCTCGGACAGCAGATCGACGCCGTCGCTGCGCAGGAACAGACTCAGGTCATCGGAGTGTTTGTGGTAATTCGCGTTGTAAGCTGCGCTGAAGTATGCAAACGAGGCGTTGGGATTTCCCCAGGAGCTGCGGTAGATGGCGTACCCGGAGTCTGGCAGTACCAGCGTTCTTCGTTGGGGCTTCGAGCCAATCTTTCCGGCGGAAGCAGCATATGCAAATTCATTGCTATCGAAGATATTTTGCCGCGCAGCGCTAGTCTCCAGCTGCTGCGTCGTGTCGCTGACCGGCGGGTACATTCCGTTCGGCATGAGCGCGTGCGTCGCGTATTCGGCAGCGTTCCGCAGCAGCGACCGGTAATAGTCAGCGTGATGGTGCCCCGCCCTGGATAAGATATCCAGGACACCGTGAACGTGCTTGGACACCATAAGGTGATAAGTCGGGGTATTTTCGACATGGACACCGTCGGAAGTGAACGACGTCGAAAAATACGAGTACAACCGCGCCGTCGCGGTGGCAAAGAAACCTTCGCGGTCATTGGGCGGGACGTAGTCGCACATAACCGAAAAATAGAGCAGTGAGAGGTCCTGGAACATGCCGTGGTTGTTGCCAGTGGCATGAAAATCGTCCGATTCGAGCAGGCGCGCGGTGTCCAAAGCCAGCTCGGCCAGCCAGTTGTAGTCCTCGTCGGGAACGAGATCTTTCAGCCGCAGCAGCAGTGACGTCAGCTGGATCAGCCGCTGGGCCGTGGTCTCATCATGGTGCGACACCTCGGGGATCCGTTTGGCATCACCGTAGTTCGCCGCCCAGCTGCGGGCCACCCGAAGCGCGAAAGCCGCGTACTTGGCGCCCGCGACGGGATCGCCGAGCACTGTCCCGTGCCAGTCAGAGAAGAACAAAAAGCCGTGCACATAGCGCGCCTGGGAGCGTTTGGTTGCGTCCGCCCAAATATCGCCGTCGTTGAAGGGTAGATTTCCGAATCTTGCGCTGACAATTTTGCCGTCCTTGAAGAATTTTTCCGCGCGCGATCGGGCCGTTTCATCTGCGGCCCGGGGTAGCTGACGGATCACGGCTTCCCGCATCAGGTCAAAATTAGTCGGCACCAAGAGTTCTCCAGTCTTTACCGCGGGTCCAGATGCATGATGCCCGGCCAGGCATAGTTCTGACCGGACGTATTGTGCGTCAGCGCCCGAACTCGTCGATTCTGCTACCGACATTTAGCAGCTGCGCAACTGCGGCGACCGTCCGCTCAGAGGCCCGGCCATCGCCATAGGGATTTACCGCGTTGGCCATCGAATCGAAATGATCCTGGTCATGCAGGAGCCGGTCGACTTCCTTCACAATGCGTTCTTCATCAGTACCGATCAGGGTCACGGTTCCGGCGTCGACTGCTTCGGGACGTTCGGTATTGTCCCGCATCACCAGGACGGGCTTGCCCAGGCTCGGTGCCTCTTCCTGCACCCCGCCTGAGTCCGTCAGGACGATATGGGCCAGCGAGAGCATGCGGGTGAATTCACCATAGGCCAGTGGCTCCGTGACGATGACGTTCGGCTTGCCTTCGAGGGCGGGCAAGACTGCTTCGCGTACCACGGGGTTCTTGTGCGCCGGTAGGACGATTACCAAGTTAGGTTCGGCGTCGGCAATCCTTGCCAGAGCCCGGCCCACTCCGCGCATGGCATCGCCCTGGTTCTCCCGGCGGTGAGTGGTCACCAGCAGGATTTTCCGGCCGCTGGCTGCGAGTTCCTCAAGCTGAGGGTCGGTGAAGGGGATCTGCTTGCCGACAGTCGTCAGCAAAGCATCGATGACTGAGTTGCCGGTGACAACTATGTCGCTTGCATTGATGCCTTCGGCGAGGAGATTGGCACGGCTGACACTCGTGGGCGCAAGGTGGAGGCTCGCGATTTGGCTCGTTATTTTGCGGTTGGCCTCTTCGGGGAACGGAGAGAAGAGATCGCCGCTGCGGAGGCCCGCTTCCACGTGTACCACCGGGATTCCGTGATAAAAAGCAGCAATGGCTCCGGCTGTGGACGTCGTCGTGTCACCCTGCACGATCACAGCATCAGGTTTCTTCTCGGCGAAAAGCTTGTCCAATCCGTCGATGGTCCGGGTCATGATGGCGGATAGCGACTGCCGCTGCTGCAGGATGTTGAGGTCGTGGTCCGGCACAATTCCGAAAAGCTCATTAACCTGGTCCAGCATCTCTCGGTGCTGGCCGGTGACGGTCACGACACAGTCGAAAAGCTCAGATTCGTGCAGTGCGGCGACGATTGGGGCCATCTTGATGGCCTCGGGCCGAGTGCCGAATATCGGCATGATGCTGGGCATGGGTGTTTCTCCCGAAAATTTGTGGACGTCGGCAATGATGCTACGGGAACAGGCGACAAATCACTGAATCGGGGCCGGCCCCGGCACGCGATTCAGTGCACCAGGACTTCCAACAAAGCGTCGTGGCCCTATCTAACTCTCGAGAAGCAGTGCGATCACCAGCGCGAGAATGCTGATCGAGACAAATATCACGGCCAATAGCGCGACGGCCCTCTTACGTCCATACGTCTGTACCCGAGCCGATACGATTCCGACTGGCCGTTTGGCCCCGTGACTTTGGACCGTCTCCAACGGCAAAGGGTCCACACCGGGAACCAGTAGAGTGTCCGGGATCTCGCCATGAAGGATACGCTTTCGCAGATGGCGCGGAGCGGCGACCAACTGGGAGGTGTTCGGGGATTCGTCCACCACGTGCTCCTCCTCATCTGATCGGGCTAAGTCGGTTGTGCATGCATCAGCCAAGCTGTCGGAACGTCCACGGCGTCCGCATCAATTCTTGCACCACTGCCCCTGAGTCGCGCATTCCAGCCGCAGACACATGTAAATCTGGCGCCCGGATTTAGCGAGAAACCGGCGCCGTCACTGCTCGGGGCTCAGCGCGGGTGCCATGCACCCATCTGGAGGGCCGCCGTCTTGAACGGCTCGGCCAGACCTGCTCCGGCGTGAGTTGCCGCCTTGAACCGGGACATTCAAGCCGCTATGAAATGATTGTTCAGGGAATTTTGGTCCGCTAGGTGCGTGGGTCAGTAATGAGGGTGCCGGTTTTAAAACGCCGGAGGATTAGCCGGGGCCTGGTAGGGGTGGCTGGGAGAATTGGGGGTATGGATACTGGTTCTTCTGGCCTGAATGGTTTGTTCGATGAGTCCCTGGTGGAGCGTGTCGAGCTCCCGGCCGATGTCCCCATGGATGCCAACGGCGGGATCAACAAACGCTTCAAGGCGTTCGAGCCCGATGCGGTGATGCTGGTCCCGCCGTCGCTGGAGGAATGGTTGCCCCAGGGCCATCTGGCCCGGTTCGTTGGCGAGCTTGTGGACGATGAACTGGATCTGACCCGGTTCTATGCTTCCTATGCCAAGGCGAAGGGCCAGCCGCCGTATGATCCGAGGCTGATGCTGCGGATCGTGCTGTACGGGTACTGCGTGGGGGTGCGGTCCTCGCGGGAACTGGAGCGGGCCTGCACGGACGTGGTCGCGTTCCGTTGGCTGTCGGCCCAGCAGGCCCCGGACTTCCGGTCGATCGGACGGTTCCGCGAACGCCACCTCGCGGCACTGGGGAACGTGTTCCTTCAGGCCCTGGAACTGTGCCGGGTGTTGCGCGTCGCATTGTTTGGCGGTGGGGGCGTCGTTGCCTGTGACGATGCTGGTTTCCGGGTCCGGGTCTTGATTTAGTGCCGTCGGCGGCGTCAAGCTGACGATGACTGGATACGACGAACGGCCCGGCGCACAGTTTTTGGAAGCATGCGTCGGGCCGTTCTGACGCGTTAGGACCGCGCCGATGCTCACGGTAAGTCATGATCCCCCCGCTGTCGAGTCCGACCTGGCCGGTAGACGGTTGACGTGTCCGGGCTGCGCGGGCGTGCTGGCTCCGTGGGGGTGGGCTCGGGTGCGGCTGATCCGCCATGGTCGCGGCGCTGGAGCGGGTGTTGTGGAGGTCCGTCCGCGCCGTGGTCGCTGCACTGGGTGCGCGGGGACGCATGTGTTGCTGGGGGTGGAATTCGCGGCTCGACGCGCTGATCCGGCAGCGGTGATCGCTGCCGCGATCGAGGCGAAGGTTGTTGGTTCCGGTCACCGCACGATAGCGGGTTTGCTGGGCCGGCCGGTGTCAACGGTGCGTGGCTGGTTACGCGGTTTCACCGCGTGTGCTGCGGCCGTGGTTGAGGCATGCACGGCCTTGGCGCACTGTCACGGGGCGGACGCGGCCGGGGTATGGCCTGCCCCGGTGCCGGCCTTGGCGGGGCGGGCGGTGGGCGTGGTGGCAGCGTACGCATCCGTGCTCGCGCAACGCTTCTCCGTCGCCGTGGTGGACTGGCATGCGGCCGGTCCATGGTTCTTTAGCGCCCGGTGGTGGCAGGGACGGGAGCAACACGAGTTGGCCCTTATGCCCGTCGTGGCGGCCGGTCAGGGTGGGAGAAGCACCGGCTGATCAGAGCCGGGGCCATGACTCCCTGATCTGTGAAGGAAGACCCAGTTATGACGCAGCCACTGCAGCGCGGGCCCTTGGCCCGTAAGGACCGGGCGGAGAATACCGCTTTGTTCCGTTACCAGCTCGTCCGTGAGTCCGCCGACCCGTCGTTGACGACCCGACAGCGTGGACCGTTGGTCCGGGCCCTGGCCGCGAGGGAACACACGGGCCCGGACGGGAATCCCGTGCGGTATTCGAGGGAAACCCTGGACCGGTGGATCCGGGCCTGGCAACGGGACGGTTTCGACGGGCTCAAACCCAGAGAACGCGCTATGGGTCCCGTGACGCCGGCGCAGACCCTGGCCCTGGCGGAGACGCTGAAGCGGGAGCGGCCGAACCGGACCGCGGCCCAGGTGCGTCGGATCATGGTGGAAACCCTCGGTGACGCGCCTTCGGAAACCACGCTGCTGCGCCACTTCCGCACCTTGGAGCTCCCTACCGGCACGAACCCGCAGGCCACCGGCCGGTTCGAAGCAGCCCACCCGAACGAGATCTGGGTCGGCGACGGGCTCCACGGGCCCCGGATCGGCGGCCGGAAAACGTACCTGTTCGCGTTCGTCGATGATCATTCACGCCTGGTCACCGCGGCCCGGTGGGCGTTCGCCGAAGACGCCGTGAGGCTCTCCGCCGCCCTGCGTCCTGCCCTGCAAACGCACGGCGTTCCCGAATCCGTGTATGTCGATAACGGCTCCGCTTTTGTTGACGCATCCTTGGCGAGGATCTGCGCGAGGCTGGGCATGAAGCTGATCCATTCCAGACCTTACCGGCCCCAGGGCAGGGGCAGGATCGAACGGTTCTTCAACACCGTCACTTCCCAGTTCCTGACAGAAATCACCGTCATCGACACCCCCGTCCAGCTCACCGTCCCGGGCACCGACCTGGCAGAAACCGTCGGGGAGGATCCCGCCGGGAGCGCGATCGGCTCGCTGGAAGAGCTGAACACGTTGTTCATCTCCTGGGTGCAGATGGTCTACCACCGGCAAGTGCATTCCACGACCGGGATGACGCCACTGGCCCGGTGGGACGCGGGCTGGGAACACCGCCGCCCGGACCGGCAGGATCCGGACGTAATCGCCGAAGCATTCCGCTGGTCCGCTACCCGGAAAGTGACGAAAACCGCGACCGTGTCACTGCAGGGCAACATCTATCAAGTCGATCCGCTGCTCGCCGGAACCCGTATCGAGCTGATCTACGACCCGTTCGATCTCACCGGCCCCGTCGCGGTCACCGCCGCCAACGGCGTCCCTGCCGGTGAAGCAGTCCTGCAGGAGATCCGCCGCCATGTTCACCCCAAAGCCGTCAACGCCGCTAAGGACGCAGACACCGGGGCGAAGAACGCAGCCACCGGCATCGACTACCTGCGCCTGATCGAGACCCGACACAAAACCACCCTGACCGGCGCCCCGATCAGCTTCGAGAAAATGGCCGCCAGTGCAGGCGTGACCGGAACGACTGGAGGAGCCCAATGAGCATCTCGAACCTGCAATCCCACTACGGCTTCACGACCATGCCTTTCGGCCGTTCCATCCCGGCCCAGGCCCTGCACCCCCACCCCAGCCATCGGGAAGCGATCGCACGGATCCAATGGTGCGTAGCCCAGCGCCAAATGGGCGTGGTCACCGGCGAGGTCGGTGCCGGCAAGACCGTCGCCGTCAGAGCGGCCCTGGCCCAGCTGGAAGCCTCACGCCACCAGATCATCTATATCGCGGACCCCACGATCGGCATGCGCGGCATCCAGTCCCAAATCGTCACAGCCCTCGGCGGGCAGCCAGCGTTCTACTCCGGGGTCCTGGCCCACCAAACCGCGTCCCTGCTCGCCGGGGAACTGGACGAACGCTCCCGCCTCCCCGTCGTCGTGATCGACGAAGCCCACCTCCTGGGCAACACCGATCTGGAGTCCCTGCGGATGCTGAGATGGACACCGGCAGCCACTTCGCACTGCTGCTCGTCGGCCAACCAACCCTGCGCCGCCGACTCAAACTCGCGGTCCTCGCCGCCCTGGACCAACGGATTTCCACCAGATTCGCGATTACCGGCATCGGCCCAGCAGACACCACCGACTACATCCGCCACCATCTCAAATACGCTGGCCGCTCCGACACCCTCTTTTCCGACGACGCCGTCGCCGCGATCCACCAAGCGTCCCGAGGTTACCCCAGGGCCGTGAACAACCTCGCCGTCGCCGCCCTGATCGCGACCTACGCCGCCAACAAAGCCATCGTCGATCTCTCCGCAGCCCAATCCGCGATCACCGAGAACAGCGAATAAACTCCGCGTCACCGATATCGACCACCACGTCACCATAACGATCAACGCCCCGCCGGAACCCACCGGCGGGGCGTTCCCACGTCCACCCCATCGTCACCAACCACGACGCCGCCATCGTCAAATAACGCGACGGCTAACACCGGGCCGCGGGCATGGTCTCGTTGGGCCATGTCGCCTTGGACGGGACGAAGGTCCGGGCCAACGCCTCCCGGCATAAGGCCATGTCCTATGCCCGGTTGACGGAAAAACAGGTGGTCCTGGCCGAGGAGGTCAGTGACCTGATGGCGGAGGCGAGGACCGTGGACGCGGACGAGGATGCCCGCTTCGGGCCGGGCAAACGCGGGGATGAGCTGCCCGCCGAGCTGGCCAACCGGGCCCGCCGCGCCGCCGCGATGGCCACCGCCCGGGCGTCCATCGAAGCCGAAGCAGCGGACAAGGCCCGCCGTGAGGCCCAGGAGAAAGCCCGGTCCCGCGGGGACGATGACGAGGATGATGTTTCCGGCAAGGGCGAAGCCGCCGCGGACGCGGCGGTACCGAAACCGACGGCACAACGCAACTTCACCGACCCGGACGCGAGGATCATGAAGACCGCGGACGGTTCCTACCACTACTGCTACAACGGGCAGGCCGTCGTTGATAAAAATCACCAGGTCATCGTTGCCACCGAACTGAACAACACCGCGGTAGACGTCCAGCAACTGGTCCCGATGGTGAAGAACGTGCAGGACACACTGGAGGCCATGCCCTCGAAGTGGAGCGCCGATGCCGGGTACTGCTCGGCGGCGAACCTGGAACACATCAGGGACCTCGAAGCCGGGGGCGGCACCGAATTCTTCATCTCCACCCGGCGGATGAAACACCACCAACCCGTCCAGGAATCTCCCAGGGGCAGGATCCCGGCGAACGCCACCCCGACCGAGCGGATGGCCCGGAAACTGAAAACCAAGAAGGGCAAGGCCGTCTACGCCCGACGCAAAGCCATCGTCGAACCGGTCTTCGGACAAATCAACACCCGGCAAGGCAAACATGTCCTCTTACGCGGGCTGGAGAAAGCATCCGGGGAATGGAACCTGATCGCCGGCTGCCACAACCTGCTCAAACTCTTCAGCTACCGGACCCAAACCGCCTGAACACCCGGGGACGCGGCCCCGCGATCAAAGCTGCAGGACCCGAACCACACCCCACAGGGGCCTTCCAGGCTTCCTTTCGCGAAAATGCCAGGAGGCCGGGACTCCTTCCAGAAAGGAGACCCGGCCTCCGCGCCGTCACGGCGCAAACCTGCGGAACGGTCAAACCGCTACCGACCCACGCACCTAGTGGGAAACGTTGGGAACTCAGCACATGGTCATCGTCGCCGAAAATCTGGCTCCTTACGAGGAGCCGCAGCGGCCCCGGACGAAAAAGCGAAGAACGGCGCGGAACGTGCTCCTCAGCGTCGTGGCGATCTTTCTCGTCGTCGCCGTCGGTGCGGGCTTCTTTGCCTTTAACCTCGCCAGCAGCTTCAACTCCAAGTCCCAGAAGATTGAACAGGCGTTCCCCGAGGATGCCGGCCGGCCCGCGAAAGTGCAGCCGGGTGCTACCAACATCTTGCTTTTGGGAAGCGACAGCCGCGCCGTAGCGTTGGGGTCAGCCGAAGCCGGCGGCTCGTCAGACCAGCGCTCGGACACCATGATGTGGGTTCACATTCCCGCGGACCACAAGAACATCTACATGATGTCCATCATGCGCGACACCTGGGTGGAGATCCCCGGTCACGGGGAGGCCAAGATGAATACCGCTATGGCACTGGGCGGCATTCCGTTGGTGGTACAGACCCTGGAGGGGATGTTCGGCACCAGGCTGGACCACGTGGCCGTCGTCGACTTTGAAGGCTTCAAGGCCATGACCGATGCCCTGGGCGGGGTCAACGTCAACGTGCACCAGGCGTTCAACACCCAGCAGTTCTCATTTCCCGCGGGGAGGCAACAGCTGACCGGCGAAGAGGCACTTGCCTTCGTCCGTGAACGCAAGGCCTTCAGTGATGGGGACTATCAGCGCGTCAAGAACCAGCAGCTTTTCCTTAAGGCCCTCTTGACCAAGTTCCTCACCGCGGAGACGCTGACCAACCCAGGAAAAATCAGCAGCCTTGTGGATACCGTCTCGCCCTACATTAGCGTGGACAGTTCTTTGGACGGCGCTGCAGCCGGTGCATTGGCATTCGGTCTTCGCGGTGTCCGGGGTGCCGATGTGATCAGCTACACGCTGCCGACCCTAGGGATTGGCACTTCAGACGATGGCCAGTCTATTGTCCTTCGCGACGATGCGGCTATTGACGGCCTGAGGAAGGCTCTGGCCGACGATTCCCTCGGTTCCTATCTGCAGGGAGCCGGACTCACTGATAAGCGCAAGTGCGGACAGGATGCGGGCCAGCGCACTTCGCGGAAGGGTTCGGCCGTCGAGTGTGGACGAGCAGGTAACATTGCAAGCTGGCGCTGCTAGGCCCTAGCGACGATTACGTAAAAAGTTCGACGACGAACGCTACGACGTAGCGGACTGGATTGGCTTTGGGGGAGCATTTGAAATCATCACATGGGGCATGCGCCCGGGCTACGCGCGTAACCTTGCTCGCGCACTCATACTGGCCGGAAAACAGCCCGCCCCAGCGCCGGTGGACTGCCCTGCTGAGGGAATTCTGCGCCTCCGGGTGGGAATTCGATGTGGTGACGCCCGTAGCGCATTTCCCCGTGGGCCGGCGTGAGCTTCCCGCCGAACTGGCCGGACGCGCCTTCCGGCGGCAAAAAGGCCAATTCACCGAGCTGATCCGGCGTGTACCGTACCTACCGCACGGCAACTCGCACCTTGCGAGACTGCTGGACCAGTGCTTCTCCGCGGCCATGTCTGTGCCCCTGGGTCTCCTGACGCGCCGGCCGGACGTGGTGATCGCCACGGCCCCCAGCCTGCCGATCCTCGCCGCAGGTTATGTGCTGGCACGGCTGCGGGGGGTTCCCCTGATCGTTGAAATGCGCGATGCCTGGCCGGATCTGGCCCGGGATTCCCGGATGGTGCGCGGGCGCGTGAAGAGCGTGGTCGAAATGGCGGTCGAGTTCGTCCAGAAGCGTGCGGATCTGGTGGTCACGGTGACGGAGGGCTTCGCAGAGACTCTGCGGGCCCGTGGGCTAAAGAACGTCAAAACCGTGAGCAACGGCCTCCACGTTGACACCATTCCGTTTCTGGGATCCTCGGAGCCGGAGCGGGACGTGTTTGAGGCGCTCTACCTCGGAAACCACGGCGAAAGCCAGCGGCTCGACGTCGTAATCCGGGCCAGTGCATTGGTGGGGGATGCCATGCACCTGCATCTAGTGGGCCATGGCACCCAGCGCCCTGCTCTGGAAAAACTGGCAGCTGAGCTTGGAGCTCCCGTAACGTTCCATCCTTCGCTGCACGGCCAGGACGTCATGGACCGCTATGCCTCGGCGGACACTTGCATCGTTTCGCTGCGGGATGACTGGAAGTCGTTCGAGACCACCATTCCGTCAAAGACGTATGAGGTCCTGGCCGTCGGCCGCCACGTCACGGCCGTCGTCAAAGGTGAGGCCGCGCGCATTATCGAAGATGCGGACGCCGGCGATATAGTGCCCAGCACGCCGGAGGCCGTGGCCGCGCTCTGGCGCGAACTCGCAGCAGACCGCTCACGGCTGGTCCGTTCCGATACCAGCCGCCAATGGGTCAAGGAACACGCTGACTACACGCAGCTGGCAGAGCGATACATGGCGCTCATTTCAGGACTCTTGAGCAAAGCGCCGGCCACCTAGCGGTAATTCGGCTCCTTTGTGATCTGCGGTGCATCACTGCCCGCTCCCGGCGCATTCCGGCCGGAAGGACACGTCCAGCAGACCTCCGGTCTCGATCACAAAACGCCGCACCCACTGCGCCAGGCTCAGCTGGGGCTGGGAGTTCACCATCTGCACGTCCGCCGTCGTGCATTGCTCCATCAGGCGTTGCGCCCTGGAAACGTGATAGCTGGACGTCACCACCGTGATGGACTTCCAACCGTTCGCCTCGGCGATTCTGCCGATGGCACGAGCCTCGCCTCGGGTATCGAACTCATCGGGCCGGAAGCAGAGGAGCTCGGCACTCGGAAAGGCGGCCGAGTTGCAGGCATCATCGGCCGCTATGTTCCCGGGTGTATCCGTGTGGGACAGGACCAGGACGGGGATGTTGTAGTCACGTTGAAGCCGCTGCGCGACCGGCAGCCGTTCGGCCGCAGCGCCGCCGAGCATGATGACGGCATCGGTCCGGTGGACGCTCAAGGGATCCACATTGACAAAGAGTTGAAAGGCGAAAATCAGCCAGAGAACAGCGGCCCCGGTCATCCAAGCGAGAATCCGAGCAGCCGAGGGATTCAAGCGGGGCAGCGGCGGGGGCATGCCTATGAGTCTCGCACGGGTGCTGCACCGTGGAGAAAATGGCCAGCACGGCGCGCGGCTGGCCGAGACGTCGCCGGCGCCTCAACCCGCCGCCGTCAGCCCTGCGCGGTAGCGTAGAGCTGTGCTTGAATCTGTGCCTGAACCGCTGACATCCCCTTCCCCGACAGTTGCCGGGCTCTCCGAGTCGGAACTCCTCGAACGTATTTTCCCGCGCCTGCACCGCGGTGCGGCCCACAACCCGTCGCTGCTGCTGGGCCCCGGGGACGACGCCGCCATTGTGGCCGCACCGGACGGGCGGACCGTGGTCAGCATCGACACGCAGGTGGAGGACCAGGACTTCCGGCTTGCGTGGAACAACGGCTACCGGACGTCCGGCTACGACGTCGGCTGGAAGGCCGCGGCGCAGAACCTCAGCGACATCAACGCCATGGGGGCCCGCGCCACCTCCCTGGTTGTGAGCCTGACCATGCCCCCGCAGACCCTGGTGTCCTGGGTGGAGGACTTCGCCGACGGGCTGAGCGCGGGCATCCGCGAGCTGGGCGCCCCGGACTGCGCCATAGCCGGCGGGGATCTCGGCCGGGGCCGGGAACTTGCCGTCAGCGTGGCCATCCTCGGCACCCTCGACGGCAGGGAGCCCGTGCTGCGCTCCGGCGCCCGCCCGGGGGACACCCTGGCGCTCGCAGGCACCGTCGGCCGCGCCGCCGCCGGCCTGGCCCTGCTGGAGTCGTCCGTCCCCGTGCACGCTCTAACGACCGAACAACGGGCCCTGCTGGACACCCAGTGCCGCCCACAGCCGCCGCTCGCGGCCGGACCGCAGGCCCGCGACGCCGGCGCCACGGCCATGATGGACATCTCCGACGGACTGGTCCGGGACGGCAACCGGATGGCCGCGGCCAGCCATGCCGTGCTCAACCTGGACACCGCGGTGCTCAAGGAACTCGCGGTCCCGCTGCTGCCCGCCGCGGACCTGCTGGGCGCCGACCCCATGGCCTGGGTCCTCGGCGGCGGGGAGGATCACGGGCTGCTGGCCACATTCCCCGCAGGCATTCAGCTGCCTCCCGGGTTCACTGCGCTAGGCTCGGTAGAAGCCCCTGCGCCAACGGACAGCACGGGCGTCAAGATCGCGGGCCGGCCCGCTGACACCGGGGGATGGGATCACTTTGCAGACTAAGATTGCCGCCAACGCGCAAGCGATGAAGCGGTGGTTGGGCAAGGCGGAAATTACGCTGGGGAACCACAGCGACCGCCTGAACGCCATCAACATCTTCCCCGTCGCCGACGGCGACACCGGCACCAACCTCTACCTGACGGTCCGCGCCGCGGCCCACGCCCTCCACGACGCAGCCGCGGATTCCGCCGCCCACGACACCGCACCCCAGGACACCGCCGCCAAGAACGACGTCGGCGCCGTTTTGGCGCGCGCCGGCCAGGCGGCGATGGAGCAGGCCCGCGGCAACTCCGGCACCCTGTTCGCCGTCTTCCTCTGCGCCGCCGCCGAGCCGCTCGCCGGCCACCCCCGGCTGAGCGCGCCGCTGCTGGCCGCCGCGCTGAACCGGGCCCAGCTCCGGGCCTGGTCCGCGCTGAGCGACCCGGTGCCGGGAACCATGCTCTCGGTGATGGAAGCCGCCGCCCGCGCCGCGGCTGCCGTCGATTCCGCGCACGACGGCGACGACAGCAACCACACGCTGGGGCTGGCGCTGGACGCCGCCGTCGAGGCCGCCCTGGACGCTGTGGTCCGCACCGAGGACCAGCTCGCCGCCCTGCACGCCGCCCACGTGGTGGATGCCGGCGGCGTCGGCATGCTGCTGATCCTGGACTGCCTCCGCTCCGCGGTGCTCGGCGAAGAACTCCAGGACCAGCTCCTCGACGGCCTGCACGGCTACGACGTCCAGGACCCGCACATCCACGCCGGCATGCCCCGCGACGAGGGCGTGGAAGTCATGTGCACCATCACACTCTCGCCGCTGGACGCCGCCACGATGCGCCAGCGGCTCGACGAAATGGGCGACTCGGTGATCATGAGCCAGGTGGGCCGCGCAGTCGACGAGTCAGGTGCCTACCGTTGGCGCGTCCACGTCCATGTACCCGACGCCGATCCCGCCGTGGCGCTGATCCGTTCCCTCGGCGAGCCCTCGGACATCTCGGTAAGCGAGCTCGCCCTGCCGGACGCCGAGCTCCACCACGTCAGAGCCCGTGAATCTGCACTCCAGATCCCGGACGGACATGAACGCTGAACCGCCCAGGGCCGCAGTGAACAACGCGGAACTCGACAACGCGGAACTCGAAAACGCCAAACTAGCCAACGCCGAACTCGGCCTGGGCCTCGAACGGCGGATCGGCAAGCGTTCCGCTGCCGTCATCGAGAAGCACCTCGGCATCACCACGGTGGGCGGGCTGCTGAACTACTTCCCGCGCCGGTACCTCAGCCGCGGGGAGCTGACCCCCATTAGCGAGGTGCCGCTCGATGAGGAGGTCACCCTCATTGCCCGGGTGGTCTCCAACAGCACGCGGTCCATGCGCGCCCGCCGCGGTTCCCTGACCGACGTCGTCATCTCGGACGACGCCGGAGCGCCGGGAACAGGGAGCGGGGGTGCGGCACGCGCCGCGGGGACCGGGCTGCCGGGCACCCTCAAGGTGAGCTTCTTCAACGGCTTCCGGGCCAAAGCAGAACTCCGGCCCGGCCGGCGCGCCATGTTCTCCGGCAAGGTCACGCGCTACGGCGGCTCGCTGGGGCTGACAAACCCCGACTTCCTGCTCCTCGACGAGGACCCCGAGACCCCGGAGCTGGATCCGGAAAAGCTCGCGGCCATGCCGATCCCGGTCTATCCGGCCACCGCCAAACTCACCAGCTGGTCCATCCAGAAGGTCATCGCCACCCTCCTGGAAACCGCGGACTTGGCGGTCCTCGGCGATCCGCTGCCGGCCGCGATCGCCACCCGGGAGAAGTTCCTGCCAGTGGCGGACGCCTACCGGCTGATCCACGCCCCGCAGACCCCCGCGGACTGGCAGTGCGCCCAAGACCGCTTCCGCTACCAGGAAGCCCTGGTGCTCCAGTCCGCCCTCGCCCGGCGGCGCGCCCAGCTCGCGGCCGAGGAGGCCACGGCCCGCCGCCCGGCGCGGGACGGCCTGCTGACGACTTTCGACCGGCAGCTGCCGTTCACGCTGACCGCCGGCCAGTCCGCCGTCGGCAAGACCCTCGCCGAAGAACTCGCCCAGGACTCGCCCATGAACCGGCTGCTCCAGGGCGAGGTGGGCTCCGGCAAAACGATCGTGGCCCTGCGCGCCATGCTTCAGGTGGTGGACGCCGGGGGACAGGCGGCCCTGCTGGCCCCTACCGAGGTCCTGGCCGCCCAGCACTACGAATCGATCCGCCGCACGCTCGGGCCGCTCTCCCGCGACGGCATGCTGGGCGGCTTCGGCCCCGACGCCGTCCAGGTCACACTGCTGACCGGCTCCATGCCCACCGCGGCACGGAAGCAGGCGATGCTTGACGCTGCTTCCGGGACGGCCGGAATCGTGATCGGCACGCATGCCCTGCTGAGCGATAACGTCTCCTTCTACGACCTGGGCCTGATCGTCGTCGACGAACAGCACCGCTTCGGCGTCGAGCAGCGTGATGTGCTCCGGTCCAAGGCCAGCAAACCCCCGCACCTGCTGGTCATGACCGCCACCCCCATTCCCCGGACCGTGGCCATGACCGTGTTCGGCGACCTCGAAACCTCCATCCTGGACGAGCTCCCGGCGGGCCGCGCGCCGATCACCACCCACGTGGTGGGGCTCGCCGAGCACCCGGCCTGGCTCGGCCGGCTCTGGACCCGCTCCCGCGAGGAGATCGACGCCGGCCACCAGGTCTACGTTGTCTGCCCGAAGATCGGCACCGACGACGACGGCGACTTCGCCCCCGGCGAGGCCGAGCCGTCCGCAGCGGACCTCGAGGGCGATAACGCCGCGCGCGAACTGGCGTCGGTGACCAGCGTCGTCGAACAGCTACGGGACGAACCCGCTCTGGCCGGGGTCCCCGTGGCGCCGATGCACGGCCGGCAGGACCCGGTGCTCAAGTCCGGAACCATGGCCTCGTTCACCGCCAACCAGACCAAACTGCTGGTCTCCACCACGGTGATCGAGGTGGGCGTGGACGTGCACAACGCCACGCTGATGGTGATTCTCGACGCCGACCGGTTCGGCATCTCGCAGCTCCACCAGCTCCGCGGCCGGGTGGGCCGCGGCGGGCTGCCCGGCACCTGCCTGCTGGTCACCACGCTGGAGCCCGGCCATCCCAGCCGACGCCGGCTCGATGCCGTCGCGGCCACCACGGATGGCTTTGTGCTCTCGCAGGAGGACCTCAAGCTGCGCCGGGAGGGCGACATCCTGGGTGCCTCGCAGTCGGGTGGACGGTCCACGCTGAAGCTCCTGCGGGTGCTCGACCACGAGGACATCATTGCCCGCGCCCGGCAGGACGCCCAGCGGATCGTGGCGGCAGACCCGTCGCTGGCGGGCCACCCCGGACTCGCCGCGGCGATCGACGATTACCTGAACCCCGAGAAGGAGGCGTTCCTTGAACGCGGCTAGCAGGATCCACGCACTGACTTCCCACGCACCGGCTTCCCACGCACCGGCTTTCCACACACCGACGGAGGCCCGCGCGTGAGCCGTATCATCTCCGGCGCGGCGGGCGGAACCACGCTGGTCAGCGTGCCGGGGTCCCTCACCCGCCCCACCACGGACCGGGTCAAGGAGGCGCTCTTCTCCCGGCTTGATGCCTTCGAGGTCATTGCCGATGCCCGCGTGCTGGATCTCTATGCCGGTTCGGGATCCCTCGGCGTTGAAAGCGCCAGCCGCGGCGCGATGGCCGTGGACCTCGTGGAGTTCGATGCCAAGGCCAGCGAGGTCTGCCAGCGCAACGCGGACCTCGTCAACACCGTGGCCCGCCGCAAGGTGGTCTCGGTGCACCGCTCCAAGGTTGAGTCGTTCCTAGAGCGGACCCAGGAGGGTATCCGCTGGCACCTCGTCTTCCTCGACCCGCCTTACCCCCTGGACGAACCAGCGCTGGCCGGGGTGCTGGCCAAGCTGCTTCCGCACCTGGCCGAGGGCGCCGTCGTCGTAGTGGAGCGCTCATCCCGGACCCCCGAACCGTCCTGGCCGGACGGCATGGAGCGGTTTGCGGAACGGAAGTACGGGGAGACCAAGCTGTGGTTCGCCGAGCCGGGTGTCGAGGAAGGCCCGGCGGAAACCGACCCGGACCAAACACAGGATCCCGACGGCGTATAGGGCGTGTCCCCGCAGTCGTTGGGCCAGATAGTGATGGTTCGAAGGACGACGCCGCGGCGGGTGGGGGCGAGCTCGTCCGAGCGTGTGGCGAGACCGCCGCTTGACCTTACGATCGTGTGGTCAACTGGCTTCCAGCAGTGCGGACGCCCCTGATGCCGGGCGAGTCCGGCATCAGTTCCTCAGAATCCAATGATCATCGGTCAAAACGGTACGAGGTGGCATCCGTGCACTGTTTCAATAACTCAGCCCCCAAACTAGGTGACGCACCCTGGTGCTCGCGTACCACCAATTCGCCTGAACTGACCCTGAACGGCCTGCAAATTGTCGATCAGACACGTTGGAGCATGAGGACTTCCGGGAAGGTGTCCTCGAGTTGCTCTGGCCAGGCCGGGTGGTCCGTTTCTGCGGCGGCCCAGGGGTGCCCGGCCGTGAATTGGTGCCAGTCGGGGAAAGGGTCCGGGGGCATTCCCGGGTCCGGGCCCGTGTCCGTGGTCATGGTCGTGGTCATGTTTGTTGTCAGGGCGTGGTCGGGCCAGTGGGGTGGTTCCCAGTCCTGGTGTTCGCTGGGGTAGTCCCGTCCTGAGGGTGAGGTCCAGCCTGGCGGGTGGTTTTTGCTGGCTCCGGTGGGTGTCCAGGCGGAGCCGTGTTTGAGGCGGTGGTGGCGGGGGCATGCTTGTCCGAGGTTGGCGATCCCGGTGGTGCCGCCGTCGGCCCAGGCCAGGAGGTGGTCCGCTTCGTTGTCCAGGGAGTGGTTGTTGCAGCCGGGGAAGAGGCATCTGCCGTCGCGGAGCCGGAGCCATTGACGCTGGGCTTTGGTGAGGCGGTAGCTGGTCCTCCCGATTTCCAGGGGTGCGCCGTCGCGGGGGTCGGTCAGGACCCGGTAGAACGAGTCGGCGCCGTCGGCGATCAGGCGGCGGGCCATGGACGGCGGGATCGGCCCGTACCCGTCCAGGACGGCTGGTTCGTCGGTGGCGCCCAGGAGGGACAGGAACGGGACGGTGATCAGAACCTGCGCCCTGGGGGACGGGACGCCCCCGCACGTGCCGGTGCCGCCGCCGGCCGTCCCCAGGGTAGCCCCGCAGGTGGTGCCGTTGGTGAGGAGCCAGGTGGCGGTGATGTCGGCGCGGAGCTGGGTGAGGGTGCGGGCCTCGTCAGGGTTTTGGAGGGCGCGGGCGGCGGCGGTGGCCCGGTCCCAGATTCCTGCGGCGGTGCCGGCGGGGAGGTAGGCCGAGAGCCAGGCCATGCCGTCCCGGTCCGGGAGGTATTCGACCCGCCGGTCTGCAGCGCTTTTGTTGTGGCGGGTCTCGATGCTGACCGGGTGGTGGCGTTCGCGCCAGGTGCGTGCTTTGGCGCGGAACCGGCCCGGGACGAGCTCCCCGGGTGGGCAGCCGCGGGCGGGGTTTGGGGCGCCGGGGTCCAGGAAGTGCGCTTCCAGCCCGGCCGCCCCGTGCCCGTCCAGGGTGCTGGTTTCCTCGCAGATGATCCGGGCGTGGGCCCAGGAGATCGTCCCGGCCTGCAACGCTCCCAGGGTCAGCGGCAGCGCCGTCGTCAGGGCCTGGCAGTCGGCCAGGAGCGAACCAGAGGTTCGTTCGCTGATAGTCAGGACACAGGCGACTTCGGCGGTCAGGGCCATCTCCTGCATGGTGTGTTCCTGCGGGGACGCGGCAGGGGATGCCAGGGCCCGGGTGGCCTGGGCGTAGTCCGCGGCGAGCCGCACTTTCAGCGCCGCGGTCCGGGCTTCCAGCCGGGCCGTCTCCGCGAGGCCGTCCAGGCAGCTATCGGCCAGATCCCGCAGCGGATCAGCGCCTGGCAGGGCACCGGCGCCAAGCAGCGGATGAGCGTCCCGCCGCGGACCGGCAGCGGGCGGATCCGAGCGCTCCGCGCCGGCGCCGGTGAGGCCGGCAAGCACAGCGGCGGACGCCGCGACGGCCGCCATGGCCTCCCTGCTTTCCGCGCTCCACGCTGTCCTGATATCCATACACTCAGAATATAAGGAGGCACCGACAATTAGCGGCCGCGTTGCGGCAGGAACCGGGCACTGACCAACGCCCCTGAACCGGATTTTTCTCCTATTGACGGGCGGCGGCCAGCGGCTTCTGGGCGTGTGCTGGGGAATGGTTCCAGCACACCAACTCCGTCACGAACTACATGCGGAGATGCGCCCTAAATTCGCCCGGTCAATTTCTTGCAGCGATGGCGATCAACGCCCCAACCGTCTGGTCGAGCGGCCGGGTTGTGTCCAGCTCGTGCGTGGACCCGGCGCGCAACAGCGGCTCCACGTCCGCGATGTCCTGCACGATTTTCGCGCGGGCGAGTTCTGGCAGCCCGTCGACCTCGGCTTGCACGGAGTGGGCCAGCTCGGGGGTGGCGCTCTCACTGCCGGCTTTGACGACAGTGCGGAATTCCGGGTCGGCGGCAACCTGCCAGTTCACCCGGACCTTATACGGGGGCATGACTGTGAACCCGTAGTGAACGCACTGCGAACCTTGGCGGGATTCTTTGGCAGGGCCCCCTCTGGTCCGCAGGCTATCCCGTGAGGACGGCATCCTCGAAGCCTTCCGTGAGGACCGTGAAGTCTGGGCCAGACCGGTCAGAAACCCGGTCTCGAAATGGCACAGCAAACCGCCACTAGAAGCTGCAAATTAACCGCCGTCCTCGGCGAACAGTCACACCCGGGAATTCGGCCAGTTGGGGAGTACCTCATCAGGCTAGAGTCCGTGAGACCCGGAGCGATGGACCTTGCCGTCGTCAGGTCGCTGCGTGCCTGCCGCGGCGCTGGCGCAACTCCGGGACGCTCAGCTCAGGTACTGCCCGGATCATGAACCGGTCGAAATGCGGCACGGTGAAGGCCGCGTATCCGTGGTTCGGCGTGTACAGCAGCCCCTTGTCGATCAGCTGCGACCGCGTCGGACCAACTTGCTGGGACGTGCGGTTCAGGAGGGTCGCCACATCGCTGGCCAGCTGGGGTTCTGGCCCCAACTGGGCCATGGCGCGCAGGTATGCCTGCTCCAGCTCCGTCGTCCGGTCAAGCCGGACCCGGAAGAAGCTGCCGTCCAGCTTCTCCTCAACATAGCGGTGAGCATCGATTACGTCCTGGACGGTAATGGTGTTGTCCTCCGCGAGGTTCCACACGGCGGACCCCATTTCCTGCAGGAAGTACGGGTAGCCGCCGGTCAGGTGCACAGCTTGAGTGGTTGCGTCATCTTCGAACACCACGCCGCTGTTCAGGGCGGGGCGGGTGATGGCCTCGATGGCGTCCTCGTCGTCGAGCATCCCGATCTTCGGGAATTTGAAGAGGCGTTCGGAGTAGGACTTTGCCTCTCCTGCCAGTTCCACGATCTGTGGCAGACCAGCCCCGACCATCGTGATCGGCAATTCACGCTGCACGGTCTTGTGCAACGCCGCGATCAAAGCCTCCAGCTGGACCTTGGACAGGAACTGGACCTCGTCGAAGAGAAGCACCAGTCCGGTCTTGTGATCCTGCGCCGCCTCGCCCACGGCCAGGAACAGATCTGTGAGGTCAACGCCTAGCTGGCCGCTGTCGGCCTGACCCTCGACCGGTTCAACATCAAAGCCGGCCGTAAACTTTCCCTCCGGGTCTACCGAGACGGTGAAAGACCGCAGGACACCGGCTGCCCGCCGGGCGCGGTCTGTCCACTTAGCGCGGGGTGAAATCTCCAGCAGTGCCTTCCGGAACTCCACCGCCAGCTGCCGCCTGAAGTCCCCGTCGTTGTGCTTGCTGACCTCAATGTCGATCACAGCCCATTCGGCGGAAATTGCTTCCTTTCGGAACGCGCCGAGAAGCACCGTCTTCCCGACACCGCGGAGCCCTGTGATGATCATGGACTGCTCGCTGCGCCCCCGGGCCAGCCGTCCCAGCAGGAGCTTGAAGGAGGCGAGCTCATCGGTGCGGCCAACCAGCACCGGAGGTTTGGCTCCGGCGTTTGGGGTGTAGGGGTTTTCGAGAGGGTCCATAGCAAGAATAGTAGGGGTTTATTAAAATTTAATAAACCGCTCATAACTTACTAACGGTGTTGCCCGATTCTCGCACCGCGTTCCGCTCCGAAGATCTGCCTTCAAGAGGGGTGCCGGGCCTGGCCGGGGACATCGCAGATTCATGGCGCTGGCGCCAGCGCTACCGATACGCAATCGACGTCGGGACTACGCAGCTTGAGGTACATCCGGTATCACGGGGACTCAGTTACCCAGGTTGTCAGCGGGGTTCCCGGAGTCCACCGGGCTGATGACAGCTGCTACTGATGGATATGCCGATTCCCCGAGCCGGCAGCTGCGTGGACGCTGTGGCAGGTGCCGCATATTCCGTCCGTTAACCAAGCGACGTACCGTTAGCATCACTTCTGCCAGAGCGTCGCCCATCATCGATGAACGAGACCCACGCTCTTGCGCCCACCTTAGAGACAGGGACCACGCCCGTCAATACGTCGAGCCGGACATGCCGGTCAGGAGAATCGCAACCATAAGTCCTCAGCCTGCCCGGTCCGAGAGGACGTCCAGGCCGACGCCGGACAGCACCGTGGCCGGGTGGGGCCCGCGGGCGGTCAGCGCCGCGGTCCACACCTCTGGCCACGGCCCCTGCGTCCCGGTCAGGATGATGTTGCCGGGATACCGTCCGGAGAACATGCCCGACTCGGCGAACGCCGCGACGTCCGCCATGGCCCGGCGCAACGCGGCCACCTGGCTGCGGACCAGGGTCAGCCCGGGTTCGTCGCCCACGTTAACAATCAACACCCCGCGCGGACCCAGCCTCGCCGCGGCCTCGCGGTAGAAGTCCGTGCAGGCAATATGCGCCGGCGCGTCCGGGCCGGAAAAGATGTCAAGGATTACGACGTCGAAGCGCAGCTCCGGGGGCAGCCCGGCCAGGGCCTCCCGGGCGTCGCCGATCAGCGTGCGCAGCTCCGTGCCGCCGGGCAGGGGCAGGTGCTGCAGCACAAAGTCCAGCAGTTCCCGCTCCAGTTCCACGGCGTACTGCACGGAGCCGGGCCGGGTTGCCTGGATGTAGCGGGCCAGCGTCAGCGCCCCGGCGCCGAGGTGGAGGGCACTGATGGGCTCACCCCACGGCGCCGCAAGGTCCACCACATGGCCGATCCGGCGCAGGTACTCGTAAAAGATGTCCGAGGGGTCCGCGAGGTTTACATGGGACTGCTCCGCGCCGCCGATGCTGAGCACAAAGCCGCCCTCGGTAAACTCATCCGGCTCGATCGTGGCGTGCTGGCCCGTGGTCCGCAGGAACCGCGGCGCCGCGGCGGATTCCGGCATCCCTAAAGCCTGTCACGCAGGGTCGCGAGCCGTTCGGCGGCCTCTTCGAGGACATCGATCTTCTTGCAGAACGCGAAGCGCAGCAGGCTGCGGGTCCGCTGGGCCCCTTCCGGATGGCAGAACACCGGAACCGGGATTGCCGCGACGCCCACCAGTGCCGGCAGGCGCCGGGCCAGGTCCACGGAGTCCGAGATCCCCAGCGGCGCGGTGTCGACGTTGACGAAGTACGTACCCTGCGGCGTGAAGACGTCCAGTCCGGCCGCGCGGAGGCCCTCGCTGAGGACGTCGCGTTTGTGCTGGAGCGTGCCGGCGATTCCGGCGTAGAACTCGTCCGGCAGGCCCAGGCCCACGGCGATGGCACCCTGGAACGGGGTGCCCGAACTGTAGCTGAGGAACTGCTTGACCGTCCGGGCGGCAGCGACGAGGTGCTCCGGGCCGCTGAGCCAGCCGATCTTCCAGCCGGTGAAGGAAAACGTTTTTCCGGCCGAGGAGATGGTGAGGGTCCGCCCGGCCGCTCCGGGCAGGGTGGCGATCTGAATGTGCCGGACGCCGAAGATGAGGTGCTCGTAGACCTCGTCGGTGATGATGACGGCGTCGAACCTGTTGGCGAGTTCAACGACGCGCTCCAGTACCTCCCGGGGGAACACCGCTCCGGTGGGGTTGTGCGGGTTGTTGACCAGGACCACTTTGGTGCGGTTACTGAACGCCGCTTCGAGGGCGTCCAGGTCGGGCATAAAATCCGGTGCCAGCAGCGGCGCGGTGACGTGGCGCGCGCCGGACAGGCCGATGATGGCGCCGTAGGAATCGTAGAACGGCTCGAAGGTGAGGACCTCGTCGCCGGGGCCCACGAGGGCCAGCAGCGAAGCGGCGATGGCCTCGGTGGCGCCGGTGGTGACGATGATTTCGCTCTGCGGGTCCGGGGTCAGGCCGTAGAACCGCTCCTGGTGGACGGCGATCGCCTCGCGCAGTTCAATGATGCCTTTGCCCGGGGCGTACTGGTTGTGGCCCGCGGCGATGGCGGCCTGCGCGGCCGCCTTGATCTCGGCCGGGCCGTCCTCGTCCGGGAAGCCCTGGCCGAGGTTGATGGCGCCGGATTGCAGCGCGAGGGTGGTCATTTCCTCGAAGATGGTGACCCCCAGGCTGCCGTCCGCGGCGAGCAGGTTGGCGCCCGTCGCGGCACGCTGCCACGGGTGCTGGAGCGGAGCGGTCACCGGGTGCCCGCCTGATCTGCGGTGTCCGTGCCGGTGGCCGGGCCCGGTTCAACTGTGCCGGCACCGCGCCCCGGTTCAACCGTGCCGGCACCGCGCCCCGTGAACTTGTCCATGGTGGAGTAGATGCCGAACACCTTTCCGCCCACGAAGTCCCAGGCCCGTACCGGCAGGATTCCCTTCAGGACCTTGCCGACGGCCGCCATTGCCGGGGCGATCAGTTGGGGCTGCCCGGCGGCTGTGGCCCGCCAGGCCCGGTCCACGGCGTCATCCGGGCTCATCAGCGGGGTCATCAGGGGGCCGCGGGCGCCGTCGAACATGCCGGTGGAGATATAGCTGGGGCAGAACGTGGTGACCTTCAGGTGATGCTGGCCCTGCTGCTCCAGTTCCAGCCGGAGCGAGTCGCTCCAGCCGATCACGGCCCATTTGGAGGCGGCGTAGACGCTCATCCGCGGGTTGGAGACGGTGCCCGCGGCGGACGCGATGTTCAGGATCCGGCGCTGCCGGCCGCCGTCGGCCATCATGGCCGGCAGGAACGCATGCGTGACGTACATGGGGGCCAGCGCGTTGATATTCATGGTCGGGGCGATGTCCCTTTCCGGGCTGTGCTCCCAGAACAGTGCGCCGCGGACGATTCCCGCGTTGTTGACCAGGAGTGTCAGCGGACCCTCCGTCGCCGCTTCCGCCGCGGCATCGGCGATGGACCGGCGGTCGGCGAGGTCCACCGTGCGGACGACGGCGCGCGCCCCCAGTGCGGTCACTTCACCGGCGGTCGCCGCCAGTCCCGCCGCGTCAACGTCCCAGAGAATGACGGTAGCGGCGCCGTCGCGGGCCGCGCGGAGGGCGTACAGACGGCCCATGCCCATGGCGGCGCCGGTCACGAGGACCACGCCGCCGGCCACGGTGAAGGGAATGCTCGATGCTGACATCCAGTCATGCTATCCCGGCCGGCGGCGCGGATACGGTAGGTTCGGAGCATGAGACGCGCTATCTGCCCTGGCTCCTTTGACCCCATCCACAATGGACACCTGGAAGTCATCGCCAGGGCTGCGGGCCTCTTCGATGAAGTGATCGTGGGCGTCTCCACCAACTACGCCAAGAACTACCGTTTCACCCTCGAGGAACGGATCGACATGGCCAGAGAGACCCTGGCCTCCCTGCGCGGCATCGTGGTGGAGCCGGTGGGGGAGGGACTGCTGGCGGAGTACTGCCGCAAGCGGGGCGTCTCCGCGATCGTCAAAGGCCTCCGCTCCTCCTCGGACTTCGACTACGAACTGCCGATGGCCACGATGAACCGCCAGCTTTCCGGCGTCGAAACGGTCTTCCTGCCGGCCGAAAGCCACTACCTGCACTTGTCCTCCACGCTGATCAAGGAAGTCTTCACCCTCGGCGGGAATGTCTCGGAGTTCGTTCCCCGGTCGGTGCTCAAACGGCTCCGTTCGGGCGGGGCGGTCCAGGACCCGCCGGGCAGAGGGTAAGCTTGATCGGTACTCGGCGGCCTGCTGCCGGTTGACGGCCAGGAACTGAGGCTGCTTGCGGTGTGAACCGCGGGTATGTCCTGGTTTGGGTCCGTCCGGAAGTTCAGGCTAAGATAATACGTCGGTCACATGTTCAACAGGAGTTCTCATTAAACGAGATGCTAGTTCGCCCCTGGCGTTCGACGTCAAGGATGTCGGACGCAGTCCGGGAAGCATGCGGACGCTGACGGAACATGTACCCGCACCACGTGATCTGGGTGTGGCGCTCATCGGCGTGCAGGAAGGCTCGGATGTTGGGCTGGATCTGCGGCTGGAGGCCGTGCACGAAGGAATTCTGGTATCAGGAACCGTAACCGTCCAGGTGACTGGCGAGTGCGGCCGATGCCTGGATCCCCTTGCGTATGACCAAGAGGTCGAAGTGCAAGAACTTTTCTTCTACGCGGACGCTGAGTTCTCGGATGAAGAGGAAGAAGAAGAGCAACGTCGAGTCGAGCACGATCTGATCGATCTTGAGCCGGTGTTGCGGGACGCAGTTGTAACCATGCTGCCGTTCCAGCCGGTGTGCCGGGAAGACTGCCAGGGCCTTTGCTCCGAATGCGGAGTACGCCTGGAAGACGAGCCGGGGCATCACCACGAGATCGTAGATCCTCGCTGGGCTGCCCTAGCCGACCTGGCTAAGCCTGACCGGCAAAACTGATTTGTAAGTGTTGGACTAGAGAGAAATGAGTTAGCCGTGGCTGTTCCGAAGCGGAAAATGTCTCGCTCAAATACCCGCGCCCGCCGCTCCCAGTGGAAGGCAACTGCCCCCCACCTGGTGAAGACTGTCGAAAACGGACAGGTTACCTACAGCCTGCCGCACCAGGCAAAGGTCGTTACCGACTCGGCTGGCACCGCGCTGTTCCTTGAATACAAGGGCCGCAAGGTCGCAGACGTCTAATCCGCCAACTGGCTTAATAGATGTCTTCAACTGAAGAGCTTCTGAAGCGTCTCGGTGTCACTATTGACGCCGGGACGCTTCGTCTTGCGCTCACACATCGTTCGTACGCCTACGAAAACGGCGGCATCCCCACCAACGAACGGCTCGAGTTCCTGGGTGACTCCATTCTGGGGTTTTCCGTAACGGACGCGTTGTACCGGGATAACCCCATGCTGCCCGAAGGCGATCTGGCGAAGCGCCGCTCCGCCGTCGTCAGCACCCGGGCCCTTGCGGGCATCGGCCGCAGCATCGGTCTTGGCGAGTTCATCTACCTCGGACAGGGCGAAAAGCTCACCGAAGGCAAGAACAAGGCTTCTATCCTCGCGGACACCATGGAGGCGCTGATCGGCGCCACGTACATTTCCAACGACATCGAGACGGCACGCCAGCTGGTCATGCGGCTGGTGGGGCCGCTGCTCGCGGACGCTGCCGCGCTTGGCGCCGGCACCGACTGGAAGACCAGCATCCAGGAGCTTGCGGCCAGCCGCCAGCTCGGGACCATCAACTACGCCGTGGAGGGCTCGGGCCCGGACCATGCGCGGGTGTTCGAAGCGATCCTGCGCATCGGCGGCAACGACTACGGCAGCGGCGCGGGAAATTCCAAGAAGGAAGCCGAGCAGGAAGCAGCCGCGGACGCCTGGCGCAGGCTTTCCGCACCGGCTGCCGCGGCCAAGGCTCCGTCCGGAACGCAGCCGCCCGAAACGCGGCCGCTGCCCACCCAGACCGGCAGCTAGGCACGGACTGTGCCCGAACTGCCCGAGGTGGAAGTTGTCCGCCGTGGCCTGGTGAGCTGGGTACGGGGCAGGACCATCACCGCCGTCGACGTGCTGGATCCGCGCTCCGTCCGGCGGCACACGCTCGGGCCGGAGGACTTCGCGGGCAACCTCGAAGGCGCCCGTGTCCTTGATGTGGTCCGGCGCGGAAAATTCCTCTGGCTGCCGCTGGCGGACCCGGAAGCGGGGGATCCCGACGCACCGGCAGCGGAGAAGCCCGCCGTTGCGCTGATGGCACACCTGGGCATGTCCGGCCAGCTCCTGATGCAGGACGCCGGCGTTCCGGATGAAAAGCACCTCAAAGTACGCTTGCGGCTCAGCCCGGCGGAGGGCATGCCGGAACAGCTCCGGTTCGTGGACCAGCGGATCTTCGGCGGACTTTTCCTGACCTCCCTGATCCCCACGGCGGACGGCGGTCCCGGCGGCCTCGCGGAAACGCCGCTGCCGCTGATCGCCGCGGAAGCCGCGCACATCGCCCGGGACCCGCTGGACCCGTACTTCTCCTTCGACGGGTTCTACCGCCGGCTCCGCGCCCGGAAGACCGGGCTCAAACGGGCCCTGCTGGACCAGGGGCTGGTCTCCGGGATCGGCAACATCTATGCCGACGAGGCCCTCTGGAAGGCCCGGCTGCACTACGCTCGGCCCACGGACACACTGCGCAGGGCGGAGGCCGAGCGGGTGCTCGACGCCGCCCGGGAGGTCATGACCGACGCCCTGGCTGCCGGCGGCACGAGCTTCGATTCCCTCTACGTCAACGTCAACGGTGCCTCCGGCTACTTCGACCGCTCCCTCAACGCCTACGGGCGCGAAGGCCAGGAATGCAAGCGGTGCGCGGCCGCCGGCCTGGTGAGCACGCTGCGGCGGGACCAGTTCATGAACCGCTCCTCCTACAGCTGCCCCGTCTGCCAGCCCCGGCCACGGAACGGCCGCTGGTAGGGGAGCCTGCGCCCGTAGTGCTCGGCCAGCCTCGCCAGGCCCTGGTCAAGTGAAACGTCGGGGGCCCAGTTGAGGAGTCTGCGGGTCTCGCGCTGGTCGAACCAGTGGGCGGTGGAGAGCTGCTCGGCGAGGAATCGGGTCATCGGCGGTTCCCCTGCCCGGCCGGCCCGGGTCCAGACCCTCTCCACCACCGATCCTGCCGCCCGCGCGATCCGGCCCGGCACCGTCCACGACGGCGCCGGGACGCCGCCCGCGGCGCAGATTCCCGCCAGCAGCTCGCCCACCGGGCGGGGCTCTCCATTGCTGACGACGAGCGCCGCGCCGTGGATGTGCTCCATGCGGTGCAGCGCGGCGACGATAGCCGAGGCGGCGTTGTCCACGTAGGTGGTGTCGATCAGGGCCGCCCCGGCGTCAAGCAGCGGCAGCCGGCCGCGGCCGGCACGTTCCAGTACCCGTTCCACCAGCTGCGTGTCGCCGGGGCCCCAGACGATGTGCGGGCGCACCGCCGCGACCCGGAATTCCGGCGAGTCCGCAGCCAGCGCCAGCAGTTCGGCCTCGGCCTTGGTCCGGGAATAGTGGCCGTGCGCGCGGGCCGGGTCCGCCGGCTCGGCGCCCGCTCCGGCGATGGCGGCCCCGGAGTTAGCCACGGACGGGGAGGAGACGAACACCAGGTCCCGCACGCCGGCCCCGCGGGCCGCACGGAGCAGCCGGCGCGTGCCTTCGACGTTCACCTCGTGAAAGTCCGCGGCGCGCCCGGTGAAGGAGACCTTCGCGGCCAGGTGGATGACGGCCTCGGCGCCCACCACGGCGCGACGGACGGCGTCGTGGTCCGTGACGGACCCGCAGAGGTCCACGGCGCCGTCCACGCCCGCGGGACGGCGCTGGAAGGTGGTGACGGCGTGGCCTTGGCGCACCAGCAGCCGCGCCACCTCCTGTCCGAGCAGGCCGCTCGCCCCAGTGACCAGGACCCTCACGGCGTGCCCGGACGGCCGCCGGCCAGCACCGCGGAAGCCCAGCGGGACAAGCGGGTCCGGTCGATCTTGGCGTTGTGGCGGATGTCGGTGGGCTGGGAGGGGACAACCAGCACGGCGGAGACGCTGACGCCTGCCGCCCGGGCCGCGTGCCGTACCAGCCCTGCGAGCTGCGCCGGGGCAGGACCGGCCCGGCGGGCAGGCGGTACGGTTTCGACGACGGCGACGACGGCCTGCGTCCCGGACGGGCCGACCCCGACGACGGCAGCCAGCCCGACGTCGTCCAGACGCTCGATGGCCTGCTCGGCGCCCACGGGCGTCACCACAGCGCCTGGCGCGGTGACAACGTGCGCAAGGCGTCCTTCCACCCAGAGCCGCCCGGCGGCGTCGAAGTGCCCGACGTCGCCGGTGCGGTGCCACCCGGCAGTGCGGCCGCTCTCGCGCTGGGTCAGCCAGAGCCTGTCATAGGCTTCCTTCACGTGCGGGGCGCTCACGAGGATCTCGCCCGTCACTCCCGCCGCCGTGACTGCGTCCGTGACCGAGCCGGTCCCGGGTGCGGTGCCGTCCGCGGCAAGCGGGATGACGGCCACGCGGGCACCGTGCACCGGCCGGCCCACGCACACGCCATTGCCGGCCCCCGCCATGGTTCCGGCGGCGGCGTCGGCCCCGGCGGCGCGGATCTGTTCGAGGCTGATGTCGGTGACTGGCAGCGCCTCGGTCATCCCGTACGGGGTGTGCAGCGCGGCCCGGGGCAGCAGCCGCGCTACGTCTGCGAGGAGGGCTTCGGCGACGGGCGCGCCAGCGGAGAGCAACAGCTCCACCCGCCCCAGGGTCTGGTGCCCGGCCCGGCTCAGGCCGCCCTGGGTCGCGAGGACGTTGCGCAGCGCCGCGGGGGAAGCGAAGACCACGGTGGCGTCGATGGCTGCGGCGGCGTCCGCCAGCGCGCGGGCCGTCAGGGTGCGGGGAGCGGTCACGTCCATGGCAGGCGTCACGGAGACGGCCCCCAGCGCTGGTCCCAGCAGGGCGAAGGGCGCGAAACCCGCCACCAGGCGTGCGCCAGGGCGGATCCCCAGCGTCGCGGCCACGGTGTCCCTCATCGCTGCCAGCCGCCGGTGGGTGTAGAGCACGCCCTTGGCGGGGCCGGTGGATCCGGAGGTGAAAAGCACGGCGGCGGGGGCGTCCGGGTCGGGAACCTGCAGCGGCGGCGATTTCTTCGCGATGAGTTCGCCCCGGCCGGCGAGGGCCGCCAGCGAGGTCTCGACGGCGAGGAGCCGGCGGCGGGCGGCCGGCAGGTCCCGCACACTGATGCGCCGTCCGGGCCAGTTGAGTATCGATGCGGCGGCGAGGGCTTTGTCGATGCCGATGAGGAAATCCGGGGTGGCGCCCTTGACAGCGCGGCTCAGGCCGCGGGTGCCGAGGCCTGCATCGGCTACGACCACCACTGCGCCGAGCCGGAGGCAGGCGTAGAGGACCACGGTCAGGTCCACCCCCGGCGGAACCATCAGGCTCACCCGGCTGCCCTGCCGGACGCCGGCTTCCCGCAGTCCTGCCGCGAGCGCGGCAATATTCTGTTCCAGCTCCTGCCAGCTGAGCGAGCGGGCGACGCTGCCGTCCGCGGCCATTTCGGCGACGGCGGTGTCCCCACAGTCGGGCCCTGCCGCGAGTTCCGGCAGCGGCGCCCACAGCGGCGGTGCGGAAAGGGCGGGGGCGTCGGCCGGGCGGTTGGCGGCGCCTGCCGGACGGCTGTCCGGGTGCAGGCCCAGGCGCTGCCAGGTCAGCCATTCGAAGACGGGAGTGGCGATGTCCCGGTCTTCCGCGACCAGGTGGCCGGCACCCTCGAAGCGGTGCACTTCCGCGGACGGCAGCCGGCTGATGAGGTCCTTCAGGTACCGGTCCGAAAAGATGGGGTCCCGCGGTCCCCAGAGCATCAGGGCCGGAACCCGCAGCCCATGCAGCCCGTCGGCGACGCGGCGCAGTGCCGGGAAGCTCGGGTGGGACGCCCCGGCGGGAATGTCCGCGACAAAGTTCCCCACGCCGGTGCGGCGGCCGACGCCCCGGTACGGGGCCATAAAAGCGCTGCGGACATCCGCGGCCAGCGGAGGGTGGGCCAGGGAATGCGTCACGCGCAGGAAGGCGTCCGACGTCGTCGTTCCCCAGCGGTGCACTGCGGGGTGCAGGGCAAGCCGCAGCGCCGGCGGGATGCGGGAGCCCGAAGGTTGGTGGACGGCGGTGTTGGTCAGCACCACTCCGGCCAGCTGCTGCGGATGCGCCAGGGCCCAGCCGAGGCTGATCACGCCGCCCCAGTCGTGGCCGACGGTGACCACCGGCCCGCCCAGCCCAAGCGCGGCGGTGAGGTCGCCCAGATCGTTGATCCGGTCCGCCAGACGCCGGAATCTGCCGGTGCGCTCCGAGAAGCCCATATCCAGCTGGTCCACCGCCACCACGCGCCAGGGATGCGCGGGGTCGGATCCGGCGGCCAGCAGGGTCCGCCACAGGTAGGACCAGGTGGGGTTGCCGTGCACGCACAGCAGGGTGCCGGCAGGAGCCAGGCCGCGGCGGGAGAGTTGCGCGCCGTTGTCGAGCAGGTGCCAGCGGCGCACGGTTCCGGGCTCATCCGCGGCGGAGGTGGACGCCACATCTATCTCGCGCGACCACTCCGGGTCGACGCCGGGCCAGTCCGCGGCTACCAAACGATTTCCACCATGGCGGTGTTGAGCCCGGAACCGACCCCCATGCACAGCACGCGGTCCCCGGCTCCGAGGCTCTGCGCTTCGGCGGCCAGGGTCATGGGGAGGGAGGCCGGGCCCACATTGCCCCAGTGCGGGAACGTGATGGGCACCTTGTCCGGGTCCAGATCAATGGCGTCGATGATGGCCTGGGTGTAGGTGGTACTCACCTGGTGCGTGACGTAGCGGTCCATCGAGGTCCAGTTCCACTCCGGCTGGGCCTCGTGCCAGGCGTCCACCACCAGCTGCAGGCCGCCGTCAAGCAGGCCCTTGGTATCGGTGGCCATGCCGTCGATGCCGCCCACGCACAGTTCATGGTGCTCGGTACCGGCGCGCATCACCCCGCCGAGGATCCGGTGCGCCCCCGGGTGCCGGTCCGCCGGGCCCAGGACGGCAGCGGCGGCTCCGGAGCCCAGGGTGAGGGTGGCGAACTCGCGGTTGAAGTCCTCGCGGGTGGTCTCGGGCCGCTGCAGCCGGGCCAGAGTGGCCTCCTGCGTTGCCTGGGCATCCTCACCGTTGACAATCACCGCGTACTCGATCTGGCCGGAGTCGATCATGTTGGCCGCCAGGGTCATGCCGTTGACGAATCCGAGGCAGGCGTTGGCCACGTCAAAGTTCATGGCTGACGACGGCAGGTTGAGTCCGTGGTGGATCTTCACCGCGACAGACGGTTCGAGGTTGCGCCGCGTCACGGATGTGTTAATCAGCAAGCCGACCTGGGACGCTTCGATGCCGGAGTCGGCCAGGGCTTTCGCGCCCGCCTCGATGGCGGCGTCGTCGAAGGATGTCCCGGCGGCCCACCAGCGCCGGTGCGTGACGCCGGCCACCCGCTCCAGCAGCTTCGGGGGAAACTTCAGCCGCCGCAGGGTCGAAGCCAGCCTGTGATCGAAATCCGTGGAACTGACGATCCTCGGAGCTTCGACGCTGCTCACCGAAAGCAAGGCGGTGTTGCGGTGCCGGAATGTCGCATTCCCTATCAAGTCAAGCCTCTGTTCGTGTCCGTACTGTGCTCCGGCGGTTGACCGCACCGTCAAGCACAAGCCCAAGAGCTTAACTATGCCCGGTGCAGATCTGTTCCCGCACATGCCGGCCGGGGCCGCTGCGACGGCTCCGCACGGGTTCTGCGCGGAATTGTCACCGCTCCGCAGTAGATTATAGGTAACCGGGGCCGTCCCCCACATCCGCGTCCGTCCACATTATGCGACCGTGAAACCGTGTGCCCAGTCCGCCGAGCAGGAGGCCAGAAACACTTTGCACCTCAAGAGCCTGACCGTCCGGGGATTCAAGTCGTTCGCGTCGGCCACGACTTTCGAATTCGAGCCCGGCGTCACCGCCGTGGTGGGCCCCAACGGGTCGGGCAAGTCCAACGTGGTGGACGCGCTGGCCTGGGTCATGGGCGAGCAGGGGGCCAAGACCCTCCGCGGCGGCAAAATGGAAGATGTCATCTTCGCGGGAACATCCGGGCGCCCGCCGCTGGGCCGCGCCCATGTCTCGCTGACCATTGACAATTCCGACGGCGCCCTGCCGATCGATTACAGCGAAGTTACCATCGCGCGCACCCTGTTCCGCACCGGCGGCTCGGAATACGCGGTCAACGGCGCCAGTTGCCGGCTGCTGGACATCCAGGAACTCCTTTCCGACTCCGGCCTGGGCCGCGAAATGCACGTGATTGTGGGCCAGGGGCAGCTGGATAAGATCCTGCACGCCACTCCCGAGGACCGGCGCGGCTTTATCGAGGAAGCCGCCGGCATCCTCAAGCACCGCTGGCGCAAGGAAAAAACGGTCCGCAAACTTGAAGCCATGCAGGCCAACCTTGCCCGGCTTGGTGACCTCACCGCTGAGATCCGGCGGCAGCTGACCCCGCTGGGCAAGCAGGCAGAGGTGGCCCGGCGCGCCCAGACCGTGCAGTTCGAGGTCCGCGATGCCCGCTCCCGGATCCTCGCCGACGATCTCGTCCTGCTCCAGTCGGCCCTGGCGCAGGACGTCGCGGACGAGTCCGGCCTCAAGGCCCGGCGCGCCGTCGTCGAACAGGAACTCGACGGCGGCCGGCAGCGCCAGGCGGCGCTGGAACAACTCGCCGCGGAGGCGACGCCCAGACTGAACGCCGCGAGGGACAACTGGTATCAGCTCTCAGCGGGGCGCGAGCGGCTGCGGTCCCTCGGCTCCCTCGCCGGAGAACGACGCCGCCTCCTTGGGGCTGCCGATCCGGCCCCGGACACCGGCCGCGACCCCGATCAGCTCGACCAGCAGGCCGCCCGGGTCCGCGAGGAACAGGCCGGGCTGGAGCGTCAGATCCTGGACCGCCGAGCTGCCCTGGACGCGGCGGCGGCCGCGAAGCAGGACGCCGAAAACGCCGCCGCCGCCGAGGACAAGCGGCTCGCTGCCCTGCTCCGCGCTGCCGCGGACCGGCGCGAAGGCCTGGCCAGGCTTGCCGGGCAGGTCGGCGCGGCACGGTCCCGGGTCGAGTCGGCCCAGGCCGAAATTGGCCGGCTCCGCGAATCGCAGAAAGCAGGGGAGGAGCGCCGGCGGCTGGCCCAACGCGAGTTCACCGCGCTGGAAGCCCAGGTAGCCGGCGTCGAGGACGGCGAGGAAACCCTCGACGCAGACTTCGAGGACGCCAGCGCTGCCCTCGACGCGATCAACGCCGAAATCGATGACCTGACGGCGTCAGAACGCGAAGGCGAGCGGGAACGCGGCGCGCTGGTGGCCCGCCGCGACGCCCTGCAGCTCGGCCTGAACCGGAAGGACGGCTCAGGCCACGTGCTCGCTGCCGGGCTCCCGGGCGTGCTGGGCTCTCTGGCGTCCATGATCACCGTGGAGCCCGGCTTCGAGGCCGCCATCGCCGCTGCCCTCGGCAGCGCCTCTGACGCCGTGGTGGTCCACGATGCCGAGGCTGCCGCCGCAGCCGTCCGGCGGTTGAGGGACGACGACGCCGGCCGCGCCTCGCTGCTGCTGGCTAACGCCTCGCTGCTGCCGGCCGATGCCACGGCATCTTCGGGTGAGTCCGGGCAGCCGGCGTCGGGCCGTGAACTTCCGGACGGCGCCCGCTGGGCCGCGCACCTGGTCACGCCTTCCGGGTCCGGCGGCCCTGCCCGCGGGCTGCCGTTGACCGGGCTGCCGCTGACCGGGCAGCCGTTGACCGGGCTGCTGACGGCCGGGCTGCCGTTGACCGGGCTGCTGGCGGGAGTCGCCGTCGTCGACGATCTGGACGCCGCGGCGCGGCTGATTTCCGCACGCCGCGACCTGACCGCCGTCACCCGCGCCGGGGACGTGTTCACCGCCCTGACCGTCAGCGGCGGTTCCGCGACGGCGCCCTCGCTCCTGGAAGTCCAGGCCGCCGTCGACGACGCCGCCCGGAAGCTGGGAACGGTGACCGGCGCGCTGGAGCGCAACCGCTTCGCCCTGTCCGCCGCACGGGCCCGGAAGGCCGCGGCGCAGGACCGGGCCGATGCGGCGCTGGAGAAGCTCCACGATTCGGACGCCCGGCTGGCCGCCGTGGCGGAGCAGCTGGGCCACCTCAATTCCGTGCTGCGCAGCGCCGTCGCCGAAAGCGGCCGCCTCGCCGCGTCCCTCGCCAGGGCCGAGGCGAACATCGCCAGCGAACAGGAATCCCTCGACGCCGTGGCGGCCCGGCTCGCCGCCGCCCAGGAGGCACCCACGGAAGAGGAGCCGTCCCCCGCGCACCGCGATGCCCTGGCGCTGGCCGCCTCGCTGGCGCGCGGCGCCGAAATGGAGGCCCGGCTCGCCCTGCGCAGCGCCGAGGAACAGCTCACGGCAACCCGCAACCGGGCCGCCTCGCTCGAACGCGCCGCAGCCACCGAACGCCGCGCCCGCGAGGACGCCGCCGAACGGGCCCGCCGCCGCAGGCTCCAGGGCCGGCGCGCCGCCGCCGTCGCTGCCGCCGTCGAACGCGTGATCGGCTTCATCGACGTGTCCGTGGAGCTCGCACGGCAGGAGCGGGACGGCGCCGAGGAGCGCAAGGAGCAGCTGGACCGCGAGCTCGCCGGCGTGCGCAGCGGCAACGACGCATTCGCCCGTGAACTGGCCGAGCTCACCGATTCCGTGCACCGCGACGAGCTTGCCCGCGCACAGCAGCGACTGCGGATCGAAGCCCTTGAACTGAGAAGCGTTGAGGAGCTGGGGCTGACCGCGGACCAGCTCGTCGCCGATTTCGGCCCGGACCAGACCGTGCCGCTGCCCGCAGGCGAAACGGCGGACAAATGGGCCGCCCTGCGCGCCCCGGTCGATGAGGAGGGCCGCGAGATCGTGGCGGGCAAGCCCTTTGTCCGCGAGGAACAGGAGAAACGGCTCAAGCGGGCCCAACGCGATTTGTCCGCGCTGGGCCGGGTCAATCCCCTGGCACTTGAGGAATTCGCTGCCCTCGAGGAACGCCACCAGTTTCTCAGCACCCAGCTCGAAGACCTCAAGTCCAGCCGGAAAGATCTGCTGGACATTATCAAGGAAGTCGATGACCGGGTGCAGAGGGTGTTCGCGGAAGCGTTCGAGGACACCGCCGCCCAGTTTGTCCGGATTTTTGCCCGGTTGTTCCCGGGGGGAGAAGGCCGGCTGGTCCTGACGGACCCCGCCGACATGCTCACCACCGGCATCGAGATCGAGGCCCGGCCCGCCGGCAAGAAAATCAAGCGGCTCTCGCTGCTCTCCGGCGGCGAACGCTCACTGACCGCGGCGGCCCTGCTCGTGGCGATCTTCAAGGCCCGGCCCTCCCCGTTCTATGTCATGGACGAGGTGGAAGCGGCTCTGGACGACACCAACCTGGGCCGGCTCATCACCATCTTCGAGGAGCTGCGCGAATCCAGCCAGCTGATTATCATCACCCACCAGAAACGCACCATGGAGATCGCCGACGCGCTCTACGGCGTCACCATGCGCGGCGACGGCGTCTCCACCGTCATCAGCCAGCGGCTCGGCGCCCAGGTCTGAGCGGGTCTGGGGCCGCGCCGCCCGGGTCTGAGGCCGCCCCGCCCGGGTCTGAGGCCGCGCCGCCCGGGTCTGAGGCCGCGCCGCCCACGGCTTTTTTGCCCCCGCACCGGTTATCTGCGTTTGTGAGAAGCTAGGGGAGTGAACGACATCCTCCCCATTCTCCTGCCCATCCTCGCTGCCCTGGTGGTCCTCGGCGGGCTTATTCCGGTCCTCATGAAGACCCGGCGGAACATCACCAGCTACCCCGAAAAGCGCGACGAGAATGATCCGGTGCAGCCGGGCGCGGGCGGCGGAACCCTTGTTGAGGACCGCCCCGCGCCGCCGCCCGGGCGCAACGCCCCGGCCGGCGTCGAGCTGGACGAGCTCGAAACCGTCGACGTGCCGGACAACGTCGCAGGCCTCGAAACCGTCCCGGTGGACATTCCGATGCCGGTGGCCGGCCGACTGACCCGGCTGCGCGAACGCCTCGTAAAATCCAACAACATCTTCGGCAAAGGCCTGCTGGCGCTGCTGTCCGCGGACAACATCGACGAGAACGTGTGGGATGAGGTGGAGGAGACCCTCCTGCTGGCGGACCTCGGGACCGAACCGACCATGCAGCTTGTGGACGCGCTCCGCGAACGGGTCAAGGTCCTGGGCACGCGTTCCCCCGAGCAGGTCAAGGCCCTCCTCCGCGAGGAGCTCATCAAGCTCGTGGATCCCACGATGGACCGCACCCTGCGGGTGGAGCGCCATGGTGACAAGCCCGCCGTCGTGCTGGTGGTCGGTGTTAACGGCGTCGGCAAGACCACTACGGTGGGCAAGCTCGCGCGCGTGCTGGTGGCCGAGGACAAGGACGTGCTGCTGGGTGCCGCCGACACTTTCCGTGCCGCCGCCGCAGAGCAGCTGGCCACCTGGGGGCAGCGCGTCGGTGTCCCTACCGTCAAGTCCGATGTCCACGGTGCGGACCCGGCGTCGGTGGCCTATGAAGCGGTGCAGGCCGGCATCGACCAGGAAGTCGACGTCGTGATGATCGACACCGCGGGACGTCTGCAGAACAAGGTGGGCCTGATGGACGAGTTGAGCAAGGTCAAGCGGGTCATCGAAAAACTCGCCGAGGTGGACGAGGTGCTCCTGGTCCTGGACGCCACAACGGGGCAGAACGGCCTAAACCAGGCGCGTGTCTTCGCCGAAGTGGTGAACATCACCGGCATCGTCCTGACCAAGCTGGATGGCACGGCCAAGGGCGGCATCGTGGTGGCCATCCAGAAATCCCTCGGCGTCCCGGTCAAGCTGATCGGCCTCGGCGAGGGCGCGGATGACCTCGCGCCGTTCGACGCCGAAAGCTTCGTCGACGCGCTGCTGAACTGACGTCTCGCGGGGAGTCCCTCAACCCCACTGACTCGCAGCAGGGGTTGTGTTCGGCGTTTTGAGCGCTCCAGGTCCTGCGGCTCCTGAGGACTTGGTTAGGCTGTGGGAAGATGCCAGTCAATAGCTGAAGAAAGTACTGAATGCCCACCCAAGACCCCTCACCCGAACACGCCCCCGAACAAGGGCCCAAGGAAGCCGCGGGAACGAAGCGAACCAAGCGGCGTCTTGTCGTCGTCTCGGCAATTGCGGCTATCGCCTTGTTGGCGTCCCTGATGTTCCTGTTCAGGCCCAGCAGCTCCACAGAGGCAACGAGCGTTCCCTCGACCGCCCCCACGGCTTCGCCTGAACCCACGCCGACGAAGACGCCAGCTCCCGCGCCGGAAGTTCAGTACTACAAGCAACCCGGGCCACCGGCCGGCTCACCCCTGGAAGCAGTTGAGCCACTCAAGGTAAGCGTCTCAAAGGACCTGGTGGGCACCTCTCTGGCCAAGGGCCTGGTCGGAATCTCGCTCGAAGCCACCGACCTGGCCGATCCGGCCCTCGGCAGCAGCAACGCCTCCCTGGTGAAACTGTTCCAAGAAGCAGACCAGCCGGTGCTCCGCTTCGGAGGCAACGCCGTTGACCGCCGCTTCTTCTGGACGTCCACCAACGAGGCGGTCCCTTCCAACTACACGGGAGATAAGGCACATCCGGTCAGGGCCGTTGGTCCCGCGGACCTGGCCCGGGTGAACACGCTGCTGGACGCCGTCGATGCCAAGATTGCCCTCACCGTTGACCTGGGCCACTACGACGCTGCCCGGGCCGCAGACCTGGCCCGCCATGCCACGGAAATCTTCGGTGCGAAACTGCTCAGCATCACGGTCGGCAACGAGCCCAACGGCTACGGCGCCAACGGTGTCCGCCCCGGCGGGTACAGCGTGGAGCAGTACGTCACGGAGCTCAAGGCCTACGCGAAAGCAATCAACGCTGCGGCGCCTGCTGTGCCGATCTCGGGCCCCGGCGCTTACGACCAGACGTGGTGGCAGCCATTCATTGATGCGGACATCCCGCAGAAGAAGATCCTGTCCTTTCACAACTACCCGCTCCACAGTTGCGACGGAAAAGCGGACCCCCAGGCCTCCCCGACCCTGGCGAATCTGATGAACCCCCTGATGCACGTCCGGGCCGAGGACTATCAGAAGGCGGCCCTGAAGGCCGGAAAAGATGCGGGCTTGGAAGTCTGGCTTCCGGAAACCGGCATCGCGGCCTGCCCCGGCTCCAATGAAACGTCACGCACCCACGCCTCTGCCCTTTGGACCGCCGATTACGCTCTCAATGCCGCGCAGCTGGGGATCACGCGGATCGGCTTCCACAGCTCGATGCTGACCTGCAAGGGCGGGCCCCCCATGTCCGCCATCTGCAGCGGCGGGGCGTACCTGAAGCCGGACGGAAATGTTTCCGGCCGGGCAAACTTCTTCGGCATCTCCATGGTCGCCGAGATGGAGGGCGGAAAGTACCTGAAGCTGGATGACACAGGTGGCGGATTGACGTTCAGTTATGCCTTGCAGAACGCGGACGGTAGTACAACCGTCGCTATCGTCAATCAAAACAACCCCGAAAAGGCTGCGCAGTCCGATGTGAGTCTCAAGCTCCCAGGAAAGGCCTTGACCGGAACCATGACGCAACTCTCCGGACCAAGCTACAAGGCCGAGGACAGTACGGTAATCGACGGGGCAAAGTCAGAACCCATCCCCCTCCCCGAGCGTGCAACCGTCCCGGGCTTCGCCTACGGGTCGGATACCCAGAAGTTCAAGCTTACGGCGGGCACCGTCACCGTCCTGAACTTCAAGTACTAGGCAACTCAAGGAACTGACTCGCAGTTGTGGCCGTTTTGAGCCGTTTTGAGCCGTTTTGAGCGCTCAGAACGGCCCCTGCTGCGAGCTGGTGGGCCTTTTCGTTAGTTCGTCGGGGGTCCGGGCGCGGTGGCCGGGCTCTGGGACATGCCCCGCGCCGGGGCCAGCGGGTGGACATAGTGTCATTGTGCCCAGTCGCGGGTGCGAAGAATGGGCATGTCCCTCGCGGACTGGATACCGGCCCGAGGGGACATGCCCCGCGCCGGGGCCAGCGGGTGGACATAGTGTCATTGTGCCCAGTCGCGGGTGCGAAGAATGGGCATGTCCCCTGCGGACTGGTGGCCGGGCTCCGGGACATGCACCGCGCCGGAGCCAGCGGATGGACATAGTGTCAATATGCCCAGTCCCGGGTGCGAAGAATGGGCATGTCCCTCGCGGACTGGATACCGGCCCGAGGGGACATGCCCCGCGCCGGGGTCAGCGGGTGGACATAGTGTCATTGTGCCCGGTCGCGGGTGCGAAGAATGGGCATGTCCCGCTGGACAGGACACCGCCGCGGCGCGAATAGGTCCAGGCGCCGCCTGACCCCTCGACGAACTAAATGAAAATGACCGCTACTTGGGCTTAGCCGCGTGGACCGCCGGGCGCTGGAACGTTTCCCGCGCCATGAACCAGCCCGCGGCCGCCGCGATCAGGATTCCGCCGGTGACGCCGAATGCCCAGCCGTAGCCGAGCCGGTCCGCCAGCAGCCCGGCCAGCACCGGCCCCACAATGGCGCCGCTGTCCGCCGTCATCTGGAAGACCGCCAGCACGCGGCCGCCGGAGCGCTGATTGCCGATCACGTCGGCGATGGCGGCCTGCTGGGCGGGTCCGAGCAGGCCGGAGCCGATGCCGGCGACGGCGGTCGCCACGAGGAACCACAGCAGTTCGTGGGTGAAACCGATGGCCGCCGTGGCCGTTCCGGTCACCAGCAGGCCGGCAATCATCATCGGCTTCCGGCCCAGCCTGTCCGCGAGGCGGCCGGAGAACGTCAGAGCCACTGCGTTCGCCGCGGCGAACACGGCCAGCGCATAGCCCGCCGCTTCGGGCCCCGCGGAGAGGGCGGCCACCGCGAACAGCGGCACCGTGGCCATCCGCACCCCGAACGTCGCCCAGCCGTTGGCGAAGCTGGAGAACAGTCCCGCGCGGTAGGCGCTGTCCCGCAGCGCTTCGCGGAGTTCCATGGCCGGCGCCGTCCCGCCCTCAGGGCGGGACCCGGCCGGAACATGGCTGAGCTGGGTCTGCACCACAATGGCAGCCAGCACCAGGGCGGCCGCGTAGGCCAGGAACGGCACGCGCAGGCCGAAGCTCGCGAGCAGCCCGCCCACAATCGGCCCGCAGACGTTGCCGATCAGGAAAGCCGAGGCGTACGCCCCGGCGACCCGGCCGCGGCTTTCGGGCGGCGCCAACCGGACCACCAGCGCCATCGAGGCCACCGTAAACATGACCGACCCCGCGCCGCCCAGGCCCCGGAACACCAGCAGCTGCCAGTAGTCCTGCGCGAAGGCGCAGGCCGCCGTCGACAACGCAACGACCAGCAGCCCGGCAACATAGACCGGCCGTTCCCCGAGCCTCACGATCAGCGCCCCGCCCGCCGGCGCGAACACGAGCCGCATCAACGCGAAGATGCTCACGATGATGGCCGCCTCCGTATTGCCGACGCCGAACGTGGTGGCGAACTGGGGGAGCACCGGCGCCACCAGGCCGAACCCGACGGCGATCAGGAAGGCCGCGACCAACATCACCTTGATGTCGCGCGGCAGCCGGTCCCTGCCGGGTTGACCGGAGCCCGCCTGGGGCCGGGCGGCGGCGGGTTGGGGGGTCTTACTCATGGGTGGTCTTCCTGGCGGTGGGGGGAGTTGGGCGAAGCGGCCCGATTAACAGCGTGAAACATAACCGTAACAAGGACGATATGCACCATTTACTTCCGGGAGGTTCTTGTAACACCCCGGCAATCTAAATCCTCCGCCGGCGAAACACGGCCCAGCCAGACTCTTCTTAGAACGCAAACCGCGTAGAGGCACGCGGAGAACTCCGCAAGAGCAAATCTGGATCGCATCCAAGCAAGTGAGGACGTGCACCATGGAACTTACCGCAGGTCATGTATGGCTGATGGTGGCAGCGGCACTCGTGCTGTTCATGACACCAGGACTCGCATTTTTCTACGGCGGCATGACACGCGCCAAGGCAGCACTGAACATGATGATGATGAGCTTCATCTCCATCGGCATGGTCGGTGTGGTCTGGGTGCTCTGGGGCGCCTCGATGAGCTCCGGCGAAGGCTTTATGCAGATTGTCGGCAACCCCTTCGCCACGTTCGGGCTGGAGGGCGTCACCTCCCCCGACGGACTCATCAAGGTGGGCTACGCAGCCACCTTCGCCATCATCACCGTGGCTCTGATCAGCGGCGCGATCGCCGACCGCGCCAAGTTCGGCGCCTGGACGGTGTTCGTCCCGGTCTGGGTCACACTGGTCTACTGCCCGCTGGCCTACATGGTCTGGGGCGGCGGGCTGTTCGGCCCGGAAGGTGCCATCGGCAAGGCCCTGGGACCCGCGATTGACTTCGCCGGCGGAACGGTAGTCCACATCAACGCCGGTGTTGCGGCCCTGATCCTCGTGCTGATCATCGGCAACCGCAAGGGCTTCGGCAAGGACCCCAACCACCGCCCGCACAACATCCCGTTCGTGATGCTGGGTGCCGCCATCCTGTGGTTCGGTTGGTTCGGTTTCAACGGCGGTGCAGCCACGACGGCGGAGCAGGGCGGCCTGATCTGGGTGAACACCCTCGCGGCTCCGGCCGCGGCCATGCTCGGCTGGCTCATCACCGAACGCATCCGCGACGGACACCCGACCTCGCTCGGCGCGGCCTCCGGAGTAGTTGCCGGCCTCGTCGCCATCACCCCGGCCTGCGCCAACGTCAGCCCGGTAGGTGCCCTGTGCCTCGGAGCCGCCGCAGGCGCAGCCTCCGCACTCGCCGTCGGACTCAAGTTCCGCTGGGGCTTCGATGACTCGCTCGACGTCGTCGGTGTCCACCTGGTCTCGGGCATCATCGGCACCGTGGCGCTGGGCTTCATCGCCCTCCCGGTCGAAGGTGCCGGCGGCGGCCTCTTCTACGGCGGTGGCTTCGCCCAGCTCTGGGCCCAGCTCGCAGTGGCCGGCATCGCCATCGCCTACTCGGCAATCCTGACCGCCGTGATCGCCCTGGCCATCCACAAGACGATGGGCTTCCGAGTCTCCCAGGAGCAGGAAGTCGTTGGCGTGGACCTCAGCCTGCACGCTGAGACGGCCTACGAGTTCGGCGTCGGCGGCCATGGCGGAAGCTTCCAGCCGCTGCATGAACTGATCACCGGTCGGCCCGCCGCCGATGGGGCAGCAGCCCCGGTGGACGCGGCGTCCAACGGCAAGAAGACCGCAGCAGCAGGCAAGGAAAGTGTGGGGGCATGAAACTGATCACAGCAATCGTCCGGCCGGAAAAGCTCGACGCCATCCGCGAAGGACTCGAAGCCTACGGCGTGCAGGGCCTCACTGTCAGCGCGGCGAGCGGCTACGGGCGGCAGCGGGGCTACACCGAGGTGTACCGCGGCGCCGAGTACAACGTGGACCTGCTGCCCAAGATCCGGGTCGAGGTCCTGGCCACCGACGAACAGGCGGACGACATCCTGGATGTCATCATCTCCTGCTCGAACACCGGCCGGGCCGGTGACGGCAAGGTCTGGACGATGGACGTGTTCGAGGCGGTACGGGTCCGCACCGGAGAGCGCGGATCGGCCGCCATCTAGCGCAGGCGTTGAGCAAGCACCGGATCAGAAAGCGGGCCGGGTACCTGGACAGGTAACCGGCCCGTTTTTGTGCGTCCAACCGCCTGACGCGAGGACGACGGCGGTCAGGCCGGCCAGCCCTCCGGCCCCTCGCTCCCGGCAGCGTACTCCTGAAGCGGCACGCTGCCCAGGGCCCAGGCCTTGAGGACGGGTTCGAGGATCCGCCAGCAGTCCTCCGCGGTATCGGCCCGGACGGAGAGCAGCGGATCGCCGGTGAGGACGCCTTCCAGGACTTCGCCGTACGGCAGCAGTTCGGACGCGCTCAGCTCGGCCTGGAGCGTGGCCCGGTCCAGGCTCAGGACGTTGCCGGGGCCATTCACGTCGACGTCGAACTGCAGTGTGTCCGGGCCGAAACCGATCCTGAGCTGGTTGGGGGAGTCCACCCCGGTGAAACCCCGCGGCAGGTGCGGCACCGGCCGGAAGGTGACCACGGCTTCCTTGCGTTTGATGCCCAGCGCCTTGCCGGAGCGCAGGATGAACGGGACGCCCTGCCAGCGCCAGTTATCGATCCCCACCTGGACCTCGGCAAGCGTTTCGGTGCCCCGGGCCGCGTCCACGCCGTCCTCCCTGGCATAGTCCGGGACCTTCCGGCCGTCGCTGGATCCGGTGGTGTAGCGGGCACGGCGTGTGCTCTTCGCGTAGGGCGCCTTGACGCTGCTGGCCCGCAGCACGGTGGCGACGGCGTCGCGTAGATCCCGCTCGTCCACTGACGCCGGGGGCTCCATCGCCATCAGGGCCATGATCTGCAGCAGGTGGCTTTGGATCATGTCGCGCAGGGCCCCGGCGCCGTCGTAGTAGCGGGCGCGCCCCTCCAGCGCGAGGTCCTCGTCGAAGATGATTTCCACCTTTTCGATGTGCTCACGGTTCCACACGGTTTCCAGGAAGGTGTTGGCGAAGCGCAGCCCCAGGATATTGAGTACCGTCGCCTTGCCCAGGAAGTGGTCCACCCGGTGGATGTGGTCCTCCGGGACCAGCGCGGCCAGGGTCGTGTTGAGGTGCCGGGCGGAGTCCTCCCCTGAGCCGAACGGTTTCTCCATCACCAGCCGTGTCCCCGCCGGGACCTGCTCCGGCGTCAGCGCCTCGCAGGCGAGCTGGCTGATCCTTGGCGGCAGCGCGAAGTAGACCGCCACGGGACCCTCAAGCCGCGCCAGCAGCCCTGCCAGCTCCCCGTCCGCCGTGACGTCCAGCCGGTGGTAGCTGGTGGTGTCACGGATCCGCTTCAGTTCCCGCCGGCCGTAGGCCTCGGCCTGGGAATTGGCGTCGGCGAAGGATTCCTCGACGCGGTCCCGCCACTGTTCCGGCGCCCACGGATCGGATCCGGCGCCGACCAGCGTCAGGCCTTCGGTGTGCCCGCGGGCCACGAGCCGGGCCAGCCCGGGGAGCAGCAGCCGGCCGGTCAGGTCGCCCGAGGCGCCCAGGATGAGCAGTGTTTTCACAGGTGTTTGGCTGGTCACGTAGCCAGCATGCCATCTTAAAGGCGCGTCTTGGTACCCTAGATAGTCGAGTCCCGTTGTCGAGGCGGTTCGTTCAGGCGAACATCAGCCGCGACGCTGGCGTGCCGGACCGGCCGCCATCTGAAGATCCACTGAAAGAAGTGCACGGCGCGTGTTCAATTCACTCTCTGACCGGTTGACAGCAACCTTCAAGAACCTCCGTGGCAAGGGCCGCCTGACCGAGGCGGACGTTGACGGTACCGTCCGCGAGATCCGGCGTGCCCTGCTGGACGCCGACGTTGCCGTGCCCGTGGTCCGCGAATTCACCGGACGTGTGCGCGAGCGTGCGCTCGGCGAAGAGGTCTCTGCCGCCCTGAACCCCGGCCAGCAGATCGTGAAGATCGTCAACGAGGAACTCATCGAGATCCTCGGCGGTGAAACCCGCCGGATCCGCCTGGCCAAGACCGGTCCCACGGTCATCATGCTCGCCGGCCTCCAGGGCGCCGGTAAGACCACCCTCGCCGGCAAGCTCTCGAAATACCTCAAGGCCCAGGGCCACAGCCCCATGCTGGTCGCCTGCGATCTGCAGCGACCCAACGCGGTCACCCAGCTCCAGATCGTCGGCCAGCGCGCCGGCGTGCCGGTGTTCGCCCCGCACCCGGGCGCCACCTCCACCGAGCTGGATCACCCCGCCGGCGACCCGGTGTCCGTCGCCCGCGCCGGTGTCGAGGAAGCCCGCCGCACGCTGCACGACGTCGTGATTGTGGACACCGCGGGCCGTACCGGCGTCGACGCCGACATGATGGAGCAGGCCCGCCAGATCCGCCAGGCCATCGTCCCGAACGAGGTCCTGTTCGTGATCGATTCGATGATCGGCCAGGACGCCGTCAACACGGCCCTTGCCTTCGATGAAGGCGTCAATTTCACCGGAATCGTGCTCTCCAAGCTCGACGGCGACGCTCGCGGCGGTGCCGCGCTCTCCGTCGCGTCGGTGACCGGAAAACCCGTGATGTTTGCGTCCACCGGCGAGGGCCTGGACGACTTTGAGCTCTTCCACCCGGACCGCATGGCCTCGCGGATCCTGGACCTCGGTGACGTGCTCACCCTGATCGAGCAGGCGGAGAAGTCCTGGGACAAGGACGAAGCGGCCCGGATGGCGCAGAAGTTCGCCGACCAGGAAGACTTTACGCTGGACGATTTCCTCGCCCAGATGCAGCAGATCCGCAACATGGGCTCCATGAAAAAAATGCTCATGATGATGCCGGGAGCGCAGAACATCCGGCAGCAGCTCGAACAGTTCGACGAACGCGAAATCGACCGGGTCGAGGCCATTGTCCGCTCCATGACGCCGCATGAACGGGTAGCTCCGAAGATCATCAACGGCTCCCGCAGGGCCCGTATTGCCCGCGGTTCCGGCGTGCACGTCTCCGAGGTCAACGGCCTGCTGGAGCGCTTTGCCCAGGCGCAGAAGATGATGAAGAAGATGGCGGCCGGCGGCGGGATGCCTGGTCTGCCGGGGATGCCCGGTATGGGCGGCGGCGGCGCCCGCAAGGGTGCCAAGAGTGCGCCTAAGAAGAAAGCCCGCTCCGGCAACCCGGCCAAGGCCGCACAGGAAGCCAAGGATGCCGAGGCCCGGCGTGCCGCCGGACCCAAGGCGCAGCCCACCGGGGCGGCATTCGGCCAGCAGGGCGCGGACTTCGATCCCTCCCAGCTGAACCTTCCGAAGGGCTTTGACAAGTTCCTTGGCGGCAGCAAATAGGCGCTGCCGGCCGAGATGTCGGCGGCCCGCCGTCGGACCGGTGTCATAGGGTTGGACCATGTTCAAGCAGCGCGTAGTCTTCGTCCACGGGGCGGGCAGCTTCGGCGCTGCCGCGTGGCCGAAACAGCATGGAATGGCGCTGAACTACGACGCGCTGTTCCTGCGCCGGCACGGCTATGACCCCGCCGCCGAGCCGCTGGAAACGGACTTCGCCGCCGACGCCGCCATCGTCCTGGGCGCCCTGGCCGACGACGGCCGCGGCGAGGCCGGCGGCCACGTGGTGGCGCATTCCCAGGGTGCCATCTCCGCGATGATGGCCGCCGTCGAACGCCCGGATCTGGTGCACTCATTGACGCTGGTGGAACCGGCCTGCCTCTCGCTCACCGCGGAACTTCCGGCGACGGCCGCGCACCGCGCCCTGATGCAGCCGCTTTTCGAGGTCCGCCGGCACCTCAGCGATGAGGACTTCCACCGCGAGTTCGTCCGCCGGGTGTTCGCGGCCCACACTCCGGCGCAGGCAACGCTTGGTTCCCCGGACCCGGAAGACCAGCGGGAGGCCCGCCGGCTGCGGCTGCAGGCGCCGCCCTGGGAAGCCCCGCTGCAGATCGTCCCCGGCGTGCCCACCCTGGTCCTGACCGGCGGCTGGGAACCGCTGTATGAAGAGATCGCCGGCTACCTGCGGGAAACCGGTGCCCTGCACCGCACCGCGGCGGGCGGGCACCGGCCCCAGGACTCTGCAGAGGGAAACCGGCTCATCCGGGCGTTCATCGCCGGGGTCAGCCGGCACCAGCACGCCCAGGCGTCCTAGACTGCCGGGGGTTCTAAACGGCCGGGGGTCCGCCCACGGAAGGCTCCGGCAAATAGACCTTGCCGCCGGAGGCCAGGAACTCTTTGCTCTTCTCCCGCATCCCTGCGGCCATTCCGGCGAGGGCCGCTTGGGAGTCCGCTGAGCCGAATTCGTCCCGGATGTCCTGGCTGATCCGCATCGAACAGAACTTCGGCCCGCACATGGAGCAGAAGTGCGCCGTCTTGGCCGGTTCCGCCGGGAGCGTCTCGTCGTGGAACGACTCGGCCGTGACCGGGTCCAGCGACAGCGCGAACTGGTCCCGCCAGCGGAATTCGAAGCGGGCCCTGGACAGGGCATCGTCACGTTCGTGGGCGCCGGGGTGGCCCTTGGCGAGATCGGCTGCATGGGCCGCGATCTTGTACGTGATCACGCCGGTCTTCACATCGTCCTTGTTGGGCAGTCCGAGGTGTTCCTTGGGTGTCACGTAGCACAGCATCGCGGTGCCGTAGCGGGCAATCTCCGTGGCGCCGATCGCCGAGGTGATGTGGTCGTAGCCCGGCGCGATGTCGGTGACCAGCGGCCCCAGCGTGTAGAAGGGGGCGCCCTTGCAGAGTGCCTGCTGGCGTTCCACGTTTTCCCGGACGAGGTGGAGCGGTACGTGTCCGGGGCCCTCCACCATGACCTGCACGTCATACTCCCAGGCACGTTGCGTGAGCTCGGCCAGGGTGTCCAGCTCGGCGAACTGGGCAGCATCGTTCGCGTCCGCCGTCGCCCCCGGCCGCAGCCCGTCCCCGAGCGAAAACGCGACATCGTAGCGGGCAAAGATTTCGCACAGCTCACCGAAGTGGGTGTAGAGGAAGTTCTCCTGGTGGTGGGCCAGGCACCAGCCCGCCATGATCGCGCCGCCGCGGGAGACAATTCCGGTGACCCGGTTGGCCGTCAGCGGCACATAGCGCAGCAAAACACCGGCGTGGATGGTCATGTAGTCCACCCCCTGCTCGCACTGCTCGATCACGGTGTCCCGGAAGATCTCCCACGTGAGGGCATTGGCCTCGCCGTTGACCTTCTCCAGCGCCTGGTAGACCGGCACCGTGCCGATGGGCACGGGAGAGTTGCGGATGATCCATTCCCGGGTGGTGTGGATGTCGTCCCCGGTGGAAAGATCCATCACCGTGTCCGCACCCCACTGCGTGGCCCACTGGAGCTTGTCGACTTCCTCCGCGATGGAGCTGGTCACGGCCGAGTTGCCGATGTTGGCGTTGATCTTCACCAGGAAGGCTTTGCCGATAATCATCGGCTCGGATTCGGGATGGTTGACGTTGCTGGGAATGATGGCGCGCCCCGCCGCCAGTTCGGAGCGGACCAGTTCGACGTCGCAGTTCTCCCGCAGCGCGACGAACCGCATCTCAGGCGTGACGACGCCGTTGCGGGCATAGTGCATCTGGGTCACCGTCCGGCCGTCGACGGCGCGGCGCGGGACCGGGCGGGTGCCCTGCCACTCGGCCGACGCGGCGCCCCGGCGCACGGCCGACTTTCCGTCGTCGAGCAGGGTCCGTTCCCGGCCGGTGTAGGGTCCGGTGTCCGCCCTGGCCTCGATCCAGGGGCCGCGAAACGGCTCCAGCCCCCGGACCGGATCGCTCCCAGGACCAGCGGTGCGGTACACCCGGAACGGCGGATTCGCTACGCCGCCCGGTGAATCCGCCAGCTCGATTTCCGTCACCGGGACGCGGATGCCGTGCCCGTCATCCGTGGTAAACGCCAGAGAGCGGGATTTCAGCGACTGGGTGTGGGCCGTGGGCTGACATTGGCCCGGCTGATTTTGGACGGGGCTGTGCTGTGTCAAATGCGTATTCACGGAAATACTCACTTCCTTCGCCGGCATTACCCGGACAGGTTCAACGGTCGCAAGCTGCTTCAGCCCGATCTCAGCCCCTGCAAGGGCACCCGTGTGGTCGTAGACGAAGCTATCACAGGGCTTCGGCGCCCGGCCGCGTGTGACGGCGCCGAGGGAGGCCGCGGTGCTAGCGTGGCATCGTGACTCAACCCAGGGCCTTGCCCCGCGTCAGGACGGCGACGCCGGAAGACCTCGCGGCGCTGCCGGTTCTCGAGGCAGCGGCCGACCGTCTCCTCGCAGCGGAGTTAGCGCACCACGTGCTTCCGGCCCCGGAGCTGGCGACGCCGATTGAGCCGCTTTTTATGCTGGTCGCCGGAAACCCGCCCGTGGGTTTCGCCGGTGTTGACGAAGTCGGCGGCCAGGCGCATTTGGAACAACTTTCGGTGCATCCCGACTTTGCCGGGCGCGGGATCGGACGGTCCCTTGTTGAGGCGGCCATCGACGCGGCGAGGGGCCGTGGCTATAGGGCGATGTCGCTTTGCACTTTTGCGGACGTTCCGTTCAACGCTCCGTTTTACGCGAGCTGCGGCTTCAAGGAAGTTGCCCAGCCAGGGAAGGGGCTGGCGGCACTGCGTACCCGCGAGGCGAAGCTGGGGCTGGATGCCCTGGGCCGGCGGATCGCGATGCGGATACGGCTTTAAGCTTTAGGCCATGACCAGCAGGCCACCACGGATCGGAACGCCGGAACCCTCCTCGGACGCCGCGCCGGCGGCCCCGCAGTAGCCTGGCCACGCTGCACCAGCTCAAGCACATCGTGCTGCGCGGAGAACCGGTCCGCCAGGAACAGAAGCGGGCCCAGGAATAAATTGAAGCTTCAAGTAATTATCCTTGTCATAGGTCATCGAAGGTCGATGGCCGCCTAAGCACCGGAGCGATCACATGACTGCAGCAGCCAGCACCCGGGATCTTCTTCCCGCCGAACTCACCATGGGCACCGTGATGCTCAAGGTCGGCGACCTGTTGCTCATGACGGACTACTACCAGCGCGCCCTCGGCCTGGACATCGTGGCCGAGCAGGACGGCGGACTGTACCTCGGACGCCGGCAGAAGCCGCTGGTCCACCTCGCCCCGGCGCCCGGGCTCAGCGTCCCGTCCCGCGGCGAAGCCGGCCTCTTCCACACTGCGCTGCTGTTCGAGGACCAGCCTTCTCTGGCCGCAACCGTCGCCACCGCCGCCCAGTACGAGCCCCAGTCCTTCACCGGCAGCGCGGACCACCTCGTAAGCGAGGCCTTCTATTTCACCGATCCCGAAGGAAACGGGATCGAGCTGTACTGGGACCGTCCCCGCGATGCGTGGTCCTGGGACGGCAGGAACGTGGTCATGGACAGCCTGGCCCTCCCGCCGCAGCGCTACCTCGACGAGTTCCTCACCGAGGAATCCGTGGCCGGGCAGCGCAACGCCGACGCCGGCATCGGCCACGTCCACCTGCAGGTGGGCGACGTCCAGTCAGCCCAGGACTTCTACGTCGGAACCCTCGGGTTCGAAAAGACGGCGGGCTGGCATGGGCAGGCGCTGTTCGTCTCGGCCGGCGGCTACCACCACCACATGGCCATGAACGTCTGGAACAGCCGCGGCGCCGGACCCCGACGGGACACCCTGGGCCTCGGCGAGGTGCTGATCGAGGTGCCGGCCGGCGACGATGTGGGCGCCCTCGCCGACCGCCTCAAGACCGCGGGAGTGGAGTCCCACCACACCGGCGCCGAACTGCGTTTTGAGGACCCGTGGCGCAACCGCATCCGCGTGGCCGTTCGCTGACCCGCCGCGGGAAACCCCGAGTGCGGTTACCCCCGGCCGCAGTTGTCTCTGGGACATGTCCACCGCGTGCGGCCGGGACTGGACATAGCGGCTGTATGTCCATTGCTCAGGGTGAGGAGAGGACATGCCCATTTTTCGCCGACGACGCCGCTGGGCATGTCCAGTCCTCGGCGGGGCAGGGCTGGAGCGACTAGGCTGAAGCGACGCCGAAAACAGCGGACCAGCGCCGCCGAACATAAGGACGAGATCCATGGGATTCACCGAAATCTTTGTCGCCACCCACGATGAAGCCCTCAAGCGCGCAGCCGCCCTCGACGGCGGGGGTGCCGCCGGGGAGGGGTCCGTCCGGATCCCGGACATCAGTGACTTCGAAGTCGAGCGGCTGGGTGACCTGGCCGGGACCGCCGTCCACGCCGCCGGTGCCGACTACGAGCTCGCGATGGTGGATGTGGCGAGCGACTCCCTGCTCGGCGTCCCGCCGGCTATGCTCCGGGCCCTCGCCGATCTCCTCAGCTACGAGACCGAAGGTGAAGGTGACGTCCTGGCGGACGTGGCTGAAAGCTGGGCCGCCGAGGAAGACATGCCCTTCGGTGCGGACCAGGCCGCCCGCTACGTCCGGCAGCTCGCCGAACTTGCTGCCGGCGTCGATCCCGCCACCAAATCCGGGCTCTATGTCTGGACGTCCTGACAGGCCGTAAGGCGGCAAAATGGCGAGGCTGCGGGTGTCAAGTCGAAATCCCCGCGCTGATCTGGCACAATGGACGGGTACTTGATCTGCGTGGCCCCTCTCTCCGCGTCCGGATCTTGTCCTTTTAGAACCCCCTAGTATGGCCCGCCCCACGGGTGCAGAACGCCGGGATCGACCCCGTTTCAGAAACAGGAGTGACCACAAAAGTGGCCGTAAAGATTCGCCTTAAGCGCTTCGGCAAGATGCGCGCACCGTACTACCGCATCGTCGTCATGGACGCACGCTCCAAGCGTGACGGCCGTGCCATCGAAGAGATCGGCAAGTACCACCCGACCGAGGAGCCCTCGTACATCGAGGTCGACGCGGACCGTGCCCAGTACTGGCTCGGCGTCGGCGCACAGCCGTCCGAGCAGGTTGCCGCGATCCTCAAGATCACCGGTGACTGGCAGAAGTTCAAGGGTCTCCCGGGCCAGGAGGGCACCTTGAAGACCAAGGCTCCCAAGCCTGCCTTCGTTACCCCGGAAAAGGGTTCCGTGATCATCCCGGAAGCCATCACCAAGAAGGCCAAGAAGGACGACGCAGCCGAGGCCCCCGCCGACGCCGCAGCAGAGACCACCGAGGCTGAGTAACTTGCTGGCAGAAGCGCTCGAACACCTGGTCCGCGGGATCGTTGACAGCCCTGAGGATGTCAAGGTCAGTGCAAAGAACAACCGCCGCGGGGACACCCTCGAGGTGCGCGTTCATGAGGACGACCTCGGACGGGTGATCGGCCGCCAGGGCCGCACCGCACGCGCACTGCGCACTGTGGTGGCCGCGCTGGCGGACGGCGAGCCGGTCAGGGTCGACGTCGTCGACACCGACCGCCGCCGGTAACGCTTCCAGCACCACTTGTCTTGAGCCCGGCCCCTTCACCAGATAATGGTGAAGGGGCCGGACTGTTTTCCCCGCACATCCAGCCGGCAACAGGCCGGCACGGAATCACCAACCCCGAACAGAGGAACAGATGCAGCTTCAGGTGGCACGAATCGGCAAGCCCCACGGCATCCGCGGCGAAGTAACCGTCCAGGTGCTCACCGACGCACCCGGGGACCGCTTCGTCCCGGGCACCCGGTTCGTGGTGGAACCCGCCTCGGCCGGACCGCTCACCATCATCAGCGCCCGCTGGAACAAGGACATCCTGTTGCTCGCCTTCGAGGAGATCGAGACCCGCAACGAAGCGGAAACCGTCCGCGGCGCGAAGCTGTTTGTGGAAACCGAAGACCTCGACGACGATGACGACGACGAGGGCTGGTACGAGCACGAACTCGTTGGCCTTGACGTCCGCGTCGGTGACACGGTGGTGGGCAAGGTCTCCGGCCTGAACACCCTCCCGGTCCAGGACCTGATCGTGGTCACCGGGAACGACGGCACCGAAGTCCTGATCCCCTTCGTGGAGCAGATCGTCCCCGAGGTCAACGTCGGAGAAGGCTTCATCCTCGTGACCCCGCCGCCGGGACTCTTTGAGGTCAACGCCGACGACGACGCCAAGTCCGCGGACGCCGCGAAGTCCGCGGGAGCCGCGAAGTCAACGGGCGTCGCGAAGTCTACGGACGGCAGCACGGCCGAAGAAGGCGCCGGCACCGGGAACACCGCCTAAATGCGGATCGACGTCGTCAGCATCTTTCCGGACTATCTGGCACCCCTGGCGCTCTCGCTGATCGGTAAGGCCCGCCAGGACGGGCTGCTGGAACTGAACGTCCACGACCTCCGGGACTTCACCACGGACCGGCACCGGAGCGTGGATGACACCCCGTACGGCGGCGGCGCCGGCATGGTCATGAAGCCCGAGCCCTGGGCCCAGGCCCTGGCCGCCGTGGCCGCAGCCCGGCCGGCCGATGCCACACTTAAAGCGGCGGCCAAACCGGTCCTCATTGTGCCATCGCCGGCGGGGGAGCGGTTCACCCAGGCCACGGCCCATGAACTCGCCGGGGAGGACCGGCTGGTTTTCGCCTGCGGACGTTACGAGGGCATCGACGAACGGGTGCTGGAATGGGCCGCCGGCCACTTCACCGTGCGGCCCGTGAGCCTGGGGGACTACGTCCTCAACGGCGGCGAAGTGGCCGTGCTGGCCATGGTGGAGGCCATCGGCCGGCTGCTGCCCGGCGTCGTCGGCAATCCCGAATCCCTCGTGGAGGAATCCCATGCGGACGGGCTGCTGGAGTACCCCGTGTACACCAAACCCTCCAGCTGGCGGGACCGCGACGTTCCGGCCGTGCTCCTGAGCGGCAACCATGGCAAGATCGCGCAGTGGCGCCGCCACGAGCAGTACCGGCGCACCGCCGAGCGCCGTCCGGACCTGCTCGCGGGGTTCGACGCCGGCACGCTGCCCCGCGCGGACCGCACGGCCTTCGCGGACCTCGGGTACGACGTCGTCGACGGCCGGCTCAGGCGCCGCCCGGAGGTTGACGGGGAATCCGCCTGACCCGGATTGGCTGGAAGGCCGCGGATGTGGCAAAATTGGTGCTTGTGCCTGCTGGGTTGCGAACCTGCCACAGGGGGAGCGTCACCAACAGCCCGGCACCCCGGCGCCGTCAATTCCTGACGGGAGCCGGATCGACAAATTTTCGGCGGGAATCTCCGGCTGCTTCAGGCGCCCGGGTTTGGCCGCCGTGACCCAACGTGAAGGACCTGTGGCGTTCACCAGGAGTGAATCAATGCATATCCTCGATTCCGTAGATGCAGCCTCGCTGCGCACCGATGTTCCGGTCTTCCGCGCGGGTGACACCCTCAAGGTGCACGTGAACATCATCGAAGGCAAGAACTCCCGTGTCCAGGTCTTCCAGGGCTTCGTCCTGGGACGCCACGGCGACGGCCTCCGTGAGACCTTCACCATCCGCAAGGTTTCGTTCGGCGTCGGCGTGGAGCGTACCTTCCCGGTGCACTCCCCGATTATCGACAAGATCGAGCTGGTCTCCAAGGGCGACGTGCGCCGCGCCAAGCTGTACTACATGCGTGATCTGCGCGGCAAGGCTGCGAAGATCAAGGAAAAGCGCGACTTCCAGCCCAAAAAGTAAGTCCCTTCCGGACTTCCTCCGCGGGTCCACGGAGCGTCGCCGGTTCGTTGCCGGAGCCTCCGCCACAGCGCCATTTAGTTCAGAACAGCGCTAGGGATACGGATCATGGAACAGACAAAGCGCCAGCCCAGGAAACTCGGCTGGCGTTTTGTGTTGCTGGCAGTTGTGCTGGCCGTACTCATCGGCGGAGTGGTCCGTTCCCTGTGGCTGGATGTCTACTTCATCCCCTCCGCCTCGATGGAGCCGCTCTTCCGGGACGGAGACAGGATCCTCGTTTCCCGCACTGACTACCAGGCTGAGCCGGTGCGCCGCGGCGACATCGTCGTGTTTGACGGCCGGGGTTCCTTCGCCCCGCTGAACAGCGGCAGGGGGCCCGTGCCGGATACCCTGGCCGGCCTGGGACACTGGCTCGGACTGGCTGGCGGTGAGGACACCTACGTCAAACGGGTTATCGGGCTCCCCGGCGACCACGTCCTGTGTTGTGACGCCGGCGGACGGCTCACAGTCAACGGCCAGCAGGTGGCGGAACCGTACCTGTACGGGGGAGACAACCCCAGCGACCTGAAGTTCAGTGTGATTGTGCCGGCCGGACGCCTCTGGCTGATGGGTGACCACCGTTCCATGTCGGCCGATTCCCGCAGCCTTCTGGGCGCCCCTGGCGGCGGCATGGTTCCGCTGGACCGGGTTATCGGCCGTCCGGTACAGATCATCTGGCCGCTTGATAGATTTACAGCAGTGCCGCGGCCCTCCGCGGCCGCCGCTCCAACGATGAACAAGAACGGACAGTAAATGCCCGAGACCGGACCCCGGACTCCCGATCCGCGGGGGCAGGACCAGCCCCGGGCTAACTCCTCGGCGATCCCCACCACGGAAAACCCGGGGGTAGCTGACTACCCGGCAGAGACGGAGCCCTCGCCCGGCGGGCCGGCGCATGCCGGCGCGTCCTCGGGACGCGCGAGGAGGGCGAAGGCCCGGGAACGGCACAGCCCGTTCTTCCTCTGGATGAAGGAAATCGCCACCGTGGTGATTGTCGCCATCGTGTTGTCCTTCCTTATCAAGACGTTTCTGTTCCGGGCATTCTACATCCCGTCCGAATCAATGGTCAACACCCTGGACGTGAACGACAGGATCTTCGTGAACCTCCTGGTCCCGGAACCCTTCGCGCTGGAGCACGGGGACGTCGTCGTTTTCCGTGACACGCAGGGCTGGCTGGTCCCTGCCGCCGAGAAGCCTGTGGGGCCGTTCACCTGGGTGCAAAACGGGCTGACGTTCGTCGGCCTGCTGCCGGACAACTCGGAGCAGCACCTCGTCAAGCGCGTCATCGGGCTGCCCGGCGACCGTGTGGCCTGCTGCGACGGCGGTGGCCAGCTCACGGTCAACGGCGAACCGCTGTCCGAGAAGTACATCAACCCCGCCGAGGTACCCCAGGTACGCGACTTCGACGTCGTCGTACCCGACGGCAAGGTCTGGGTGATGGGGGACAACCGGAACCACTCCGCCGATTCCCGCGCCCACATGGAGAGCAATGGCGGTTTCGTGGATATCGCCGATATCGAAGGCAAGGCCGCCGTCATCGCCTGGCCGCTGAACCGCATCACCTCGCTGGACAACTACCCGGACGTCTTCCGCGGCGTGCCCGTCCCGGCCGGCAAGTAATGGCCGGCGCGTAGTGGCCGGCGCGACGTCCGCAGCACCTACCCTCGACTACGAGCGCCGTTTCCGCGGCGGCGCCCGGCTCCTCGCCGGCGTCGACGAGGTGGGGCGCGGTGCCCTGGCCGGTCCGGTCAGCGTGGGGATCGCCGTCATTGACCTGGCTCGGCAGGAACTCCTCGCGGATGTGCGGGACAGCAAGCTGCTCAAGGTGGCGGACCGGGAACGGCTGATGCCGCTGGTCCGGAGCTGGAGCGTCGCCTCCGCCGTAGGGCATGCCTCGGCCAACGAAATCGATGCACTGGGGATTGTGGGGGCGCTGCGGCTGGCCGGAACCCGTGCCTGGCTCTCCGTCCTTGCCGCCGGGGTGACCCCGGACGTGGTGCTGCTGGATGGCAGCCACAACTGGCTCTCGCCCCAGGCCCAGCCGTCGCTGTTCCACGAGGGACCGGCGGAGGCGGGCTGCGACGCCCCGGTGCACACGCTCGTCAAGGCGGACATGCAGTGCCTGAGTGTCGCCGCGGCGTCCGTGCTGGCGAAGGTGGAGCGCGACGCGCTGATGCGCGGGCTGCATAGCGAATACCCGGCCTTCGGCTGGGACGACAACAAGGGCTACGGCACCGCGGCGCACAAGGATGCGCTCCGCGCCGCCGGGCCCACGCCGTACCACCGGGTCAGCTGGCAGCTGCTTTAGGTCTCGCCGTGATCCCTGCCCGGTCCCGCTTGGCCTGGCAGGGCGGAGGGCCCGTGCGCGAACGGTGGTGGCGCGGAGGCCGCGCCGGATGGTGCAAGATGGAACCATGAGTGCCGAGGACCTTGAAAACTATGAGACCGACATGGAGCTCCAGCTCTACCGCGAATACCGGGACGTTGTCGGGCTGTTCAGCTACGTGGTCGAGACCGAGCGGCGTTTCTACCTGGCCAACCATGTTGACCTGCAGGCCCGCAGCGCCGACGGGGAGGTGTACTTCGACCTGACGCTGCAGGACGCCTGGGTCTGGGACGTCTACCGTTCCGCCCGGTTCGTCAAGAGCGTCCGCGTCATCACCTTCAAAGACGTCAACGTCGAAGAGCTCCCGCGCAGCGAGGAGCTGTCTGTGCCCAAGGTCGAGGACCTGGGCAACTGATTCTTGCTGGTAGCAGGGGAAGGACCGCCCACTCTTCCTCCACACCACCAACCCTGAGTTGGCTTTCCACATAGCGTCCTGATCCTCTTCTCAGCCCTCCCGTGGCGCCGCAGGCTGGTGCCATGAGAGCTAAGGATGTGCTGGGCCGGCGCGGGGAGGAACTCGCAGCCGGCTACCTTGAAGCCCAGGGCATGCGGATCGTGGACCGGAACTGGCGCTGCCGGGAGGGCGAGATAGACATCGTCGCGCTCGACGGCGACGCGCTGGTCATCGCCGAGGTGAAGACCCGCAAATCCCTCGACTTCGGACACCCCTTCGAGGCTGTCGGCGTCGACAAACTTGCCAGGCTCCACCGCCTGGCTTCCGCCTGGTGCCGCGACCACGAGTTACGGATGCCGCTCCGCCGGGTTGACGTGATTTCCGTGCTCGACGACGGCATCGGCGAGCCCTTTGTCGAACACCTCAAAGGGGTGGGATAAGTGGCGCTGGGCCGGACATACTCCGTTGCCCTCGTCGGCCTCAACGGCTACATCGTCGAAGTCGAGGCGGACATCGGCCAGACCCTCCCGGCATTCATCATCCTGGGCCTGCCGGACGCCTCGCTCAACGAGGCCAAGGAACGGATCCGCTCCGCCGCCCAGAACTCCGGCATTCCACTGAGCCGCCGCAAGATCACGGCCAACCTCATACCGGCATCACTGCCCAAACGTGGCTCCGGCTTTGATCTCGCCATCGCCATGGCTGCGCTGCTGGCCTCTAACGATGTCCGATCCACCGGGCGCACGGTCTTCATCGCGGAACTGGGTCTGGACGGCAGGCTCCGCCCGGTCCGCGGCATTCTCCCCGCAGTCATGGCCGCGGTCCGGGCAGGCTTCCCCGACGTGGTGGTGGCGCAGGCCAACGCCGCCGAGGCCGGGCTGGTGCCCGGCGCACGGGTTCAGGGCTACAGCACCCTCGCCCGTCTGGCCTTCGACTTCGGCGCCGATCCGCAGGAGCTGGCGCTCGACTTCGATCCCGAGCCCGGACCCGAGGAAACCGGAGAGCAGGCCGTTACCCTCAGCCCGCCGGATATGTGTGATGTCTCCGGCCAGGCCGATGCCCGGCGGGCCCTGGAAGTAGCCGCAGCCGGCGCCCACCATATCCTGCTGACGGGGCCGCCGGGAGCGGGTAAAACGATGCTGGCGGAGAGGCTGCCGGGGCTCCTGCCCGATCTCGGCGATACCGAGGCCATGGAGGTGACCGCGATCCACTCGCTCTGTGCACTGACGTCGGCCTCCGTGCAGTTGCTGCGCCGGCCACCCTACGAGAACCCGCACCACACGGCCACCTCCGCGGCCATCATCGGCGGCGGATCCGGGTTGCCACGTCCGGGGGCCGCTTCCCGGGCCCACCGCGGCGTGCTCTTCCTGGATGAGGCTCCCGAGTACGAACGCCGGGTCCTCGACGCACTGCGGCAACCGCTGGAGAGCGGCGAGCTCGTTATCCACCGGTCAGCCGGCACGGCGGCCTACCCGGCCAGGTTCCAGCTGGTCCTCGCGGCCAACCCCTGTCCCTGCGGCAAGGCATCGGGAAAGGGCATCGACTGCATCTGCACTCCGACCATGCGGCGCCGCTATTTGGCCCGGTTGTCCGGACCGCTGCTGGACAGGGTCGACATCCAGCTGCACGTGGAGCGCGTGTCGCTCGCCGACTTCGGGCAGTCCGGCGTCGAGGAGGACACCGCCACCATCGCCGGACGGGTCAAGTCCGCACGCGAGCGCCAGCTCGGGCGGCTCCTTCCGTTCGGCATGGAGACGAATTCCCAGGTGCCCGGGAGACTGCTGCGGGGTGCCTTGCGGCTCGATGCCCGCACGACGCGGATCCTGGATCTCGCATTGGAACGCGGGGTACTCACGGCCCGCGGCTACGACCGGGTACTGCGGCTGGCCTGGACGCTTGCGGACCTGGCCAGGCGGGACACGCCCGATGCCGACGACGTCGGCCAGGCGCTCAACCTCCGGCAGGCGTCCGCGGCCGCCTAGCAGACGGCGTTGCCTACCATCCCCGAAAAACTGCGCCGAGCGAACGCCTTGCGGACGATCAGCCCAAGAAAGGACACATCATGACAGAGAGCGAAAGGACCGCGCGGGCGGCTCTATCCCGGCTCTTCGAGCCGCAGGACAGTGCGGGCCTGGCGCTGGTGCAGATCGCCGGTGCGGAGGATGCGCTGAGAATTGCCACCGGTCAGCTGGCCGCCGGGCCGGAACTGGAACGCGAAATGTCGCGCCTGCTGGAGGACAACACCTCCGGCGGCGGCTGGACGGGCCTGGGGACTGCGCAGAAGCGCTGGGCCCCGCGGGTGCCGGATCTGGCGCCAGGACGGGACCTGGCCACCCTGCAACGGCTCGGCGGGCGCATGATCATCCCCTCGGATGAGCTGTGGCCCCGGCAGTTGGCGGATCTTGGCCTGCAGGAACCCCTGTGCCTGTGGTGGCGCGGCCTTGAGCAGGAGCTGCCTCCTGCCGCCAGGTCCATTGCCCTGGTCGGCTCCCGCGACAGCACCTCCTACGGTTCCGCCGTGACCGGTGATCTCGCTTACTCGCTGGCGCAGCGCGGCTTCACCATCGTCTCCGGCGGCGCGTATGGAATCGATGCGCATGCGCATCGGGCTGCCCTGGCCGGCGGCAACGGCGGCGTGCCCACGATCGCTGTGATGGCAGGGGGAGTGGACCGGTTCTATCCCTCCGGCAACGAGGACCTGCTGCGGGCGGTCGCGAACCAGGGAGCCGTACTCGCGGAGGTTCCACCCGGCTCTGCCCCGACGCGGTACAGGTTCCTGCAGCGCAACAGGCTCATCGCCGCGCTGGCGTCCGTCACGGTGGTCGTGGAGGCCCGGTGGCGCTCGGGTGCGCTCAACACGGCCCACCACGCCGAAACTCTGGGCCGGGCCGTCGGTGCCGTGCCGGGGTCGGTCCACAGCGCCAACTCCGCAGGCTGCCATCGCCTGCTCCGCGACGGCGGAGCGGTCTGTGTCACCGATGCGGGGGAGATCGCCGAGCTCGCCTCCCCAAGCGGGGAATCGCTGCCTGAGGCCAAGACTGGTCGCGTGGAAGTCCATGACGGCCTGACGCTGGAAGACCTCATTTTGCTGGATGCCCTTCCACTGCGGAGCACCAGCCCCGTCGAGAAGCTCACTGCCGTGGCAGGCCTGAGCGCTGACTCGGTCAGGGCCGGCCTTGGCCGGCTCGGATTGCTGGGCCTCGCAGAGTCTCACCGCGGCGCCTGGAAGAGGTCCGGTAAAGCCGACTGAGGTCCGGCCGCGGGACCATGGCTGCCGACTGAGACCCGTGGCTCCGCCGGACCACGGCTGCCGGCAGACCCGGGGCTCGCCGCCCTAGCTGCCGGCAGACCCGCGGCTCGCCGTCGGGCTCCTTGATTGCCGGGCGATTGCTGCGAGAGTAGGGGCGTGTCTACCCAGAAGATCCCGGCCGCGCTGGCCACCGCCACCGAGCGCTTTGGCCGCTACCTCGAGGCGGAACGCGGGCGCTCAGCCCATACCGTGCGCGCCTACCTTTCTGATGTCGGCAGCCTGCTGGCCCATGCGGCGTCAGAGGGTGTTGAAGATCTCGCCGGGCTGGAGCTCGGCACCTTGCGGCGCTGGCTCGGCTCCCAGAGTGAAGCGGGCATGTCCCGGGCCACCCTGTCCCGCCGCTCCGCCACCGCCCGGGCCTTCACGGCCTGGGCCGTCCGTGAGGAACTCATCGACGCTGACCCCGCTCTGCGGCTGAAGGCGCCGAAGCGGGAAAAGACCCTGCCCGGAGTCCTGCACCAGGGACAGATCCGTCGGCTCGTCGAGGACGCGGAATCCGCCGCGGCGGGGGGCGGGCCCCTGCCCCTGCGTGACCGGGCCATGGTCGAGGTTCTCTACGCCACCGGCATCCGGGTCGGCGAACTGGCCGGTCTGGATGTGGACGACCTCGACCCCGACCGCCGGACCCTGCGCGTTCTCGGCAAGGGCAACAAGGAACGGACCGTGCCCTACGGGCTCCCTGCCGCGCTCGCCGTCGACGACTGGCTCCGCCGCGGCCGGCCCGCCCTCGCCACGGACGGCTCCGGCCCCGCACTGTTCCTCGGGGCCCGCGGGAAACGCGTGGACCAGCGGCAGGTCCGCAGCGTGGTTTATGGCCTGCTGGCGGCGCTCGGGGATACCTCCGCCACCGGGCCGCACGCGCTGCGGCACTCCGCCGCCACGCACTTGCTCGACGGCGGTGCGGACCTCCGCGCAGTGCAGGAAATCCTCGGCCACAGCAGCCTGGCCACCACCCAGCTCTACACGCATGTTTCCGTTGACAGGCTCCGCCAAAGCTACCAGCAGGCCCATCCGAGGGCCTGAAAGCAGCGGTTCATGCCGCGCCCGCTGCCCGGAACGGGCCACTGCATGAGCCCGCGCGGCGCGCCGGGAAAGACGCGCCGAATTGCACTGGCGTAATTAGGTGGCGTACGGCAGAATAAGACCTACGTCCGGCAACTTTCAAGTGTTGCTTGAAGCTCTTGAGCATCAGGTCCCACCCAGGAACCGGGCAGTAACTTAATAGTCTGGCAAGGACCACCCGCATCACTACGGACCCGCGCAACAGACAGACATCCAGGCAAGAGGTCGTTGGGGAAGACGTACCTACAGCTATGGAGGATGGAATGTCTGTTGCACTGACCCGCGGTGTGTTGTTCGTTCACTCGGCCCCGACTGCCCTGTGCCCCCACGTTGAGTGGGCCATTGGTTCTGTCGTGGACAAGCGGACGGATCTTGAGTGGACTGCTCAGCGAGCAGCGCCCGGAATGTTCCGGGCCGAGTTGTCGTGGACCGGAAATCCGGGCACGGGGGCTCAATTGGCGTCCGCACTCCGCGGCTGGGCGCATCTGCGCTATGAAGTCACTGAAGAGCCCAGCCAGGGCGTTGATGGCGGCCGCTGGTCCCACACGCCGGAGCTTGGTATCTTTCACGCGGTCACGGATGTGCACGGCAACATCATGGTCTCCGAGGACCGCATCCGCTACGCCTACGAGTCCGGCGCCGGCGACCCGTCCGCGGTTTACCACGAGCTTTCACTTGCCCTCGGCGAAGCCTGGGACGAGGAACTCGAGCCTTTCCGGCACGCAGCGGAAGGCGCCCCAGTGCGCTGGCTGCACCAGGTCGGCTAATCGCCGCACGGGTCCAACGCCACAACACTCCATAGCAACGAGAGATGCCAGATGGCGGCAACGTTCAGGAGGAACATTGCGACCATCTGGCATGTCGGGGCGGGGCGCGCCGGCAAAGGCGCGCCCCCCGCGAGAGCTAGTTGCTGCGGACCGCGATGACGGCGTTGTGGCCGCCGAAGCCGAAAGAGTTGCTCAGTGCCACGATGCTGCCGGACGGCAGGTCGCGGGCGGTGGTGACGACGTCGAGCGGGATTTCCGGATCCTGGTTCTCCAGGTTGATGGTGACCGGTGCCTTGCGCTCGTACACGGCCAGCACTGTCAGCACGGCTTCCACCGCACCGGAGGCGCCCAACAGGTGCCCCATCTGAGACTTGGTGGCCGAGACTGCCACGTCGTCCACGTGCTTGCCCAGGGCAGCCTTGAGGGCCGCGTACTCCGGCTTGTCGCCCACCGGGGTCGAGGTGGCGTGCGCGTTGACGTGCACCACATCGTCGGCCTGGATGCGGCCGTCGAACATGGCAGCCTTCAGCGCGCGGGTGGCTCCCAGCCCCTGCGGGTCCGGGGCGGTGATGTGGTAGGCGTCGGCGGTGACCGAGGTGCCGGCCAGCTCGGCGTAGACCCGGGCGCCGCGGGCCAGCGCATGTTCCTCGGCTTCAAGGACGAGGGCGCCGGCGCCTTCACCCATGACGAAGCCGTCCCGGTCACGGTCGTAAGGCCTGGACGCATGCTCCGGATCGTCATTACGGCGCGAGAGCGCCTGCATCGCGGCGAACGCGGCGATCGGCATCGGGTGGATGGCGGCTTCCGCGCCGCCGCAGACGACGACGTCGGCCTTGCCGGAGCGGATCAGGTCCAGGCCCACGTGGACCGCCTCGGTGCCGGAGGCGCAGGCGGAGACAGGGGTGTGGGCGCCCGCGCGGGCGCCCAGGTCAAGGCTGACCGCCGCTGCCGGGCCGTTGGGCATCAGCATCGGGACGGTCATGGGCAGGACCCGGCGGGGGCCCTTCTCGCGCAGGGTGTCCCACGCGTCCAGGAGGGTCCAGACGCCGCCGATGCCGGTTGCGAACGCCACGGCCAGCCGGTCGTGGTCGACGTCGGTGATGCCGGAGTCGGCCCAGGCCTCGCGGGAGGCGACGACGGCGAACTGCGTGGACGGGTCCATGCGCTTGGCTTCGACCCGGCTCAGGACGTCAGTGGCCGGAGTGGAAGCACGCGCGGCAAAGTGGACGGGCAGCTCGTACTTGGCCACCCAGTCGTCTTCAATGGTGTGCGCGCCGGAGACGCCCTTGAGCGCGTTTTTCCACATCGTGGGGACATCGCCGCCAATGGGTGTGGTGGCACCCAGACCGGTAATGACTACTTTGCGTGTCATGGGATCACTCTCTGTCGGTGCGCCCGCCGTATCGAAAACCTGGGAAGGCGGCCGGGGCTTGCGTTCGGAAAACTATGGGGTCTTGTATGTGCGGTTCCTGCAAACGGCGCGGTCCGGGGTGCAGCTGCGCCCCGGACCGGCCCGGGCCGAGACTAGGCCTGTGCGCTGGCGATGAAGCTGACGGCGTCGCCGACGGTCTTGAGGTTCTTGACCTCTTCGTCCGGGATGCGCACGCCAAACTTCTCTTCTGCGTTGACCACGATCGTCATCATCGAGATGGAGTCGATGTCCAGGTCCTCGGTGAAGGACTTGTCCAGCTCGACGGCTTCGGCGGCGAGGCCGGTCTCTTCGTTGACGATTTCAGCCAGACCGGCCAGGATCTCTTCGTTGCTAGCCATTGATGGCTCCTTTTCTTGTTATGCCCTGGACTGCCGGTGTGCCGGCCGCTTCGGGCGGAAATGATGCAAACCGAGGGTTCGGCTTGGTAAGGGATGTGAAGACGGGAGAGCGGTGGGCGCCTACGGAAGCACGATCACCTGGGCACCGAAAACCAGTCCGGCCCCGAAGCCGATCTGCAGTGCAAGCCCGCCGCTGAGCTGCGGGTTTTCCTGCAGCAGGCGGTGGGTGGCCAGGGGGATGGAAGCGGCGGAGGTGTTGCCGGCGTCAGCGATATCCCGCGCAATGATGACCGACTCCGGGAGCTTAAGCTTCTTGGCCATCTCGTCGATGATGCGCATGTTCGCCTGGTGCGGGATGAAGGCCGTCAGATCGGCGGCGGTGATGCCTGCGACGTCCAGGGCCTGCTGGGCCACCTTGGCCATCTCCCAGACGGCCCAGCGGAACACGGTCTGGCCGTCCTGGCGCAGCGTCGGCCAGACGGCGGGGCCGGTGGCGGCGCCGGTCCCGGCGGCGTCGTCGTCGCCGGGCGCGCCGCCGTGCTTGCCGGTGGTAGCGAGCTCGCGGAGGTCCAGCATGGAGTTGGTCATGCCGATCGCATCCCACTTGCTGCCGTCCGAGCCCCAGACCGACGGGCCGATGCCCGGGGTGTCGGAGGGACCGATCACGACAGCGCCGGCGCCGTCGCCGAGCAGGAAGGAGATGCTGCGCTCGGTGTTGTCGATGACGTCGGAGAGTTTCTCCGCGCCGACCACCAGGACGTAGCTGGCCGCGCCGGAGCGGACCAGGGAATCGGCCTGGGCGATCCCGTAGCAGTAGCCGGCGCAGGCGGCGGAGATATCGAAGGCGGGGGCCGGCGTCGCGCCGAGGCGGTCGGCGAGGCTGGCGGCAGCGGACGGCGTTGCGTAGGGGTGGGTCACGGTGGAGACGATCACGGCGCCGAGCTGGGACGCCTCGATTCCGGCTTTCTGCAGCGCCTCAAGGGCGGCGCCTTCGGCCATGTCGATGACGCTGACCTCGGCGGGGGCGCGGTGCCGGGTGACGATGCCGGTGCGCTGGCGGATCCACTCGTCGGAGGAATCGATCCACTGGCACACGTCATCATTTGTGACGATCACGCTGGGCCGGTAAGCGCCGACTCCCATCACACGGGTGTTCTCGTGCAGGGGCAACTGCTTCAAAGTGGGCACGATCATGCCTGTCCTTCCAGTTCTGCGAATAGGGCCAGGGCGGCGGACAGGTCGTCCGGGGTCTTGACGGTAACGGTTTTGACGCCGGGCATGCCGCGCTTGGCCAGGCCGGCCAGCGTTCCGGCCGGGGCCAGCTCGATCAGGCCGGCCACGCCGCGCTTCGCGAGCGTTTCCATGCAGAGATCCCAGCGGACCGGGCGGGACACCTGGGCGATCAGGCTCTCGACGGCGGCGGCACCGTCGGTGACTTCCGCGCCGTCGAAGTTGGAGAGCAGGGGAACCTGCGGCGTGCGGGGGTGCAGCGAGGGCCGGAGGGCCCGCAGCGCCGCGACAGCGGGGGACATGTGTGAGGTATGGAAAGCGCCTGCAACCTTCAGCGGGATCACCCGGGCCTTCGCCGGCGGGTTCTCGGTGAGGGCCTTGAGCTGCTCCAGCGTTCCGGCGGCGACGGTCTGGCCTGCGCCGTTGACGTTCGCCGCGGTGGCGCCGCAGGCTTCAATCGCGGCCATGACCTCGGCCGGGTCCCCGCCCACGACGGCGCTCATGCCGGTGGGGACGGCCGCAGCCGCGGCGGCCATGCTGTTGGCGCGTTCGCGGACGAACGTCATGGCTTCGGTTTCGGTCAGGACGCCGGCCAGGGCCGCGGCCGTGACTTCACCGACGGAGTGGCCGGCGAGGATCACCGGAAGGGTGCCGAGTTCGACGTCGAACAGGGACCTTGCGGCGATCAGCCCGGCGGCGACGATCAGGGGCTGCGCAACGGCCGTGTCCTTGATGGTCTCCTCATCGGAGGTGGTGCCGTGGGCGGTGAGGTCGATACCTGCGATTTCGCTGAGGGAGGCCAGGTGGCCTGCGACGGACGGCAGTTCCAGCCAGGGGGCGAGAAAACCGGGGGTCTGGGAGCCCTGTCCAGGGCAAACGATTGCAAGCACGTATCCAGCTTTCCAAATTACTGCGCGATTATCGGTGTATTCATGCACCAAGCTCACGGGGTCACTTTGTAGGAAGTCTACAACTGATCAGGCGCTGTTACGGGACGGCTGGCGTTCGGTGGCAGGCTTCGGCGGGGCAGCGAGCCGGCCCACCACCAGGGCTGCCTGAAGGACGAAGGCCTCCCGGGGCAGGAGCGGATCCCACCCGGTCACGTCGCAGACCCGCTTGAGCCGGTAGCGCACGGTGTTCGCGTGGACGAAGAGTTCCCTGGCCGTTGCCTCGAGCGAATGGCCCAGTTCCAGGTAGGTCCCGAGGGTCTCCACGAGTCCGTTGGATGCAGCCAGCAGCGGCCGGTAGATGTTCTTGACCAGGGAGCGCCGCGCGGCGTCGTCGCCGGCGATCACCCGTTCGGGCAGGAGGTCATCGGCTGCCACCGGGCGCGGCGCGGCGGGCCAGGCGCGGGCAGCGGTCAGACCCGCGAAGGCTGACTGGGCGGAACTGCTGGCCTCCAGCAGGGAGCCGGCCTCAGCGCCGTAGACCACCGGTCCCGGGGCGAAGAGTTCGGCCAGCTTGAGGTAGGCGGTCTCCCGGTCATGGACCCCGCCGAGGATCAGGATGAGCCGGTCACCCTGGATGCCGACGAGGGCGTCCTCGGCGAAGCGCCCGGCTGTGCGGCGCAGGTCGCTGACGTAGCTGGCACTCGGTTCTGACGGCGAATTTCCCACCATCACGGTAAAGCGTTCCTGTGCCTTCCAGCCCAGGGCGGCGATCCGGGACCGCAGGGCGTCGGTGTTTTCGCCGCGCAGGATGGCGTCTACAATGAGCGCTTCCAGCCGGGTGTCCCAGGATCCGCGGGATTCGGCGGCGCGTGCGTAGACGTCGGCCGCGGCGAAGGCCACCTCGCGGGAGTAGCGCAGCACCGCTTCGCGCAGGCCGGACTGGTCCGCTTCCGGCGCGATGATGGGCACCTGGTCCTCGACCACTTCGACCACGATCCGGATGAGCTGGAGGGCTTTCTGCAGGCTGATGGAGCGGGTGAGTTCGGTCGGTGCGGTGCCGAAGACGTCGGAAAGGATCCACGACGGCGAGCTGGGACGCTCATACCAGCTGACGAAGGCCGCGATGCCGTTCTGGGCCACCATGCCCAGCGCGGAGCGTTCGTCGGAGTTCAGCCGGCTGTACCACGGCAGCGACTTTTCCAGCTGGCGCAGCGTCGTGGTGGACAGTTGGCCCACGCTTCCCCGGAGCTTCTTGAGGGTATCGGTCTTCTCCGGGGACATGGCCTTCGCGGCGGGCTTGCGTTTTGCGGGAGTGGTGATTGGCTCTGCCATGCATCGAGCATACGGTGCCTGCCGTCCAGGTCCCATTTGTGCAAAGGCTACAACGCAGGTTGATGGGGATCACAGCGCGTTAACGCCGACGGCGGCACCCACCCTCCGGTGGGGACCGCCGTCGAACGTCCGCTCTTGCACTGCCCGCTCTTGCACTGACGGGCTGTTAGGAGTCGCCGCCCGCGTTGCCGGTGGTGCCGGCATTGACGTTGTGGAGGCGGTACTTCTCGATGGCCTGCGCCGGAGCCTGGGCATCCACTTCGCCTCGGCGGGCCAGCATCTGCAGGGAACGGACCACCACTGAGTGGATGTCGTTTTTGAAGAAGCGGCGTGCCGCTGCGCGGGTGTCGGAGAAGCCGAAGCCGTCAGCCCCGAGCGAGGCGAACTCGTTCGGGAGGAACTGGCGGATCTGGTCCGGCACGGCCTTCATGTAGTCGGTGACGGCCACGATCGGCCCGGTGGCGCCGGCGAGCTGTTCGGTGACGAACGGAACGCGTGCGGGCCGGCCCGGGTTGAGGAAGGCGTCTTCCTCGGCGGCCATGGCGTCGCGGCGCAGTTCGGTCCAGGACGTCACGGACCAGACGTCCGCGGAGACGCCCCAGTCCGCGGCGAGGACCCGCTGGGCTTCGAGGGCCCACGGGACGGACACACCGGAGGCGAGGATCTGCGTGCGCGGGCCGTCGATCTTGGCCGGTGCGAGCAGGTAGATGCCCTTGATGATGCCTTCGACGTCGAGTTCCGCCGGGGCCGGCGGCTGCACGATCGGCTCGTTGTAGACCGTGATGTAGTACATCAGGTTCCGCGAGGGGTCGTTGTCGGCAGGACCGGGGCCGTACATCCGGTTGAGGCCGTCGCGCATGATGACGCCGATCTCATAGCCGTAGGCAGGGTCGTATGAGACGACGGCCGGGTTGGTGGAGGCCAGGATGGGGGAGTGCCCGTCCGCGTGCTGCAGGCCCTCGCCGGTCAGCGTGGTGCGGCCCGCGGTGGCGCCGATGATGAACCCGCGGGTCATCTGGTCCGCCGCGGCCCAGAAGGAATCCCCGGTGCGCTGGAACCCGAACATCGAGTAGAAGACGTAGACCGGGATCAGCGGTTCGCCGTGGGTGGCATAGGACGTTCCCGCGGCGGTGAAGGCCGCCACGGACCCGGCCTCGTTGATGCCGGCATGCACGATCTGGCCGGAGATGGACTCCTTGTACGCCAGGACCAGTTCGCGGTCCACGGAGAGGTAGTTCTGGCCGTTGGGGTTGTAAATCTTCGCGGTCGGGAAGAACGCGTCCATCCCGAAGGTGCGGGCCTCATCCGGGATGATCGGCACAATCCGCTGGCCGAACTCCTTGTCCCGCATGAGGTCCTTGAGCAGGCGGACGAAGGCCATGGTGGTGGCGGCGTGCTGCTTGCCGGAGCCCCGGTTGGCGACTTCGTAGACTTTGTCATCCGGGAGGCTGATCTCGCTGTGCTTGGAGCGGCGCTCGGGGACGAAGCCGCCGAGTTCCTTGCGGCGGCCCATCAGGTACTGGATCTCGGGTGAGTCCATGCCCGGGTGGTAGTACGGCGGCCGGTACAGGTCGGCGTCGAGCTGCTCATCTGTGATCGGGATGCGCAGGTGGTCACGGAAGGCCTTGAGGTCCGCCATGGTCAGTTTTTTCATCTGGTGCGTGGCGTTGCGGCCCTCGAAGTGGGTGCCCAGGCCGTAGCCCTTGACCGTGTGCGCCAGGATGACCGTGGGTTTGCCCTTGAACTCGGTGGCGGCCTTGTACGCGGCGTAGACCTTGTTGTAGTCGTGGCCGCCGCGCTTGAGGTTCCAGATCTCGTCATCAGAGAGGTCCTGGACCATTTCCTTGGTCTGCGGGGTCTGGCCGAAGAAGTGCTCGCGGACGAACGCGCCGGACTCGGCCTTGTACGTCTGGTAGTCGCCGTCGACCGTCTCGTTCATGATCTTGACCAGCGAACCGTCCTCGTCCTTGGCCAGGAGCTTGTCCCACTCCCGGCCCCAGACCACCTTGATGACGTTCCAGCCGGCACCGCGGAAGAAGGCTTCGAGTTCCTGCATGATCTTGCCGTTGCCGCGGACAGGTCCGTCGAGGCGCTGGAGGTTGCAGTTGATGACAAAGTTGAGGTTGTCCAGCTTGTCATTGGCGGCCAGCTGGAGCAGGCCGCGGGACTCGGGCTCGTCCATTTCGCCGTCGCCCAGGAACGCCCAGACCTGCTGGTCACTGGTGTCCTTGATGCTGCGGTTGTGCAGGTACCGGTTGGACTGCGCCTGGTAGATGGCGTTCATCGGGCCGATGCCCATCGAGACGGTGGGGAATTCCCAGAACTCCGGCATCAGGCGCGGGTGCGGGTACGAGGAAAGGGCGTGGCCCTCCTTGGACTTCTCCTGCCGGAAACCGTCCAGGTCCTCTTCGGACAGCCGGCCTTCCATGAACGCGCGGGCGTACATGCCAGGGGAGGCGTGGCCCTGGAAGAAGACCTGGTCTCCGCCGCCGGGGTGGTCCTTGCCGCGGAAGAAGTGGTTGAAACCGACCTCGTAGAGGGTCGCGGCACCGGCGTAGGTGGAGATGTGGCCGCCGACGCCGATATCGGCGCGCTGGGCGCGGTGCACCATAACGGCAGCGTTCCAGCGAAGCCAGGCGCGGTACTTGCGCTCGATGTCCTCATCCCCGGGGAACGGCGCTTCCTGGTCCACGGGGATGGTGTTGACGTAGTCCGTGGTGGTGACCATCGGTACGCCCACGCTCTGCGCGCCGGCCCGCTGGAGCAGGCTGCGCATAATGTACTGGGCACGTTCGGTGCCCTGTTCCTGAATCAGGTCATCCAGGGACTCCAGCCATTCGGCGGTCTCTTCCGGATCACGATCAGGCAGCTGGTTAGTCAACCCGCTGAGGATATGGGAGGAATCTCCTGCAGCCACGTCCAACCTCTCTTTGAGCGCATCCCGCGGCGCCCTCAGCTCCAGGCAGGGTAACTGCCCGGCGTGGACGCGACGTGTGCGACATATCGGTTACAACAGCCCGGTCATGTGTGCCGGGCAAGGTCCAATCACAACTATGCCTGCCGGTTTCGGCAGGGCGGCCGCCCTGGCGGGCGTAGTCGTCATCTGCCACTCTAGCCGCGGGAGCTTGAGGATGCGTAGCGGGACGCATGAAGGCACTGTCGTATTTCACGGGCATACTGGTGGTGTGAGGAAGAACCGCCCGGCGGTCTTCGGGCCGCCCGGTGTGACGCAGAACCTGTGTGACGCAGAATATGGCGGATCGCGGAGCCAACAGCTTGAAGCGCAGGCTCAAAGGGTGTTGGCTTGGAGTAATGGAAATCACTAGAGCTATTGAAGACACTATGCATAGGAGCAACACGTGAGCGAGGCCGACGCCGCCACTTCGGTAAATGTGGCGGAAAAACTGGGTTTCAAAACCGGGGATCTGATTCAGGAATTCGGTTATGACGACGACGTCGACTTCGACTTGCGTGATGACATCGAGGATCTCACGGGTTCGGAACTCCTGGATGAGGATGATCACGACGTCGTCGACGCCGCCATTCTCTGGTGGCGGACCGGCGACGGCGATCTGGTTGACACCCTTGTCGACTCGCTGACCACCCTGACCGAGGGCGGTGTGGTCTGGGTGCTGACGCCGAAATCCGGCCGCGTCGGCTACGTTTCTCCGGCGGACATCCAGGATGCCGCGCCCACCGCAGGCCTGCACTACACCACGTCTGCGGGCGTTTCCAAGGACTGGAGCGCAACCCGCCTGGTCACCCGGAAGAACAAGTGACCCCAGCGGGCGCAGCTGCAACAGCGGTGCAGCAGGCGGTCGGCACCGCCACGCCCGCCGTCGGCGAGCCGGCTCCTGACTTCGAACTGGTAAACCAGTACGGCGAGCCCGTGAGGCTTTATGAGTTCGGGGGCCGCAACGTGGTTCTTGTGTTTTTCCCGTTCGCATTTTCCGGCATTTGCACCGGGGAACTGTGTGAGATCCGGGACAATCTGGCGCTTTTCGAGGACTCCGGCGCCACTGTGCTGGGTATCTCGGTGGACAGCAAGTTCGCCCAGCGGGCGTATGCGGAGAAGGAAGGCTACTCCTTCGACCTCCTCGCCGACTTCTGGCCGCACGGCGCGGTCGCCGAGCAGTACGGCGTGTTCGATCCTGAAAGCGGCATGGCCAGGCGGGGGACGTTCATCATCGACGCCGAGGGCATCGTGCGCTTCGTGCTGGTGAATCCCCGCGGCCGGGCCCGGGATTTCGCCGAATACCGCGCCGCCCTGGCGGGACTCGCCGGGAACTGATCCGATGAGGCAGCGGCGCCCGGGAATCGGCATGACTGGCTTCGCCAGTCTTCCCCCGGTCGCGGCCGCCGCGCCAGCCCGTGATGAACTCCGCGTACTGCAGGACATCCACGCCGTGCTGTCCGGCGGGCGCTTTGCCCTGCTCACCGGCGCCGGCCTCAGCACGGACTCCGGCATTCCGGATTACCGCGGCCCCGGTGCCGCACCCCGGGCGCCCATGACGTATCAGGAGTTCATCGGCGAAGCGGACAACCGGCGCCGCTACTGGGCCCGCAACCACATCGGCTGGTCGCATCTGCGCCGGGCGGAGCCCAACGGCGGCCATGCCGCCGCCGCGCGGCTGGAACACCGCGGCCTGCTCACCGGACTCATCACCCAGAACGTCGACCGCCTCCACGAGGACGCCGGCAGCATCAACGTGGTGGATCTGCACGGCCGCTTCGATCAAGTGGTCTGTCTCGGCTGCCACCGCCGCTACAGCAGGACCCTGCTGGCGGGCGTGCTGGAAGAACTCAACCCCGGCTTCCTGGAGCGCGCGCTGGCCTCCGGCGCCGTCGAGGCCGCTCCGGACGCCGATGCTACCGTCGAGGACGCCGGGCTGATCGAGAGTTTTGTGGTGGCCCAATGTCCGGCCTGCGGCGGTACCCTCAAACCGGACTTCGTGTACTTCGGCGAGAACGTCCCCAAGGACCGGGTGGAGCGCTGCTATGCCATGGTCGATGACGCGGACGCCCTTCTGATCGCGGGGTCCTCGCTGACAGTGATGAGCGGCCTGCGCTTCGTCCGGCACGCCGCCAAGCACGGTAAGCCGGTGGTCATTATCAACCGGGGCCAGACCCGCGGGGATGGGCTGGCCACGATTAAGCTCGACGCCGGCGTCGGCGAATCCCTGAGCTGGCTTGCAGGGGAGCTTCCTTCGCTCTGATCCCGATTGGCGCTCTGCCCGGTATATCCGGTACAGTCATTGTTCGTTGGTTGAAGCGCGGAGGCGCGGAAACAGCGGTTTGGGTCTTTAGCTCAGCTGGTAGAGCGCCACGTTTACACCGTGGATGTCATCGGTTCGATCCCGGTAGGACCCACCAAGGAATACCCCGTTGCTGCAGGCCATATGGCCCGCACGGCGGGGTTTTGCGTTGTTGCCCTGGGACGTTGTCACCCTGGGCATAGAACGATGGCGTCCCAGCCCGGAGAGAGGGACGCCACCGTGAGCGTGGGCTACTTACTGACTGCCACGGCATCTTCTTTCGACATTTCGCGCATTGCGAAGTCGGGGTCGTCTTCGAACGACTTCATGCGAGCAACGTGGAAGATGATGAGCCCGTAGACCGCCTTCGCCGCAATGTCAGCGACGGAATAGCCGACCTGCTTGAACACCCATGCATCCGAGCCCGCGATGTTGAGTAGCGGAAGCAGATAAGCGATCGGGTACACAATCCAACTCGCGAGGAGCAGGAAGCGCAGCCGGCTGAGGGTGCCACGCACCGCGACGGGCTGAATGCCCAGCGACTTGGTGAGCTGCACGAACAGCACGTAAAGGATGTACGCGAACGGGATGGTCGAGAGCAATCCGAAGAGTCCGCGGATGCCGTTGTCGCCGCTGATCTCGCCCGGGTAGCCGAGGATGATCATGAGCGCGGCAGCGGGGATGAGTTGCATGATGAGCCGTTTCTGGACCGATCGCGCAAGCGCAAGGACTGCAATGAGTTCAAACAGCAGCAGCGGCACGGTCAGCAGCCAGTCGACGTAGCGGTATCCCTCGTTGAACGATTCGCCGACTGCCTGCGTGTAGTCACCCTTGCCGCCCACGGCGTCAGTCACAAACGACGCCCGGAAGGAGTCGAAGATCCTGAAGTAGTGGTAGGCGGCGATGCCGCAGACGATGATCGCCACCGTGATCGCCTGCCGGTAACGCGGCAGGATTCGCGGCAATGCGATCAACAGAAACAGTGCAGTGAACAGCTGTGACGCAATGACCAGCGACAGAAAGTTGTAGACGGTATCGTATTGGCCCTGTGTAAGAGAGTCAGTAATCACGGATCCTCCGTAGTTGTGGTGTCCGAGCGCGGTCTTCGACGAACTCAGGCGGACTTGCAGTATAGTTGACTTAGTGAGTAAGTTACTAGATGATTCAGGGAATTCTCAGCGGAAACTGAACTAGACTCTTACAGTCGAGGTAACCGCGCCTCGATCGGGAGGGGCGGTAGGAGTGGAAACGCCACGCACGACGCACGCCCTCGTTGGCTTTCCGCACGCAGCTACTAGATTCGTTCGAGCACTCGAGCGCAACCGCGATAAGATCGCCACCGACCACGGCCTCTCGCCCAGTGAACTCCGGGCGCTGTTCTGGATTGCCGAGCACGCCAGCGTCACACCCAAGCAACTCGCGGAACACATGGAGCTCACCACGGGCGCCATCACGGCGATCTCAACCCGGCTGGTGAATCTCGGGTGGCTCGGACGGCTGGCCCATCCCAACGACCGGCGAAGCCTGTACCTTGAGTTGACGGTCGACGGGCACGCGGTGATGGCCGACATTCACACCGAGTTCAACGGGATGATCGCGGCATCCACCACGGGCCTCACAAAGGCAGAACTAGCAGCGTTCGAAGCCGCCCTCCTGACCGTGGCCGAAGAAGTGGCGCGGCGCACAGGGGCTAAAGCTGTGGCCGTGCAGGTTGATCCCGCCATACGCTGAGCCGTTCTATCAAAACTGTCGCAGCCCCGCCCTACAGTGACGGGCATGGAACATGTGGTGGTGAGGACGGACCCGGACGGCCGGCCCGTGGCGGTGGTCCGCGGCAGCCGCGAATGGACGGTCGGCGCCGAGCCTGTCCGCTGGTTTGAGCGGGTGAGCTGGTGGGAGGCCGAACGCCGGATGCCCAAGGGTCGGAGCCGGGTGGATGTGGAGGTCTGGCAGGTCCAGGCGAGGCTGGGGCGGAACCGGGGCTCGGCCCTGACCACCATGGAACTCATCAGGGACGGCCTGGGCGGCGGCTGGCGGCTACGGGAGGCCGTAGCCGACGCGGCGTAGCCGGGCCGTACCGGAACGGGCAATACCGGCCGGGACTGAATCAGGCAATGGAAAAGCCTTCCACCGCGACTATTGGGGGATGCCGCGGTGGAAGGCTTGTAATGAATATACCGTGAATGTTAGGAAATGTGAAACGTTCAGGGGAGTGTTTGCCGCCGCCAATTGGCCTAATCGATAGCTGAATCGGAGGCCCCGGCCGGGCCGTCCTAGTAGAAGTGGACCGGGTCCACAAGGTGGGGGAGTTCGTCGTCGTCGAGGAAGGCCCGAAGGTTGCCACAGAAGCGTTCCGCGATGAGGCGGTTTTCCTCCGTGCTGAGGGCGGAGGTGTGCGGGGAGACCATCACCCTGGGGTGGCTCCACAACGGGCTGTCCGCCGGGAGCGGCTCGACGGCGAACACGTCCAGGCAGGCGTAGGACACCTGGCCGTTCCCGAGAGCCTCCAGCAGGGCCTCCTCGTCCACCACGGTGCCGCGGCCAACGTTCACGAACACAGTGCCGGGCTTCATCGCTGCGAAGATCTCGCGGTTGAACAGCATTTCCGTGGACGGTGTCCCGGGCAGGGTGTTCACGACGGCGTCCGCCATCGGGAGCAGCCCGGCCAGGCCCGCATTGTCCGTCACTGCCTCGATCCCGCCGATCGCCTCCACCGTGCGCTTAGTGCCGCTGACCGTCATGCCCAGGGCACGGGCGATCCGGGCCGTCTCGAGCCCGATCTCGCCGAGCCCGGTGATGACCAGATGTGAGCCGTTGACAAGCCTCGGGGGCGTACGAACCTCCGGCCACACCTTTGCGGCCTGGTCCTGGGCCAGTTCGGCGCTTCGCTTGAAGCCGTTGAGGATGCCCAGCGCGGAGAACTCCGCCAGCGGCAGCGCGTGCACGCCCGCGGAGCTGGTGATCTTGAGACCGGTGAGGGCTCCGGCGTCGAGCCCCGACGCCTTGACCGAGCCGCCGGCCCCGGCTGCCATCGCGTGGATCCACCGCAGGTGCGGGTTGCTGCGGGCGATCCTGGCCAGGCCATCCGGGGTCTCGTTCGGGAAGCCGTAGAGAACGTGCGCCTGGTTCAGCAGCTCCCAGTAACGCTCCTCCTGCTCCGGGGTGCGGCGGAATGCCGGGTCGCCGGTATGGTCTGCGGGGTAGCGTTCCGGCGGGAGCAGCCCGGGTTCGTAGAGCACCGTCACGGACGGATCTACGGCGCGGATACGCTCAACGTGCTCGGCTTCGAGGGGGACGGCGATCGCGACGACGGTCTCAACTGGGGTCATGGAACCATCCTAGAGACTGGTGCCGACCCGCCTGGTGTTCGCCGTCCGGCCAGCGGTGCCGACCCGCCTGGTGTTCGCCGTCCGGCCAGCGGCGCCGGACCGGCTGACGGTGCTGGCCGGCCAACGGTGCTGGACCAGTTAGCGGCGCTGGACCGCGACGAAGGCCCTCGGTTGGTTCTTCCACTCCGGCTCCATCTCGGTGATGGTCTCCCGCATGATCCGGTCCGAAGCTTCACGGGCCGCGGCGGCGTTCCCGGCGGCAATCGCCTCGGCCACGTCCACATGCCATTGCAGGGCTGTTTCGCGCGGGTGGTCGGGCATCAGGCCGTGCACGGTGCGCCCGGTTAGTGTTTCGGCGATCTGTCCCACCATGTTGGCGAACATTTCGTTCCCGGAGCCGGTCAGCAGCAACGAGTGGAAGTGGATGTCCAGTTCCAGGAACAGCGGCACGTCCCCGGCCCGGCCGGCGTCACGCATGGCGTGGGAGATCCCAACCAGTTCGCGGCGCAGCTCCTCGGGGGCGTTGGCTGCGGCAAGTTCGGCGGCCACGGGCTCGACGGCGGTGCGCAGCTCCGCGAGGGAGCGAAGCTGGGCTCCGCGGCCCTCGCCAGCGAGGCGCCAGCGAATCACCTGGGAATCAAAGGGGTTCCAGCGGTTCGCCGGGAGCACCCGGATGCCCACCCGCTTGGTCGTTTCGACCAGGCCGAGGGACTGCAGGACGCGTACTGCCTCGCGGACCACCGAGCGGGAGACTTTAAGTTCGACTTCGAGGTGCTCGGCCAGCATGACGTGGCCGGCCGGGAGCTGGCCCGCGACGATGCGGGTGCCGAGGTGCTCGACGGCGCGGTGGTGGAGGCTGGTGGGCATAGTCGTAAGCATAGTGCGGCGGACATCCAGCGAGCCGCCGTTTCGGACCGGGTCCGGGGCACACCGACGGGGGCAGGGCTGATGCGAAGTCGAGGGCGGGTCCGGCGGACGACGGCGCCACACCGCGGTATGCCGGGGTCCCGGGCTGGGGCAGACGCTCCGGACTCCGGCAGGACGCTCCTGCCCAGTTACTTCCACGCCCGCCAGCCGGCACCCCCAGGGATCCCGCAGGATCCCGCGCAATTCCGGGGTTCCCGGGGGCCAATATCGGTTCCGGATGCGAGTGATTGGGCTGGAACGTCGGCACCCGGGGACCGGGACCACCGAGTTGATGCGGCCCCGGGGTAGTCGCTGGTTTTGTCCCACCGCAGGTAGGGTTTCCGGCCTGCCGTCCGGCGCGGCGGGGCTTCGTGGGTGCGGGCCGGCGGATCCTTCGGGACATGGTGGCTGACGGAAACGCCAAACGCGCCCACAAGTCAGCCGGAATCTAGCCCCTACCGGCCCACACACCCGGCACTGGCAGGCGGGGAGGGTGCCGGGAATCATAGACTGTTTGTGACGGGCCGTATTCCGCAGCGTGGGCACCGCTTTCCTGTAGCCCGCGGAAATACATATGGTTTATTCAGAGCCACTGTTCCCATGAAGCGTGTTCCGCAGCAAAGCGCGGGACGATTTGCACTCGTTGCACAGAAATGAATTGGAGTTTTGATGTCAGCACACATCGGTGTCACCGGCCTTGCGGTGATGGGGGCCAACCTCGCCCGCAACCTGGCCCGGAACGGCTTCACCGTTGCCCTGCACAACCGGTCGGTGGAGAAAACCGACGCGCTTCTGGCCAAGCACGGCCAAGACGGCGACTTTGTCCGCACGGAAACACTCCAGGAACTCGTTGACTCGCTGGAGAAGCCGCGCCGCGTGCTGATCATGGTGAAGGCCGGCAAGCCGGTCGACTCCGTAATCGAGCAGCTTGAACCGCTCCTGGAGCCGGGCGACATCATTATCGACGCCGGCAACTCGCACTACGAGGACACCCGCCGCCGCGAAGCCTCGCTGGCCAAAAAGGACCTGCACTTTGTCGGCATCGGCGTCTCGGGAGGCGAGGAAGGTGCACTCAACGGCCCCTCGATCATGCCCGGCGGCTCGAGGGAATCCTACGACGCCCTCGGACCGCTGCTGGAAAAGATCGCGGCGCACGTGGACGGCAAGCCCTGCTGCGCCTGGATCGGCACCGACGGTGCCGGCCACTTCGTCAAGATGGTCCACAACGGCATCGAATACGCCGACATGCAGGTCATCGGCGAAGCCTTCGACCTGCTGCGCTCCGGTGCGGGCATCGAACCGGCCGAACAGTCGAAGATCTTCACCGAGTGGAACAAGAGCGAGCTCGCCTCCTTCCTGATCGAGATTTCCGCCGAGGTCCTTGGCCACGTGGACGCGAAGACCGGCAAGCCGTTCGTCGACGTCGTCGTGGATGCCGCCGGGCAGAAGGGCACCGGCCGCTGGACGGTCATCTCCGCGCTCGAGCTGGGTTCCCCGACGTCGGGCATCGCCGAATCGGTCTTCGCCCGCGCCCTGTCCTCCCAGACGGAACAGCGCAAGCTGGCCCAGGACCTGATGGCCGGCGGCGAGGCCGACGTCGAGATCCCGGAGAGCTTCGTCGAGGACGTCCGCCAGGCGCTGTACGCCTCCAAGCTGGTCTCCTACGCCCAGGGACTGGACATGCTCACCTCCGCGGCCAAGGAATACGGCTGGGACCTCAAGCTCGACGAGATCGCCTCGCTGTGGCGCGGCGGCTGCATCATCCGCGCCGAGCTGCTCAAGGAGATCACCAAGGCCTATGCGGCGGCGGAGAAGCCGGCCAACCTGCTCTTCGCCCCGGCCTTCACCAAGGCGATCGCCGATGTCCTCCCGGCCTGGCGCCGGGTGGTCTCCACCGCGGTCCAGCTCGGCATTCCGGTACCGGTGTTCTCCTCCTCGCTGGCCTACTACGACGGCCTGCGCCGCAAGCGCCTGCCCGCGGCAGTCATCCAGGGACAGCGTGACCTCTTCGGTGCCCACACCTATGGCCGTGTCGACGCCGAGGGCACCTTCCACACCCTCTGGGGCGAGGATAAGTCCGAGATCGAGGCAGTGGACACCCACTAGCTCCAGCCCCACGACGCCGGCCGGCGCTCCCCGCTACGCTGGGAGTGCCGGCCGTTTGTATACCAATCCCGGGACCCGTGCCGGGCCCCATGCCGGAGCCAGTGCCGGAACCCGCCCGAGAATCCATCCCAGGAGTGCAGCCGATGTCCCAGCCAGTAGCATTCGTCACCGGTGCGTCCACCGGGATCGGTTTTGAAACCGCTAAGAAACTTGCCGCGCACGGGTTCACGGTCTATGCCGGGGCGCGCCGCGTCGACAAGATGGAGCCGTTAAAGGCGCATGGTGTCAACGTCGTGTCGCTGGATGTGACGGACGAGGAATCCATGAGTGCCGCCGTCGGCGCGGTCATTGCCGCGCACGGGCGGATCGACGTCTTGGTCAACAACGCCGGCTACGGTTCCTACGGCTCTCTCGAAGAGGTGGAACTGGCCGAAGGCCGGCGCCAGTTCGACGTCAACGTGTTCGGCCTGGCCCGGATGACGCAGCTGGCACTTCCTGCCATGCGGGCGGCGGGCCGGGGGCGGATCATCAACGTGTCCTCCATTGGCGGACAGATGTATGAGCCGCTGGGCGCCTGGTACCACGCCACGAAATTCGCGGTGGAGGGCTTGAGCGATTCCCTGCGGCTGGAGCTCAGGCCGCACGGCATCGAGGTCTCAATCATTGAACCCGCCGGCACCCAGACCGAATGGGGCGCCATCTCCGGGGAAAGCCTGCTGGCCACGTCCGGCCGCGGACCCTACATGGACCAGGCGAAGATCGTGGCCGCGGCGCTGGCTTCCACCGACGGCTCGGCGATGTCCACCCATCCGGACGTGATTGCCGACGCGATCGTGCACGCCGCGACCTCCCCGAAGCCCAAGACCCGGTATCCGGTAGGCAAGGGGGCGCGGGCCATCCTGCTGCTGCGGCGCCTGCTGCCGGACCGCGTGTTCGACGTCGTGATCTGGAAAATCTACCAGCGGTTTCCCGCCTAGCTTGGCCCGGTTCCGGCGGCAGGAAGCGCCGGTCAGATCCGGTATTCGATCTCGTATTCGGCGGGGTCCACGGCGGGCTTGGTCTCCCGCAGCGCGTCGCGGTGCCGCCAGGTGGCCGGAACCCCAGTGAGGATGGATTCCGCCGGGGCGTCCTTGACCACGACGGCATTGGCGCCGATGGCACTGTCCCGGCCAATGGTGATGGGGCCCAGGACCTTGGCGCCGGCGCCGATCACCACCCGATCCTCGATGGTGGGGTGGCGCTTGACCTTGGCCAGGGAGCGGCCGCCCAGGGTGACTCCGTGGTAGATCATCACGTCTTCGCCGATCTCGGCGGTCTCGCCGATGACGACGCCCATGCCGTGGTCGATGAAGAAGCGGCGGCCGATCGTGGCCCCGGGGTGGATCTCGATGCCGGTGAGGAACCGGGCCAGCTGCGAGATCAGCCTGGCCGGGAACCGCAGCGCAGGGTTCTGCCAGAGCCGGTGCGTCACGCGGTGGAACCAGATTGCGTGGAGTCCGGAGTAGGCAAAGAAGTTCTCAAAAGAGCCTCGAGCCGCCGGGTCATGCGACCGGGCGGCGTCGAGGTCTTCTTTCAGTCTTGCGAAGAAGCTCACAAAGACCTTTCTACGAAATCTATGAAGTCTGGGGAATTGTGGGCGGCGGCCGGACTCAGCCGCGGATGTCGTCGAACAGTGCGGTGGAGATGTAGCGCTCACCGAAGTCGCACACAATAGCAACGATCAGCTTACCGGCGTTCTCCGGGCGCTTGGCGAGCTCGAGGGCAGCCCAGACGATCGCGCCGGAGGAGATGCCGCCGAGGATGCCTTCCCTGCTGCCCAGCTCGCGGGCCACGCGGACCGAGTCTTCCAGAGTGGCGTCAATGACCTCGTCGTAGACGTTGGTGTCCAGAATTTCCGGCACAAAGTTGGCGCCGAGGCCCTGGATTTTGTGCGGCCCCGGGGCGCCGCCGTTGAGGATGGCGGAGTCCTTCGGCTCGACGGCGATGATCTGGACGGCCGGCTTGCGCTCCTTCAGGACCTGCCCGACGCCGGTGACGGTTCCGCCGGTGCCCACGCCGGCGACGAAGATGTCCACTTTGCCGTCCGTGTCGGACCAGATTTCCTCAGCTGTGGTCTGGCGGTGGATCTCGGGGTTGGCCTCGTTGGCGAACTGCTGGGCCCAGATGGAGTTCTCCGTGTTGGCCACGATCTCCTGGGCCTTCTCCACGGCGCCGCGCATGCCTTCGGAGCCGGGGGTGAGCACAATTTCGGCGCCATAGGCGCGGAGCATAACGCGGCGTTCGGTGGACATGGTTTCCGGCATGGTCAGGATGACCTTGTAGCCGCGCGCCGCGCCGACCATGGCCAGGGCGATGCCGGTGTTTCCGGAGGTGCCTTCGACGATGGTGCCGCCGGCCTGGAGCGCCCCGGACTTTTCGGCAGCATCAACAATGGCGACGCCGATCCGGTCTTTGACGCTGTTGGCCGGGTTGTAGAACTCCAGCTTGACGGCCACCGTGGCATCCAGACCCTCGGTCAGCCGGTTGAGCCGGACCAGCGGAGTGCCGCCAACCAGTTGCGTAACATCGTCATAGATCCGTGCCATGTGTGTCTGTGCCTGTCTTTCAAGAGGGATTGCTGGGGTCAGCCTAACGAGGGCGCGCAGGCCCTGGCTAAGCGTTTAGCCATGGAGAGTAATATTTCCGGGCCTTCGCCAGTTTGGGGTTGATGATCACCTGACAGTAGCCCTGTTCCGGGTACTTGGAATAGAAGTCCTGGTGGATCTCTTCGGCCTCATGGAATACCGGCAGCCGGCTCACCTCGGTCACGATCGGATGCGCCCACAGCTCCTGGTTCCGGCCGATGGCTTCCTCGTAAAGGATCTTCTCCTCCGTCGTCTCGTAGAACATCGACGAGCGGTACTGAGTTCCGACGTCGTAGCCCTGCCGGTTGAGGGTGGTGGGGTCGTGGAGCGCGAAGAACATGTCCAGGATGACCTCCGCGGGGATAACCTCCTCGTCGAATGTCACCGCCACCACCTCGGCATGGCCGGTGGTTCCGGAGCACACGGAGTAGTAGTCGGGGGTGCGGTCATGGCCGCCGGTGTAGCCCGAAACGACCGAGCTGACACCCTTGGTTTTCTGGTAAACGGCGTCGAGGCACCAGAAGCAGCCTCCGCCGAGGACAAAAGTTCTCATGCCCTGTTCAATGTCTAAGACGCCCCGATGATTCCCGACGACGGTGGGGCCGGCCGGCCGATAAGGTAAAAATGAGGGTATGAAACCTGTAAACACCGACGTTTCAGCCGGGGAATCGTCCGGTGCCCCCACCCTGGGCATGATCCTGCTCGCCGTGGAGGAGCTCTGGCCCGAGTCCCTGGCCGAGGAATGGGACGAAGTGGGCCTCGTGGCGGGCCATCCCTCCGCCGATGTGAGCAGGATACTCTTCGCCGTCGATCCGACCCTGGCGGTGATCGAGGAGGCCATCGAGTTTGGCGCCGAACTGCTCATCACCCACCACCCGCTGCTGCTCAGGGGCGTCACCTCGGTCGCGGCGAACACCGCCAAGGGCAAGGCCGTACACCGCCTGATCGAGTCCGGGACCGGGCTGCTGACAGTTCACACCAACGGGGACTCGGCCGTCGGCGGTGTATCGGATGTCCTCGCCGATGCGCTGGGCCTGCAGAACGTTGCGCCGCTGACACCGGCCGCGAACGGTCTGCCGGAGGAAGGCATCGGAAGGGTCGGCGACCTCGAGGAAGTCATCACCCTGGGCGACTTCGCCGCCCGAGTCTTCGGCATCCTGCCCTCCGTTGCCGGGGGCGTGCGGGTTTCCGGGGACCGGGACGGCCTCGTGCGGCGTGTTGCCGTGTGCGGCGGCGCCGGCGATTCCCTCTTCCCTGCGGTCCGGGCCAGCATCGCGGACGTCTACCTGACCGCGGACCTGAGGCACCATCCGGCGTCGGAAGCCCGCGAGGCGGCCGTCAATGACCGGCCGTACCTGATCGACGTGTCGCACTTCGCCAGCGAGTGGCTCTGGCTGCCGGCGGCTGCCCGGGCGCTGGGCAATGTGCTGGCCGATCAGGGGCACGACGTCGAGATCCGGGTCAGCAACACCAACAGCGATCCGTGGGACTTCATTCTGACTCCGGGCTAAGCCTGGCGTGCGACGGGCCCCGGGTGAGCGCAGCGAGGCTGGGGAGCACGCTAGGCGCTAGAGTCTAGGGAGCGCCGATTAGGTGTCCGGCTCCGGCCGGTAGGGATCAAGCGGAGGTAATAGTGGCCAAGGCAGCACCGGCGGAACAGTTGAAGTTGCTCGAATTGCAGGGACTTGATGCCAAGCTCAAATCCCTGTCCAACCGCCGCCGCAGCCTTGAGAGTGACTCCCGGATCACCGATCTCGAGGCAGCCCTGGGTGTCGCCAACGGTGAGCTCGGTGCCGCGAAGGTGGCCGTCCACGACGCCGAACTCGAACTCAAGCGCTCCGAGGCCGACGTCGAGCAGGTTGCCTCCCGGATCGAACGTGACGAGGCAAAGCTCAACAGTGGCACCGGCCTGTCCAAGGACCTCGTCGCCCTGCAGCGCGACCTCGTGTCCCTCAACAAGCGCCGCTCCGACCTCGAGGATGTGGAGCTGGAAGTCCTCGAGCGGCTGGACTCCCTCCGGTTACGCCAGGCCACGCAGCAGCAGATCGTGGACGACATCCAAGGTTCCTTCGGCTCCATACGCTCCGAACTGGACGAGCAGCTGGCCGAGATCGCCGCGGAGGCTACGGTGGTGCGCGGCAAGCGTGCCGAGTTCGCCGAGGGACTGGACGCCGGTCTGCTGGCAATCTACGAAAAGACCCTGGCGCGGCGCGGCGTCGGTGCCGCCCGGCTGTTCCACGGAACCTCCGAAGGCTCCGGCATGCAGCTCAGCCCGGGCGATCTCGCCGAAATCAAGGCCGCGGCCGAGGACGACGTCGTGTTCTGCCCGGATTCCGGCTGCATCCTCATCCGCTCCGCCGAGTGGGGCTAGGCAAGGATGATGCTGAGGGTGTGCGGCCTCCTGGGTGTGCCCTCGACGAGCTCGGCGGTCCACTTCTCGGCCGCCGCCTTCTGCAGTTGTGTGGGCGTCTGCGGTGCCTTGCCCCGGCGGCTCAGCAGATGCCGGGCCAGTTCCCCGCGGGTGTGCTTGGCGAAGTGGCTGACCACCTTGCGCACACCGTTGACCTCGGTGAAGACGTTCACGGCGACGGTCTGCGACGGCGGGGGAGTCCAGGCTGCGGCGTAGGTGCTGGAGCGGCAATCCACCAGCAGCTCAGCTTCGGTGGCGGCCGCGAGGGCCTGGTCCAGCTGCGGTTTCCAGAACGCCGCGAGCCGGCCGACGTCGGGCAGCGCCGTCGCCATCGACAGCCGGTAGGCAGGCACCCGGTCGGCGAAGCGGATGGCTCCCCAGAGGGCCGAAACGACCAGCACCGACACGTCCGCTTTCCTCCGCTGCGCCGGGGTGAGGGAGTTATAGTCGAGCGCGTCGTAGAGCACCCCGGAATAGACTTGGTGGGCCGGAGCCGCCGGTTCAGCGTGCAGCCGAGTGTTGCGTTCGACGTCGGCCCGCAGCGTGGCGCCGACGCCCAGCAGCGCCAGGGCGTCCTCGTGGGCGCTGACCGTACCGAGCGCCTCCAGCACTTTCGCCCGGGAGCTGTTCAGCCCGGGGAAGCTCAGGGTGGCCCAATCGACGGCGTCACTGCCGACGGCGGGGGTCTTGCCCTCGGAGGGCGGCAGCAGGATCAGCACTGTCCAATGGTACCGGCGGCGCGGAATCCGAATCCTCGGGGGCAGCGTCAGGCCAGGTGCATGCCCAGGAAGGACAGTACCGCTGGCAGGATCGAGCGCAAGTAGGCATAGTCATGGCCGCCGGGCTGGAAGCCGGCCTCGACGTCGCCCGGGAGGCCCCCGACGTAAGCGCGGACCGTAGCGAGGAGTTCGTCCCCGGTGCCGCAGTCCACCCGCTTCGGCACGGCGGCGAGTCTGGGCCGGAGCGCGAAGACATCGTGGGCGGCGAAGTCCGCTGCGCTGTCGAAGGCGCCCTCGATCCGGTCCTCAAACCGTTCCCAGACTGCAGGGCTCATGGCGGCCACCGCCCGCAGCCCGGGCAGCCTGCCCTGGGAAGCGAGCAGCAGGGAGCCGAAGCCGCCCATTGAGAAGCCGAAGAGCCCGATCCTGCCGAGGTCGAAGCCCTGACCACCGAGCAGGGGGACGAACTCCTTTACCAGCATCGACTGCGCATCGCTTCCGTCCGCGCGCGGATGCCACCAGGTGTCACCGCCGTCCACGGCGGCGATGGCGAACGGCGCGCCGCCGGCGTCGAGGTGACGCTGGAGGGCCTCCCCGGCGGCCATGCCCGCCAGCAGATCACTATGGCTGCCGCCGAGCCCGTGCAGGAATACCGCCACGGGCAGCCGCGGCTGCACACCGCCGGGCGGCAGTTCGGGCGTGGCCAGCGACCAGTGACTGGGAACGCCCGGGCGGAAGGCTGAGACGAACGAACCCGTCGTGGTGGTGACCGAAAGGGGAGCAGCGGGGCGAGCCGGGGCCGGGGGTGCGGCAGACGCCGTCGTGGGCGGTCCCGAGGCGGGGAGGGGTGCCGGTGTGTTCGAGCACGCCGCGGTTCCGGCTGTGCACAAGCCTGCACCTGCCAGCTGCAGCAGGCGGCGCCGGGTCAGAGCGGACTGGTCCATGCCACGATCATAGGCTCCGGCACGGACCCCGGCGGTGCCACGTGGATCGTCTTCATGGGCGCGCCCGACGCCGGCGCACATGCCTGCGCCGCCACGTCCGCGCCATGTCCGCGCCATGTTCCGGGATGAGCGGGTTCTGCGGTGCGGGCGGGACTGCGGGGGACCGTAGAATGGACGGCGGATGGGTTGACCAGGCGGCCGCGCGTCACGCAAGTGGCTCGAGGAACGTCCGGGCTCCGCAGGGCAGGGTGGTGGGTAACGCCCACTCGGGGTAACCCGCAGGCCAGTGCCACAGAGAATAGACCGCCTGCATGCCGTGGGTGCTTGCACACGCGGCAGAGCAGGTAAGGGTGAAACGGTGGTGTAAGAGACCACCAGCTTCCCGGGTGACCGGGAAGGCTAGGTAAACCCCACCCGGAGCAAGGCCAGACAGGGCACGTTTGAGGGCTGCTCGCCCGAGTGTCCGGGTAGGCCGCTGGAGGGCGTCGGCAACGGCGTTCGTAGATGGATGGCCGCTACTCCCGCACCGGTAACGGGGCGGGAACACAGAACCCGGCGTATCGGTCAACCCATCCATCCACGCAGAGATCATCAGATACGGAGGCGCCGATGGCTCCCTGGCAGGCCGTCTTCCCTCTGCGATGCGGCCGCGCACCGGGGCGCGGGGTCACGGATTGGTCACGAACACGGTGGAACCCATCCGTAGCCGGTGTGCTGGCGAAGTACTCCTGACAGACAAGCACCGGCCCCGTCCGAGCTACTCGGCAGGAACCATCCTCGGGACCGGACACCCCCACTGATTTCAAGGAGTAC